>JAFUPG010000094.1 GCA_017481325.1 Oscillospiraceae bacterium
AATTCCCATATATTCGGAACATTTATAGAGGAGATTGCCACGTCGGCATAAATGCCTCCTCGCAATGACATGGCTTTTCGGTAGCCTGTACTTCTATTGAAAAGGTGGATTTGGGCAAAAGCAAACAGTTCGATAAACATCAATTTGACTCTATTTCAAATCCTATGGGCGGAGCCCATACCTCAGTTCTTAGCTATTAGCCATTCGCTCGCCGATCAACATCTGTTTGACGCAATTCCAAATCCCGTCAGCGGTGCGGAAGCGGCTTCGGCAGGGGCTGTGGGGCGCACTTCCCGGAAAGGGGCTTGACGGCTGGGGCGGCTTTGGGTATAATCTCTTTTAGAACATAAATCACAGGAGGCCGACTATGCTGTGCTTTGACTCTCACGCCCATTTGGATGACCGCCGCTTCGACGAGGATCGGGGGGAGATTTTTGACACTTTGCATGCCAATGGCGTGGGCTGGGTCATGAATGTGGGCTGCGACCTGGGCTCCTCTCAGCGGAGTATCGCCCTGGCGGAGCAGTACCCCTTTGTCTGGGCCAGCGTGGGCAGCCATCCCGACGATGCGGATCAGGTCAACGGCAAGCTGCTGGATCAGTACCGCCGCCTGGCCGGGCATGAAAAAGTCATGGCCATGGGCGAGATCGGCCTGGACTACCACTACGAGGATGTGCCCCGGGCACGGCAGATCATCGCCTTTGAAGCGCAGATCGAGCTGGCGGAGGCGCTGAAGCTGCCGGTGATCGTCCATATGCGTGAGGCATGGCAGGATGCCATGGACATCGTCCGGCGCCACCCGGATCTGAGGGGTGTGTTCCACTGCTTTTCCGGCTCCAGGGAGTGCGCCCTGTGGCTGGCGGAACGGGGCTGGTATGTGGGCTTTACGGGGGTCGTGACCTTTAAAAATGCCCGCAAGGCGGTGGAATGCGTGGAGGCGCTGCCCCTGGAGCAGCTCCTCATTGAGACCGACTGCCCCTACATGGCGCCGGAGCCTCACCGTGGCCGCCGCAATGACAGCCGTTACGTGCCGCTGGTGGCTCAAAAGATCGCCCAAATCAAGGGTCTGGAAAGCGAAGAGGTGGCGCAGGCCACCGCACAAAACGCCATGCGCCTCTTCGGAATTGCATAAAGCAAAACGCTGCCGCAATCATATCCGTTTCTTCCTATGCCTTCGGCATAAGAGGGAACGGATATCATATTTTCACGAAGTGGAAATATATCATTCTTAACCTGCCGAAATTCGGCAGGTAGTTGCCTTTCTCAAAGCAAGTAACCCACCGTGCCGCTTTCAATTTTTGAAGCCCTACGCTGCCCCGTTTTGCGCCCCACACCGGACGGGGGAGCGCAGGACGGAAAACAAAGCTGCGCCACAAGCGAACCGGCAAGACAGGGGAGGACATAGGGCAGCAAAAGAATAAACGGAAAAAACCGGACAGACGGCCCGGATTTGTCCTCTGCGAGCGCCGGGATTCCGCAAAACTGCGACTATGTTCGCTTACGGTGGGTTTTTGCTGAAAACCACTTCATTTTCCGGCAAAAAATGGGTAAAAATATAAAAAACCTTTGACGGCGGAAGGTATCATTTGATATAATAATTCCGTATTTTTTGGAAAGCTGGAACCGCCTGTGAGTCGCAAACATAAGATGTTTTGGAAGATCATTCGCCCCTGCATTGCCTGGCCTTTGGCCAAATTGAAGTTTGGCTACACCTACGACGTGCCCAAGAACCTGCCGGAGAATTATCTGGTGCTGTCCAACCACGTGACGGATTTTGACCCCATTCTGGTGGGGCTCAGCTTCCCCCGGCAGATGTATTTCGTGGGCAGCGAGCATATTTCCCGCTGGATATTTTTCTACAAGCTGATCCGCTTCATTTTCGCTCCCATTATGCGCTACAAGGGCTCCGTGGCCTCCCAGACCGTGCTGGAGGTGCTGCGCAAGACCCGCAGCGGCGAAAATGTCTGCATTTTTGCCGAGGGAACCCGCAGCTGGGACGGCCTGACCAATCCCATTCTGCCCTCCACGGGCAAAATGGCCAAGAAGGCCGGCTGTGCTCTGGTGACCTACAAGCTCACCGGCGGCTATTTTGTCAGCCCCAACTGGGCCGAGGGCGGCACCCGTCGTGGCCCTCTCTACGGCGGCGTGGTGAATATCTACACCAAGGAGCAGCTGGCCAATATGAGCGCCGATGAGGTCAACGAGGCCATCTGCCGTGACCTCTACGAGGACGCCTATGCCCGTCAGAAGGCCGACCCCAAGCCCTACAAGGGCAAGCAGTTGGCGGTGAAAATGGAAAATCTGCTGTATTTCTGCCCCCTCTGCGGCAAAATGGAGACCCTCTCCTCCCAAAAGGACAGGGTCAGCTGCAGCGCCTGCGGCGGCAGCTTTACCTATGATCAATTCGGCATGCTCCACGGCCTGGACTACGACACCCTGACCGAGGCCGCCCGTTGGCAGCGGCAGAAAATGGCAGAGCGTGTGGCGCAGAACGTCCCCATCACCGCCCCTGATGTCACCGTCCGTACCGTGGAGAACCACGTGGAGACCGAGCTGCCCGGCGGCGAAGTGACCATGGATCGTCAGGCCATCGCCTGGGGCGAGACCCGAATTGCGCTGGAAAGCATCTCCGAAATGGCCATGCACGGCCGCCATGCCCTGGTCTTTACCGTGGGCAAGGTCTACTACGAGCTGCTGATCCCTTCCGGGAGCAACACCCTGAAATTCCTGCATTTCTATGAGGAATGCAAAAATGTGAATAAAATACCTGCAGAAAAGAGTGTGATCTAATGGGAATCAGTGATTTTTCCGCCTCCAACTCCGGTCTGTGGAACCCCATTATCCAGATCGGTATTATCGCCGCCCTGCTGCTTCTGGCCAATGTGCTGAAGCGCAAGGTCAAATTTGTCCGTAACAGCCTGATGCCCACGGCGGTTCTGGCCGGCTTTGTGCTGCTGATCCTCCGCAGCACCGGCGTTTTGAAAATCGATGCCGCCTTTATGGAGAAGCTCACCTACCACGCCCTGGCCTTCGGCTTCATCGCCCTGAGTCTGCGCATCCCGGAGAAAAAGAGCGAATCCGGCGCTGTGGTGGGCAGCCAGTCCGGCGCGCTGATCGTCTGTACTTATCTGGTGCAGGCGCTGGTGGGTCTGGTGATCTCCATCGGCGTGGCCTACACCATCAAGCCTGACTTTTTCCAGGCCAGCGGCATCCTGCTGCCCATGGCCTACGGCCAGGGCCCCGGCCAGGCCAACAACGTAGGCACCCAGTACGAAGCCCTGGGCATGGCAGGCGGTCAGAGCTACGGCCTGTCCCTGGCGGCCATGGGCTATCTGGTGGCCTGTGTCATCGGCGTCATCGCCATGACCATCCTCAGCAAAAAGGGCAAGCTTCGCCGCTACAAGGACAAGGAGGAGGTCAGCGGCTCCGTCACCGTGGACTTCTTCCAGGCTCACGACGAGGCTCCTATCTCCGACTCCATCGACCGTCTGAGCATCCAGGTGGGTCTGGTGGCCATTCTCTATTTCATCACCTATCTGCTGATCTGGGGCATCGTGGCGCTGCTGGAGACGGTGGCCCCCGGCCTTGCCAAGACCGTCAGCAGCCTGCTGTGGGGCTTTAACTTCATCGTGGGCTCCGTGGTGGCTATGGTCTGCCGCAGCCTGTTCAAATTCTTCCGCAAGAAGAAGTGGATGACCCACCAGTACCAGAACGACTATCTGCTCAACCGCATCTCCGGCCTGGCCTTCGACCTGATGATCGTGGCCGGCATCACCAGCATCAATATCGATGAGCTCAGCGGCAACTGGGTTCCCTTCCTCCTCATGAGCGTTCTGGGCGCCATCGCCACCTATGCGTTCCTGTGGCAGGTCTGCAAAAAGCTCTATCCCGGCTATGCTTACGAGGGCTTCTTCTCCATGTTCGGCATGCTGACGGGAACGCTGTCCTCCGGCGTGCTGCTGCTCCGTGAAATCGACCCGGAGCTGAAGACCCCGGCCTCCAACAATCTGATCACCGGCAGCTCCTTTGGCATCGTCTTTGGTGCGCCCATGCTGCTTTTGGTCAGCTTCGCCGCCTCGGAGACCATTCCCCATGCGCCGCTGCTGACCATCGCCATCGCCGCCGTCTACCTGGCAGCGCTGCTGCTGTTCATGTTCAAGATCGGCAAGAAAAAGAAGACAAAATAAACACAAAGCAGGCTGCTTCACGGCAGCCTGCTTTTTTCGGCGCAAAAATCGGAGCTACGCCTAAGGGCAGAACGACGTAGGGGCGCACCCATGGGGTGGACCCGTGGCACTACGATGCAGGTGAATGATGGAGCAGTCGGCTCCACTGACGGAAAATGAAATATAGTCAAATAGATGTTTATCGGCGAGACTAAGGACTAATAACTAAGAGCTAATAACTGAGGTATCAGCTCCAACCATGGGATTTGAAATAGAGTCAAATTGATGTTTATCGAACTATTTTCCGCACTATCAATCAACGTCTTCCCCCTTTGAAGGGAAGTGAGACCCCAAATTTTTAATTTGGCTGGTCGAACTTGTGCCTTGTGCTGGGACACAGGGGGTTGCTGCCGGCACTACCGTCAAATAGATGTTTATCAAACTGTTGGATGCACCACCAAGAACCGTATTGCCGATAGACGCAGAGGCTACCGAAAAGCCCTGTCATTGCGAGGAGGGCGTAAGCCCGACGTGGCAATCTTGCACGCTTTCCCCGCCATATAGAAGCTGCTTCGGCGAAATCGAAGGGTGGTTGGCGGTTCGTCCCTATATCGAGCGTCTTTTCAAGTCGTCGCTTCCTCCCATGAGATTGCCACGGCTCC
>JAFUPG010000009.1 GCA_017481325.1 Oscillospiraceae bacterium
GTGGATACGGGGAAACCTTCAATTTCATGGTAGTCTACGGTGGCAACGGTTTCGATCTCGTCAGCCAATGCGCCCAGGCCGGAGCCGAGGATCAAGGCAACATCGGGTACAAAATCGGTCTTTTTCCGCACACAGGCGAGGCAGTTCTGAAGCTTTTCATAAGGTGTCATAGCAGTTCCTCCTGTATATTATTTTTGACTTATATTGACTGCAGCCGTTTCAGGGCGGCAGTAAATTCCTCAGGCAAGGGGCAGGAAAGGGTCATTCTCTCTCCGCTGCGGGGGTGGACAAAGGTCAGCTCACGGGCATGGAGGCACTGGGAGCTGAGCCCCAGCTCTGGCTTTTTTACGCCGTAGACAGGGTCGCCGGCAATGGGATGGTTCAGATAGGCCATATGCACACGGATCTGGTGGGTACGGCCGGTCTGCAGACGGCAGCGCAGGTGGGTATAGCTGCCGTAACGGGCGATGACCTCCCAGTGGGTCACGGCATCCCGGCTGTTTTTCTCTGTGACCGCCATGCGCTTGCGGTCGGTGGGATGGCGGCCGATGGGGGCATTGACCGTTCCGCTGTCCTCTTTGAAGCCGCCACGGACAATGCACTCGTAGGTGCGGCTCAGGGAGTGATCCTTCAGCTGCTCGGAGAGGAATTGATGGGCGAAATCGTTCTTTGCCACAATGAGAAGTCCTGTGGTATCCATGTCGATGCGGTGAACGATGCCGGGGCGCTTTTCCCCGTTGATGCCGGAGAGGCTGTCGCCGCAGTGGTGCAGGAGGGCATTGACCAGCGTGCCGTCCACATGACCTGCCGCCGGATGCACCACCATGCCCTTGGGCTTGTTGATGACCAGCAGATCCTCATCCTCATAGACAATGTCCAGAGGGATGTCCTGGGCCACAATATCCACCTCACGAACCTCCGGCAGAGTCACCGAAAAGACCTGCCCAAGCTCGGTTTTGGCATTTTTCTTCACCGCCTTGCCGCCGCAGGTCACCTGACCCTGCTCCAGCAGCTTCTGCACAGCGCTGCGGCTCAATTCCGGCAGCTGCTCCGCCAGAAACACATCCACACGCTGTCCTTCTCTTTGTGCCCGATAATCCACAATTTCACCTCTATTCCTGTTTATCATATCATATTCTAAGGGCAAGGTCAAAGGGTTTTCTCGTTTCATTTCAATTGATCCCGAAAGAAGGTAAAAAAGACTTGACGAATAACAAAAAATATATTATTCTATAGTTGTAGAAAGGAGCGATTGTCATGCATAAGAAAATTCTGTCCTTATTGTTGGTTCCTGCGCTGTTTCTCTCTCTGGCGCTGCCTGCGGCAGCGGCGGATACTGAGGTTCTGGAGATCTGTGGAGGTGCCCAGCCCCTTTCGGTTGTCCAACCCGGGCAGCAGAGCAGGCGCCCCTGGGACTACATCGGTGAAACCAGCCTGATCGAGGCCATGCCTTCCACCCGGGATCTGGCCGTAAAGCTTCCCTCTAATGTAAATCTGCTCTTCCTCCTCCGGGACAGCGGCAGCGCCAACTCCTATTTCTGCGTGGAGATCTATGGCGAGGGGGATACCAAGCCCCTGGCCACGGTTTCGGACGTCTTCCCCGGTGTGGAGGGCATCTATACCTATGAGATCCTCTGGAGGACTCAGGGTTTTGCAACCGGCGCTTACCGTGTGGTGATGTACAGCGCCACACGCTCCGGCGAGACCTATACCCCCGTAGCAGGAACGCAGTCCGAGGTAGTGGTTCTGCTGACGGACTGGTATAAGGCTCTGGAGTCTGTTTCCCTGATTGATCCGGACACAAGACAGACTGTGTCCACGCTGCCTCTGGCGCCAAACGAGGTGGGTTGTCTGGAGGTCGTGGAATCCCCCTCTTACAACACTTACTCCCAAGAATTCCGTTACAAAGGAAGCAGCGGCCTTGTTGAGATCGAAACGATCGGCGGACTCATGTTTTTCACGCCCAAATCTTTTGGATGGGGAAAGACCGAAATTGAAGACATTAACGGTAAAGTTCTCGGTGAGATCTCTTTCGAAGTGTGTATCAATTCCGGCGGCCACATCAATCAGGAGATCACAAGAATCGCCCCCAGAGAGGGCGTGTATGAAGGTGTGCTCCTGCACGTCTGCCCGGATTGCGGCTGCTCCTATTTGGAAACCGAGGAAACCTATGCTGCCGCCATGCGCAGGTTTGTAGATCTTCCCTCAGACCAGTGGTACTATGACGGCGTGAATGCCATGGTCTTACGTGGGCTGTTCAACGGTGTCAGCACCGAGTATTTCCGCCCCGACCATCTGATGACCCGTGCTATGCTGGTCACCGTGCTCTGGCGCTATGCCGGAGCGCCGGAGGCAGGTAAGTCTCCCTTTACGGATGTTCCGGACGGCCTCTGGTACAGTGAAGCCGTTTCCTGGGCTGCGGAACAGGGCGTAGTCAGCGGCATCGGCCAGGGCAAGTTCGACCCCAACGGCAATATCACCCGAGAGCAGATGGCAACCATTCTCTACCGCTATGCCAAGCTCTGCGGCTTTGACACGGCATTTGATGCCGACGTTTTGTCCAACTTCCCGGATAAGGATCAGGTCTCCGGCTATGCTCTGGAACCCCTTCAGTGGGCGGTTTCCAACAGCATCATTACCGGCACAAAGACCGGAAGCAAAACGCTGCTGGATCCCCGAGGCTTCGCCACCAGAGCCCAGCTGGCCGTGATCCTGAGCCGCTATATTGACAAATACGATCCCGATCCCGCCACCCTTCCGATCCCCGATCTGGATCAGGCGGTAGAGCATGGCAGCGTTTGGCTCTGCACCTGGGCCTTCTTCCCGGACGGCACTCTGGTGATCGGCGGCTCTGGCACACCGGATTTCGGAGATTATTACGGGCAGGTCGCCTGTCCCTGGTGGCATTTGCGTGACAGAATAACCCGTGTTGTGGTTCGGGAGGGTGTCGTCTCCCTGGGACGTGCAGCTTTCGAAGGCTGCAAGCTTCTGACGGAAGTAGAGCTTCCCTCCACTCTCCGCTCTATCGGAACAATGGTCTTTGCAGACTGCACCTCTCTGGAGCAAATCGACATTCCCTACGGTGTGCGCTACCTGGGCGATTATGTATTTTCCGGCTGCAGGGTCCTAAAGGATGTTAATTTCCCTGTTTCCCTTTATCAACACAGCAATTGGGCCGACAGCAGCTTATTTGCCAACTGTACTTCCCTGGAGACCGTAACATTGCCACCGGCCTTTGGTTCGATACGCTCGAATATGTTCCTCAACTGCACGGCGTTGAAGGAAGTAAACTTTGGGATCGGTGCCTTTGATATCGACCACGAAGCTTTTGTCGGTTGCTCCTCTCTGGAAACCTTGGTGTTTCCTCTGTCGATGAGAGCAATCTATGACGAGGCCTTTATCGACTGTCCCTCCCTGAAAACTCTGGTTTTCCTCAATCCCTGGGTACGCTGCGAAACCTGGTATTCCAGCGACGACGAGGGCAATCCGGTCTTTATTGCCCCCTTCGGTGACCCGGAGATCACCACGGTCTATGCCTTCAGCAATACCGAGGTCGCCATGCTGGCAGAAAAATTAGGTTATAACTTTGTCCCTCTGGAATCTCTGATCGACTAAGAAACAGCACCCTTGGAAGTTCCCTTCCAAGGGTGCTTGCTTTATTCTTCGGGTTCTGCTTTGGGTTCTTCCTTCTTCTCCCGGTCGAAGAAGATCACGTAGATCATCAGGAGGATGCAGCCGCAGGTGATGAAGCAGTCGGCTACATTGAACACGGGGAAGTTCATGAAGTCCAGGCAGATCATATCCGTGACCAGGCCGTCCTTGAACAGGCGGTCGATCACATTGCCCAGGCCACCGCCCAAAATGGCCGCAAGGCAGATCCACTCCACCTTTTTGCTGAGCCACTTTTTCCATACGGCATAGGCCAAAAGCGCCACAAAGACCACCATCACCAGAATAAAAAGCCAGGTCTGGCCGCCGAAGCTGCCCCAGGCACCGCCGTCATTCCGGGTGTGGGTGATGTGAAAGATGCCCAGGATGCTGGGGCGGTGCTCATAGAGGGCAAGGCCGCTCTCCACCAGGTACTTCGTCCACTGATCCAGGGCCACAATGGCCACCACAAAGAGAGCCAGGAGGATGTAAAATACGGTATTTTTCTTCTTCATGCTATGCTTTCCCTTCAAAGTGCGGCAAATTTCTTGCTCTGCGCCACTGCCAGCTTATCGCAGCGGTTGTTTTTCTCGTTCTCGGCATGTCCCTTGACCCAGTGCCAGGTGACCTCATGGTAGGAAAGTAGGGGCAGCAGCTGCTCCCAGAGGTCTACATTGAGGGCAGGCTTCCTGTCGGACTTGATCCAGCCCTTTTTCTTCCAGCCGTAAACCCAGCCCTTGACCACCGCATCGCAGACATACTTGGAGTCGGTGTACAGATCCACGGCGCAGGCCTCCCTGAGGGCGGAGAGGGCGGAGATCACGCCGGTGAGCTCCATGCGGTTGTTGGTGGTGTCCTTCTCGCCGCCGGAGAGTTCTTTTTCGATGCCTTTATACTCCAAAATGGCACCCCAGCCACCGGGGCCGGGATTGCCGGAGCAGGCACCGTCGGTATAGACAGTTACTTGCTTCATTCGTCCAGCTTCAAGACCGCCATGAATGCCTCCGAAGGCACGGATACCGTGCCGAAGGTTCTCATGCGCTTCTTGCCCTCCTTCTGCTTCTCCAGCAGTTTCTTCTTACGGGTGATATCGCCGCCGTAGCACTTGGCCAGAACGTCCTTGCGCAGAGCCTTGATGGTCTCACGGGCGATGATCTTGCCGCCGATGGCCGCCTGGACGGGGATCTCAAACATCTGACGGGGGATATGCTCCTTCAGCTTCTCGCAGATGCGACGGGCTCTGGTGTAGGCATTATCCGCAAAGAGGATGAAAGACAGGGCATCCACCACCTCGCCATTGAGGAGGATATCCAGCTTCACCAGCTTGCTGGGGCGGTAGCCGTCCAGCTCGTAGTCCAGAGAGGCATAGCCACGGGTGCGGGATTTCAGGGCATCAAAGAAATCGTAGATGATCTCGTTCAGGGGCATGAAATAATGCAGCTCCACTCTGCCCTGATCCAGATAGGTCATGTCACGGTACTCGCCACGGCGCTGCTGGCACAGCTCCATAATATTGCCCACGTACTCAGGGGGCGTGAGGATGCTGGCTTTGACAAAGGGCTCCTCGCCGGAGGAGATCTCAGCGGGATCGGGGTAGTTCAGGGGGGTATAGACCTCCACCACCTCGCCGTTGATCTTGGTGATCCGGTAGACGACGTTGGGGGCGGTGGTGATCAGATCCAAATTATATTCCCGCTCCAGGCGCTCCATGATGATCTCCATATGCAGCAGACCCAGGAAGCCGCAGCGGAAGCCAAAGCCCAGGGCGATGGAGTTCTCCTGGGTATAGGACATGGAGGCATCGTTCAGCTTCAGCTTCTCCAAAGCATCCCGAAGGTCGCCGTACTTGCTGCCGTCCGCCGGGTAGACACCGGAGTAGACCATGGGCTGCACCGTCTGGTAGCCGGGCAGAGGCTCTGTACAGGGACGGAGCTGCTCCGTGATGGTGTCACCCACACGGGTATCGGCTACGGTCTTGATGGAAGCGGTGAGATAGCCCACCTCACCTGCGCCCAGGGCATCGGTGGGGGTCATGCCCGTGGGATGGAGGGTACCTACCTCTACGACCTTATACTCTGCGCCGGTGGCCATCAGCTTAATATCCATACCGGGCTTCAGAACACCGTTCTTTACAAGGAGATAGACAATGACACCACGGTAGGAGTCATACTGGCTGTCGAAGATCAGGGCCTGCAGGGGGGCGGAGCTGTCACCCTCGGGA
>JAFUPG010000095.1 GCA_017481325.1 Oscillospiraceae bacterium
CTGAGCGAGTATTGCTACCGCTTCAACCGCCGCTCTTTTGGCGGTGCAATCTTCGACCGCCTTTTAATTGCCATCGCACAATAACACCATATTTTGTGGTCAGCTGCTTAAAGCCGATAGCCTAAACATCTATTTGACGGTGGTGCCTACAGCAACCCCCTGTGTCCCCCTTCAAAGGGGGAGGTCGTTAATTGGCAGTGCAGCAAACAGTTCAATAAACATCTGTTTGACTCTTTTTAAATCCATCGGCGGAGCCGATACCTCAGTTATTAGTTCTTAGCTATTAGTCATTAGTCCCTAAGATAAATTTCCGCTTACGGCATAAAACTCTACACGGATTTGCGCAAGATTGTTTTCACAATAAATTGACAGAGCGGTGGGGAAATGATATAATTCTACTGATTAAATTATAGAAAGTAGAGTATGACCATGTTTGAGATCACATTTTGCTTTGAAAACTCTCCCGATACCGTAGTTATCACCGCCGATCCCCGTGAGAGCATCTTAGAGGCCGCCCGTAAGGCCAATGTGGCCATCGATGCCCCCTGCTCCGGTAACGGCTCCTGCGGCAAGTGCCGTGTGCAGATTCTGGAGGGGCAGATCGAGGGAAACCGGACCCAGCATATCTCCGATGAGGAGTTTGCCGCAGGCTGGTGTCTGAGCTGCTGCTGCCGTGCCGCCAGCGACCTGAAGGTGCTGGTGCCGGACATCGCCTCTGCCTACAAGAGCCGCATGAAGACCGCCGACCTCTCCAGCGGCGAGGAAGTTGCCATTTTTGAAGAGCTGCTCCAAGGCGTTAAGGCGGCGGACATCTCCCTGGGTAATGGCTTTGAGGCCATTGAGGTTTCCATGGAAGCCCCCACCCTGGACGACACCATGCCCGATAACGAGCGCCTGGTCTGGGCGCTGGAGGCACTGCTGGACGACCACACCGTGATCCTGCCCCACTATCCCATGGCCAAGCTGCCCAAGGTGCTCCGTGACAGTGATTTCACCGTCAAAGTTATCGGTGAGAAGGTAGAGGATCGCTTTACCATCTATGATATCCGCCCTGTCAGCGACACTACGCCCCTCTGCGCCGTGGGCATTGACATCGGTACTACCACCGTCTCCGCTGTCCTTTTCGACCTGGCAGACGGCAAGCTCCTGGCCAAGGCCTCCGGCGGCAACGGCCAGATCCGCTATGGCGCCGACGTGATCAACCGCATTATTGAACAGGGCAAGCCCGGCGGAAAAAAGAAGCTGCAGAAGGCCATTGTGAAGGAAACACTGATTCCCCTCATTGCCGCCCTCTGCAAGGAGGCGAACATCACCCCCGACCAGATCCTCCGTGCTGCCATCGCCGCCAACACCACCATGAACCACCTGCTGGTGGGTGTGGATGCGGAGTCTGTACGCACCGAGCCCTATATCCCCGCCTTCTTCAGCTGGAACGGCCTGAAGGCCTCCGATCTGAAGCTGCCCATCCATCCCAATGCCGCTGTGCGCCTGGCACCCAACATCGGCTCCTATGTGGGCGGCGATATTACCGCCGGCACCTTCGCCTCCATGCTCTGGAATCAGGACGAGATGTCCCTCTTCATCGACCTGGGTACCAACGGCGAGCTGGTCTTCGGCAATCGGGACTTCATGATGTCCTGCGCCTGCTCCGCAGGCCCCGCCTTTGAGGGCGGTGATATCTCCTGCGGCATGCGTGCCACCGACGGCGCCATCGAGTCCTGCACCATCGATCCTGTCACCATGGAGCCCACCTTCGGCATCATCGGTGATCAGGGGCAGAAGCCCGTTGGCCTCTGCGGTAGCGGCATCATTGATACCATCGCAGAGCTTTTCCGTGGGGGCATTATCAACGCCAAGGGTCTTCTGGTCAGGGAGGGCAAGCGCATCGCCCGGGATCGGTACGGCTCCGGCCGCTATATTCTGGCTTTCCCCGAGGACTCCGCCACCGGCAGGGAAGTGGCTCTGACGGAAGTGGATATTGAGAATTTCATCCGTGCCAAGGGCGCCATTTACTCCGCCATCGACACCATGCTCTCCGCCATGGATATGGACGAGAGCGTTCTGGAGAAGGTCTACGTAGCCGGCGGTATCGGCAGCGGCATCAATATGCAAAACGCCATTGCCATCGGCATGTTCCCCAATTTGCCTGTGGAGCTCTACCGCTATATCGGTAACTCCTCTCTGGCCGGTGCTTACACCATGTCCCTGTCCGACGATGCCAACGACAAGACCGAAGAGATAGCCAAGAACATGACCTACATGGAGCTCTCCACCCACCCCGGCTATATGGACAGCTTCGTAGCCGCCTGCTTCCTCCCTCACACCGACGCCAGCCGCTTCGCCTAACGGCTGTAGGGGCGCACCGCCCTCGTAGGGCGCGACCACTGGGCGCACCGAAAAGAGTGTAGGGATGCTCCGCCCTCGTAGGGCGCGACCACTGGGCGCACCGAAAAGAGTGTAGGGATGCTCCGCCCTCGTAGGGCGCGACCACTGGGCGCGCCGGACTACCCTTGTACACTACGACCATCGTATTCACCGCCCCGTAGGGTACTCCGATCCGCATAATTGTAATGGAGGCAGACCGATGAAACTTCCGAAACGTATTCACCCGCGCCTCCCCGAATTCGATTATTCTTCTGAGGGTGACTATTTTCTAACGCTCTGTGCTGCTAAACGAATCAATTTGTTTTCTCAAATTCGGAAAAAACAAGATGGTATCGATTTATCTGCAACAGTAGAGCTGACACCGCTTGGCAAAATGATCAATCAATACATTGCATCGATCCCAAACGCATATCCCGGCGTTCAAATTACTTCATATGTCATTATGCCCGATCATGTGCACATGATTGTGAGACTTCCTCGGCGCGCCGAGTCGTCGCGCCCTACGGTTCCCCAAATCGTCGGTGCATTTAAGCGTCTGACAAATCGAGCGTGTGGGCAAAAATTATGGCAAACAAGTTACTATGATCACGTGATCCGTAATGAACAAGACCTTCATACCAGAATCGAATATATCGAAACAAACCCGTTACGGCATTTATTGAAACAGGAGTAGGACTTATGCAAATAGAAAACCACAAGGAAGAGGTTCCCTTTTCCTATTATCTGGAAAAATTCGCCGCTTTGGATGCTTTACAGGCGGCAAAGCGTCTGGGCGTCCCCTTTGAAAACGGGGTATTTACCATGAAGCTGCTGGGTGAGACCTACGAGATCACCCACCCCGACTATGCCATCTCCGGCGAAGGCTTCGCCGCCAAGGCACTGCCGCCCCAGACCTTCCTGCTGCGCTGTCTTCTGGAGGGCAAAAAAGGGGAGCCCACCGCAGAATTCAAGACCTTCCGTGAGATGCCCTGGGGCGAATTGTACATTCAGCCCTTCACCGGACGGGTGTTGACCCGTGCGGCCTTCACCTTCGGCACACGGATCGCCGCCTTCCGCTCCGCCGCCGAGAAGCTGGGCGGTCTGCCCCTGCGCCACGGCGATGCGGGCTATGAGTTCGATTTTATGGACAACTACCGCCTGCGCCTTCTGGTCTGGGAGGGGGACGACGAATTCCCACCCAGCGCCCAGCTGCTGTACTCCGCCAATTTCGAAAGCGGTTTTTCCGCCGAGGACCGTGTGGTGGCAGGCGACCTGCTGATCAACGCACTGAAAGCAAAAATGTAAGGAGAAATCAATATGGAATTTCAATATAAAGGACTAAAAGGCACTCTCACCCATCTGACCGTTACCGAAGAGGAGATCGACCGACAGCTGAAGCGCCTGGAAGGTCAGGATACCTCCGAATTCACCCCCGAGGAGCTGCGGGAGGGCGTAGCACAGAGCCTCCGTGCCTACTATGACGAGCAGGCCGAGCAGGAGCTGATGGACGGCCTGATCCGTCAGGCGGCTGCAACCCTGGACTATAGCCCTACCGAGCAGGAACTGGAGGAAGGTGCCCAGTCCCAGCTGGAGACCCTGAAGGCACAGCTTGCCAAGCGTGACCTGACCCTGGAGGCTTACTGCAGCTTCATGAACACCGATGAGGCAAGCATTCTGGAGGATCTCCGTGCCGATGCCATGAGCATGCTGAAGATCAATGCCGCCATGATGGAGATCGCCCGTCTGGAGGGTATCACCGCCGAGCAGGCTGAGGTGGACGAGATGTGTCAGCAGATCTGCCGTGCAAATCAGCTGTCTGCCGAGGAATTTGCCAAGCTCTATGATGATGCCATGGCGCAGATGATCAAGGAAACCGTCCTGGGCAGCAAGGCGCTGGAACTGGTTCGCAAGCACGCTGTCATCGAAGAGGTTTTTGCCTGAAATTTTACAAAAAAAAACGACTTTTTCCAAGTTTATATATTGACTTGCCAAAGGGCAAGTGATATAATACCAGAGGAATCGAGAAAAAAATATCGATTCCCCAAAATCAAGGCGCTGGGTGTCGCTTATGAATGAAGTGCAGCGCCGATTATTTCAGGACTGAGGTTAGTGAAAGATCTCAGCCTACATAAGGAGGATAACCCATGGCATTCAATTTTACCGACGGTAAGTATGTGGACGAGAACGGTCGTGTGACCCTCGACCCCACCCAGTACAAGGACTGGCAGATCGCTGAGGAAGCTGAAAAGACCCTGCCCCCCGTAGACTTCTTCCGTGAGAAGCTGGGTCTGCTCCCCGAGGAGATCATTCCCTATGGCAAGACTCCCAAGCTGGACTTCATCAAGATCATGAACCGCCTGAAGGACAAGCCCGACGGCAAGTTCATCGAAGTCACCGCTATCACCCCCACTCCCTTTGGTGAAGGCAAGTCCACTGTTTCTCTGGGCCTGATCGAAGGTCTGGGCTACATTGGCAAGAACGCCGGCGGCGCTCTGCGTCAGCCTTCCGGCGGCCCCACCATGAACGTTAAGGGTACCGCAGCAGGCGGCGGCAACGCTCTGCTCATGCCCATGACCGAGTTC
>JAFUPG010000096.1 GCA_017481325.1 Oscillospiraceae bacterium
ATTTGAATAACCTCCCTTTGTGCTAGTTTGTAGATGGTTGGCTAACCTCTTTACTCTCTGTCATTGGGAGGTTTATTTTCTGGGCATAAGTAGAACTCTTTTTTTCCCACCTGCATAGCAGGTGGTTCTCTTTCAAACGAACAGGAGACCGATCCGGCCGGATCGGTCCCTGCTGTAAGTGAGGAATGATTGTGGAAAAAAAGCTCGGCCGGAATCTCCGAAATGCCAGAAAAGCTGCCGGTGAGACGCAAAAAGAAGTTGCACAGGCGATTCATGTGGCACACAACGCAATATCCCAGTACGAGACGGAGGAGCGCTGCCCGGATCTTTCCTGCGTCACTGCTTTGGCGGCGCATTTTCGAATTTCGGTAGACCAGCTGCTCAGCGGAAATATCTCTGAGGAAGGGGCAATGCCGTCCATGGACTGGAATCGGGCAATCCGGCTTTTGAATGCCATGCTGCCCACAGCTTGCTCTGAAAAGGCCATGAGAAATGAGCACTTTGCAGCGGCATACCGCAAATTGCAACTCCTGCAGGATATGCTGGAAAACCCGCACCGGCCGTTCCTGGAGAGCGTAAAAGCAGAAAGCAAAAAGGGTTTCGAGACAGCGCTGGCACAAGAACCGGATCTTCCCGAGGCGGCAGCCAATCTTCTTCGGCTCCATTTTTACGAGTATTTTTTCTTGGGAGATGCGGAGGATTATCGGCTCGGCAAGGCCCTTCTGGACGGAGAAGGGACGAAGGAAGGCTTTCAGAAAGCGTATTTACGGAAAACACCTGCCGCAATAAATTCTGCGCAGAGGGAATATGTGCGGAAAACGCAGCCGATAATTATGAAATTGCTGCGAAAACTGCGGAAATCGCAGGACTATATAGATTTAGCGGAGTACTATTTGTCTGTGCGTTATCTGCTTGCAATGGTAGAAAACGACAACAGCGAGGATGCCAATCGAGATTTTGGCACTGAGCTGGTTATGAACTACGCAGAAATGGGAAACCCCTATGCCGAGGCCCTGGTGGCACTCATAGAAGAATTCACGCTTTGTGAAGCGCATAAGAAGTAGGAAAGCTTATAATTTAGGCATCCAAAAGCAGGGACGGGAGGGTGTCTGACCATGGAAAAAGAGAAATTGATTACCATGGATATCTCTGTGGAGCAGGAATTGCGGCAGCGCATTGTAAGCGTGTCCCAAAAGACAGGCTGCACGGAAGATGCGCTTGTGGCTGCGGCGCTACAACATGGGTTCTGTTATTTGGAAAAAGAAATGCGTAGCCTCAGGTCAGAACAGATCTGAGGCTACGCATTTATCATAATCAGAACAGCTGATTGCCTTTGACGAATTTTGCCTTGATGTGGCGGTCGTCGGCCAGGTAGAGGCTGCGCTCCAGACGGGCTCGGAGGCTCAGCTCCTGGGGATGGACGATGGTGCTATCGTCCACAACGACGGCATCGAACTCATAGCCCTCCAGGAAACTGCCCACCTTGCCGAAGAAGCGGCCGCCGCCCAGAGTAGCGATATAGAAGGCCTCATCCACGGACAGGGGTTTCACTTCCTGATCCAGCAGGCGCCAGCGGAGCTTGGAGGCACGGATGGCGCCGACGATGGAGTGCAGCAGATTCTCGGAGTCGCCGCCGGCCACATCGGAGGCGAGTCCCACGTTCAAGCCGCCCTTGATATAGGCGGACACAGGGGCGACACCGGAGGCAATGTTGGTATTGGACAGGGGAGAGTGGGCGATAAAAACACCGTTCTTCTTCATCAGCGCCTGTTCTTCCGCATCGGAGTGGACACAGTGGGCCATAATGCAGGGATGGTCGCCGCCGAAGAGACCGAAGCGGTCATAGGCATCGCCGTAGTTCTTTGCGCCGGGGCAGAGCTCCTTGACCCAGGCGATCTCGCCGAAGTTCTCGGAGAGGTGGCTCTGGACGGGAACATGATACTTCTCCACCAGGGTGCGCAGACCCTTGATCAGTTCATCGGTGCAGGTAGGAATAAAACGGGGGGTCAGGATGGGCGTGGTGTTTTGAAAACGATCCTTGGTACGGCAAACCCATTCTTCCGTGGCGGCCACAGAGGCGGCAGCGCTCTTTTCACGGATGTAGTCGGGGCAGTTGCGATCCATATTGACCTTGCCCACACAGCTGATCAGACCGCTGGCTTCCATCTTCTCCATCAGCAGCTCCGTGGCGGGGTTGTGGACGGTGGCAAAAATGGAGGCACGGGTGGTGGTGCTGCGGCGCAGAGCGTCGGCAAACTGCTGATAGGCCAGATCCGCATAGCCCAGGTCGGTGTACTTGGATTCCTCGGGGAAGGTATATGTGTTGAGCCAGTCCAGCAGTTCCATATCCATGCCCAGCCCACGGTATGAGAACTGGGGCGCATGGACGTGCAGGTCGGACATGCCGGGGATGATCATTTTGCTGCTGTAGTCCTTCAGGGGCAGATCCTTATACTGCTCCGGGATCTGGGGGAAGATGCCCTTGCAAAGCCCGTCCTCGCAGAGCAGGTAGGAGTCGGGGCAGAGACGAATATGATAGGGATCTTCACTAAAGCACAGGTCACCCTTGATAAGGAAGGTGTTCATAGGGGTTCCTCCTGACATTTCGATTTGTACTATTGTCCCATCATATCACATCTTGTTGAAAACGTCAATGCTTTTGTAATTCGCCTAACTGCTTTTGTGCAAATTCGACAAGAATATCTCTGTCGTTGCGCAAATCGCCCTCGATGACGGCATCCAGCATTTGCCGCAGCAGCTGTCCTATTTCGGGGCCGGGAGTCATGCCAAGGGCCATCAGATCCCGTCCGTTGATGGCCAGCTGATCCTGACGGACACAGAGCGCCTGCTCCAGAATTTGCTGAAGAATCGCCCGAATTTCATTGATTTGCTCGTCCACCTGGGCGGACTCCACATTGCCCTTGCCAAAACGGTCGGCTCGCTTCAGTTCAATCAGCTGCAACAGCCGTTCCCGCCCCAGCTTGCCCAAAAGGCGGCGCAGGGTCTTTTCTTTGCTACTGCCTTCTCTTGGACGGGGCATCAGAGGGGTATCGTGGCAGCGGATCAGGGTGCAGACCGTGTCAATGGTGTCGTTGTCATAGCGCAGCCGGCGCAGGATTCGCTGGGCATAGGCGCAGCTGAGCTTGGCGTGACCGTAAAAATGCCCCACAAGATACTTGTCAAAGTGGAAACAGGAGGGCTTTCCGATGTCGTGGAGCAGGGCGGCCAGGCGCAGCGGCTCCGTGGCCGGGATAGAGGACAGGGTCAGTAGGCTGTGCTGCCAGACATCTAAGGCGTGGTGATAGTTGAACTGGCAAAAATCCTTGCTGTCCGCCAGTTCCGGGATCAGAAGGAAGATCACATCGGAGAAGTCGTCCAGAATTTTGGCGGCATCCTTGCCGCAGAGCAGACCGCTGATCTCCTTTCGCAGCCGTTCCGGTGCCACACGCAGAAGGCTTTCCTTTTTGTGGTGAATGGCCTCGGCGGTCTTCTCCTCCAGGGCAAAGCCAAATCGGGCGGCAAAACGCAGGGCACGGAGCATCCGCAGCGCATCCTCGGCAAATCGCTCCTCCGCTACGCCTACGCAGCGGATCAGACCCTGTTTCAGATCTGCTTTGCCACCAAATAAATCGGTGACCTGACCATTCTGATCGGCGGCCATGGCATTGATGGTAAAATCCCGCCGTGCCAGATCCTCCTGCAGGGAGTTGAGAAAGCGTACCCCGTCGGGGTGACGGCTGTCGGAGTAGCCCAGCTCCTTGCGGAAGGTGGTGACCTCGTAGCTCTCGCCTTCATAACGGACGGTGACTGTGCCGTAGGCCAGCCCCGTGGGGATGCAATGAAGCTCGGAAAAGACCTCCATGATCTGCTCCGGCAGGGCAGAGGTGCAGATATCCCAATCCTTAGGCGCCTGCCCCAGCAGGCTGTCCCGAACACAGCCGCCCACAGCATAGGCCGGAAAGCCGGCCGCATTCAGCTGCTGCAGGAGCGTCTTCGCACCCTCGGCAATATGAATATGTTCCATCGGAACCTGCACCCCCTTTCTAAAAGGTCAATCAGTGAGACTGAGGACTAATAACTAAGAACTAATAACTGAGGTATCGGCTCCGCCGATGGGATTTGAAATAGAGTCAAATTGATGTTTATCGAACTGTTTGCTTCCGCCCAAAACCTCATTGCCGATAGAGGCAGAGGCTACCGAAAAGCCATGTCATTGCGAGGAGGGCGTAAGCCCGACGTGGCAATCCGCTCTCTAAATGTTTCGAATATATGGGAATTTGGTGCAAAATGGAGGTTTTAAGAATACAGATTGCACCCGCAAGGGGTACAACCCATCTGTAGCGCTCCTTCGTCGCTGACAGCTGCGCAGCCACGTCGCTACGCTCCTCGCAATGACATAGCGTGATTTGAAGCCGTACTCATAGCCTGAAATCCTTTCTAATAAGGAAGGCTTTGGCTGCTGCAAACTGTTCGACAAATTTCTGTTTAGGCTATCGGCTTAAAACAGCACGAACCTAGATGTTGTATAAGTCCGAAATATTGGACATCTCAAATGATATAATGGCACAGTAAAGGTGGTG
>JAFUPG010000097.1 GCA_017481325.1 Oscillospiraceae bacterium
ATGTCATTGCGAGGAGGGCGTAAGCCCGACGTGGCAATCTGTTCTCTAAATGTTTCAAATATGTGGGAATTTGGTGCAAAACGGAGGTTTTAAGAATACAGATTGCCACGGCCACAGGTGGCCTCGCAATGACATAGCGGAATATGAACCTTTGCTCATAGCCTAAAAATCATCCTAATACGGGAGGCTTTGGCTGCATCCAACAGTTCGGCAAATTTCTGTTTGATGGACGAAATATTCCAAATCCGTGCCGCAGGCACACCTCAGTTTTTAGCCCTTAGCTCTTAGTTGTTAGTTCCTAAACAGACCGACAAATTCCCGTTTGTGGGACAATTGTTGACAGCTTCAACCGACCGCTGCCTCGAGAATCGGGAATTCAGTCAACCGCCTGAAAAATTGACCTTATCGCAGATCCTAACTTCCGTTATTTTACAATTCTACCTTTTCATTTAGGGAAAAATGTGCTATAATATATGGAGCAATTTTCAGGAGGATACTTATGGAAGAAATCTTAAAACAACTTTCGGCTGAGCTGAACCAGCCCCTGAATTATATTGAAAACGTGGTTACCCTTTTGGACGAGGGCAATACCATTCCCTTTATCGCCCGTTACCGCAAGGAGCTCCACGGTTCTATGGACGACACCACCCTCCGTGATCTGGCAGATCGCCTGCAGTACCTGCGCAGTCTCTCCCAGCGCCGGGAGGAGATCCGCCGCTCCATTGAGAACCAGGGAAAGCTGACGGAGGAACTGAGCACCGCCATTGACAAGGCCAAGACCCTCTCCGAGCTGGAGGATCTCTACCGCCCCTACAAGCCCAAGCGCCGCACCCGTGCCACCATTGCCAAGGAAAAGGGCCTGGAGCCTCTGGCGCTGCAGCTTTTCGCCCAGGGCAAGGATCTGCCTGCCCCCGAGGAGCTGGCAGAGGCCTATATCAATGCGGATCTGGGTGTGAATACCGTGGAAGAAGCCCTGGCAGGCGCTTCCGATATCATCGCTGAGATGGTGTCCGACGATGCCAATATCCGGAAAGCACTCCGTGAGACCATGCAGAAGAAGGCTGTGGTAGGCAGTGGCCTTGCCAAGGGACAGGAGTCCGAGGGCGATGCGGCGGTCTATCAGCTGTACTTTGACTTCTCCCAGCCCCTTTCCAAAATGGCAGGCCATCAGGTTCTGGCGCTGAACCGTGGTGAGCGTGAGGGCTTCCTGAAGGTCAGCCTGCAGATGGATCGGGAGCAGGCGCTGATTCCCGTCCGCCGTGCGGTTCTGATTCCCGGCAGCGCCGCAACGCCGCTGGTTCGTGCCGCCGCCGAGGATGCCTACGACCGCCTCATTGCGCCCAGCATGGAGCGTGAGCTGCGTACCGCCTTGACCGATACCGCTAACGAGGGCGCTATCCATAATTTCGCCCTAAACCTGCGTCCCCTGCTGATGCAGCCTCCCGTCAAGGGTCATGTGACCATGGGTCTGGACCCCGGCTATGCCCACGGCTGTAAGGTTGCCGTGGTGGACTCCACCGGCAAGGTGCTGGATACCTCTATCGTCTATCTCACTCAATCCGCTGCCCGTCGTGAGGACGGCATCCGCACTCTGGAGCGCCTGATCCGCAAGCACGGCATCGAGCATATCGCCATCGGTAACGGCACCGCCTCCCGTGAGACGGAGAATGCGGTCTGCGAGTTGCTGACCAAGGTCAAGGGCGTCAGCTATATGATCGTCTCCGAGGCCGGTGCATCGGTCTATTCCGCCTCTCCCCTGGCGGCAGAGGAGTTCCCCCAGTTTGACGTCAACCTCCGCTCTGCGGTCTCCATTGCCCGCAGAATGCAGGACCCTCTGGCAGAGCTGGTAAAGATCGATCCCAAAGCCATCGGTGTGGGGCAGTATCAGCACGACCTGCCGGAGAAGCGCTTGGACGAGGCGCTGGGCGGTGTGGTAGAGGATTGCGTCAACGCTGTGGGCGTGGATCTGAATACCGCCTCTCCCTCTCTGCTGCGCCGTGTGGCCGGCCTGAACAATGCCATCGCCAAGAATATCGTCACCTACCGTGAGGAGAACGGTGCTTTCACCTCCCGTAAGCAGGTGCTGAAGGTGCCCAAGCTGGGCGCTAAGGCCTATGAGCAGGCCGCAGGCTTCCTCCGTGTGCCGGAGAGCAAGCAGATTTTGGATAACACCGGTGTACACCCCGAGTCCTATGCCGCTGCGGAGAAGCTTCTGAGCCTCTGCGGCTACAGCCTCAGTGACGTGGCTGCCGGTCAGCTGCAGGAGCTCAATGCCCGTCTGGAAGGCTACGGCGTGGCAAAGGCCGCCCAGGAGTGCGCCGTGGGTGTGCCCACCCTCCGTGACATCGCCAAGGAGCTCTGCAAGCCCGGCCGTGACCCCCGTGATGAGCTGCCCCCTCCCATTCTGCGGACGGACGTGCTGGAAATGAAGGATCTGAAGCCCGGCATGGTGCTCAAGGGCACGGTGCGCAATGTCATCGACTTTGGTGTCTTTGTGGACATCGGTGTTCATCAGGATGGTCTGGTGCATATCTCCAAGGTCTGCAACAAGTTCATCAAGCATCCCTCCGAGGTGGTCAGCGTAGGCGATATCGTCAAGGTCGCCGTGCTGGAAGTGGATCAGAAGCGCAAGCGCATCAGTCTGACCATGCGAGACCTTCCCAAGGAGAACTAAATAGCAAAACAGCG
This sequence comes from Oscillospiraceae bacterium, assembly GCA_017481325.1. The sequence goes on from JAFUPG010000097.1 coordinate 2,689, forward strand.
CCGAATGGGACAAAACCCATTCGGCGCTTCTGAAATATTGCGCCTGCTGTAAGGCTCAATTATCTTAGGAATCAATGGCTAAGAATGAATAGTAGATAACTGTTTAGGAACTAATAACTAAGAGCTAAGGACTAATAGCGAAGGTGTGCCTTCGGCACAGATTTGGAATATTTAGCCCGTCAAACAGAAATTTGTCGAAC
>JAFUPG010000098.1 GCA_017481325.1 Oscillospiraceae bacterium
CCCAGGCGTTCTGATCCAGTGCCTCCAGAGAGGCTGCCTGCTGGTCGGAAAGACGGATGGTCAGACCCTTTTGGTAGATGGAAATGCTGGTTTCGTAGTTGCCCCAGATATTGTAAATGGGAAGAGTTACTTCGGAGACGACGGTGTAGTTATGTCCATCCTCGCCGCCGGTGGTCAGACCCTTTACAGTGACCTGATCGTATTCACCTGCATTGGCAGATGCCACTTCCACAGAATCGTAGAGGATCTCGACGCTGTCGCCGTCGAGAATGCCCTCTACCTTAAAACCGCTGGCGCCGTAGGAGGTATCCAGCGTAACATAGGGCGTGCCATCGTAGTTTCTGGTCTCTGCTTCCGCACCCAGCAGGGTGATGGGGAGGGGGGCAATGGTCATAGTACCTTCAACGGAAGCCTCACCCACGCTGAGTCTGACAATGTAAGTGCCTGCATCCGCAGGGGCAGACGCCAGAAGCTCGGGCTCTGCCTCGGGATCATCGCTGCAGCGGAAATACTGAAGCAGGACGCCGGAAACGGGGGTGGTATCCTCGATGACATAGCGAGCCTCACGGACGCTCCGGTCATAATTCCAGTCTTCGGGCACCTCCAGGCTGACAGATGCGCTGTAGGAGCAGTGCTGGCAGGACTCGGTGATGCGGTTTTCCTCTACGGTATAGGAATAGCTATGTGCCTCTGCAGATGCGACATCGCAGAGCGCGCAGCCCACCGTGTGGGTTTCTCCGTTGTCGGTATAGACGAAGTTAAGATCCAAGGTAGGATAATAGGAGGAAATGCCTGTGCAGATATGCCAGTTCTTGTATGTTTCGTCATTCTGCTCGTTGACCCAGGCATTGAGCACATCCACCACCGCACCGGTCTCGCCGGAGGCAGCAGCAAACTGCTCTGCGGTAAAGGTGGAGAGCTGAGAGGGGTTGGAGGACTTGTCATAGGGGATGCCGACGGAGTTTTCGCTTGGACAATAGTAGCAGTTTGTCACAGTGCTGTCATAGACGTTCTCGCCGATCAATTCGCCTACATACTCGGTTCCCTCCACAGGACCAAGGTTATAGCAGTTGGTTACGATGCCGTAGTTCTTGCCAAGCAGGCCGCCTACCGTCTTATTGCCTTCCACACTGCCCACGTTGTAGCAGTTCTGGAGCAGGCTTTCTCTTGCGTACATACGGCCGGCGATACCGCCGACCCACCAGTCGCCGATGATCCTGCCGCTGTTATAGCAGTTGATCATTGCGCTGCCGTCGGCAACGTAGCCGGCGATACTGCCTACACTGGATGCGCCGTTTCCAGACTGGCCAATGCCCTTTATGGTGCTGGTGTTGTAGCAGTTCTCCACGGTGGAATAAATCGCATAACCGGCAATACCGGCAACATTGTATACGGCATTGATCCAGGAATCCACCAGGCCGATATTTTGGATGGTTGCTCCGTTGATCGCACCGAACAGGCCCACGTCTTCATCCACATAATCGTTGAGATACAGACCGCTGACCGTGTGGCCTTGGCCGTCAAACTTGCCGGAGTACTCACAGGTGTCTCTGCTGCCAATGGGCACCCATTCTCTGAATGTCGATTCGTCAGAGGTGGGCATGCCGACGTCGTTGAGCACATTCTCGTTGACCACAATATCGGCGGTCAGCTTGCCGTTGATGGCGCTGTTGCCGCCGTTGACCTGCTGCGCAAACCAGTAGAGCTGGCCGCCGTTGCTGATCTCGTAATAGCCGTCGCCGTCGGAATCCACCGCTGCCTCCACCGTGGGGCAGTAGGGGCAGAAGCCGTTGACCAGCGTGACACTGCTGTCGTGGTTATTGAGATCCGGCTCGCCGTAGCTGCTCTGGCAGATATCGCAGAAGGCACGGGTGGTGCAGTTGGCCGTGCCGCCGCAGGCGATGCTCTCGCCCTTGAGCCCACTGTTGCAGACAGGGGGACAGCCCAGAGCGTGGGTGCCGTCGCCATTGGGATAGTAGCAGGTCAGATGGCTGGGATAGTAGAGCTCAAAATAGCCGATGTATATCTCTGTGATATCGCCGTCTGCGGTAAATTCTGCAGCGGCATCGCTGCGGGTATAGTAGCCCGCCTCTCCCGTCAGCTGATAGGGGTCGTAGCCGACGGTCAGGCCGTAGGCGTCGTCCTCGGTGGATACCATCTTGCGGATCAGGATATGGGAGGCACCGCTGACGGTGGAGGTGCCGTGCATGGCATAGATAGAGTAGGCACCGGTCAGACCATCCATAACCACGGTGCTGTCCGCGATCTCTATGGTCTTGGCGTGGAAGCCAAGGAG
>JAFUPG010000010.1 GCA_017481325.1 Oscillospiraceae bacterium
AACAGGTCTGTACAAAACATAGACAAAATGATACAATATCAAAAAGAGCAGTGATTATTTTGTATAGGAGGCAGACGCTATGTATGTTAACTCCGGCTACCTAAATAATTCCCGTGCGCCCTTTAAGGATAAGTCCCGCCCTTTGATCGTGGGCAGCTGCGGCACTTACCGGCTGAAAAATACAAAAAAATTGCCCACTTGGCGACCCAAGGGGCGTTTGGATTATCAATTACTGTATATCGTGTCGGGAAAAACCCACTTTTTCTTCGATGGGAAAGAGCGGATCGTCACGGCGGGACATATGGTTTTGATCCCGCCCCGCAAGGAGCAGCGCTATGATTATTTCGGTGCGGAAAAGCCGGAGGTCTATTGGGTGCATTTCACCGGCAGCGAGGTGAAAAACATTCTGCGCAAATACGAGATCCCTATGGACGATCCCGTATTCTACTCCGGCGCCTCCTCCACCTATGCCTATCTTTTCAAGGAGATGATCCACGAGCTGCAGACCTGCCGCACCGGCTTTGAGGAGCTGCTGGCCATGTACCTCAGCCAGATTTTTCTCCTGGTGCAGCGCACTCGTCAGGAGCAACGCCCTACGGTATCCACCTATATTCAGGAGGAGATGGAGTATGCCCGCCGCTACTTCAATGAGCATTACAATGAGCCCATCTCCATTCAGGACTATGCTGAGTCACGGAATATGAGCGTCTGCTATTTCCAGCGGAATTTCAAGCAGATCGTAAATCACACCCCCATGCAGTACCTGCTGACCATCCGGGTGAACAATGCCGCCAGCCTTTTGGAGACCACCGACTACTCCATGGCGGAGATCGCCGCCATCGTGGGCTACGAGGATCCCCTCTACTTCAGCCGCCTCTTCCGCAAGCTCAAAGGCGTGTCGCCCTCTGAATATCGGAAGCTTCTGAAACATAATGCCAAGCTCTCGGGGGCAGAAGAACGATTATAGAAGACGCATTTCTCTCCCTCTTGCTTAATCTTTTTTTCCGATGGTTCACTACTGGATTCAAGACCTGTATTCCGAAAGGAGTACAGGTCTTCTTTTCCGCACAGAAATAATTTACAACAACAGGGAACGGCTGGTTTTGCCGTTCCCTGTTGGATTTATAGATTCGAAAATTCTTTGACGAGAAACGTCGGGATTATATCAGCGGTCACTTAGATTTCGCTGTTCAGGAAGCGCACCAGAATGGCCGCTACCTGGGCTCGGCTTGCCTCGCCCTCGGGACGGAGGTATACGCTGCCGTTCTCCTCAACGCCGGTAATGATTTTCAGATACAGCGCCCATTTCATGGCATCCAGGGCGTAATCCGCTACCTGAGCGCTGTCGGGGAAATAGGAAATGGACTGGCGGTAATCCGTATTCCGTCCGGCATAGGCGGCATAACGGAAGAGAATGGTCACCATCTGCTGCCGGGTAATCGGCGCATCCGGGGCGAAACGCTGGGCGGTAATACCGGTGGTAATGCCCTCCCCGGCTGCCCAGATCACCGCCTGCTCGTACCAGATGCCCTGTGGCACATCACTGAAGGGGCAGTCGCCCTCTACCTCCGGCGCACCTGCCAGACGGTACAGCACCGTGACCAGCATGGCTCGGGTCATGGTGGCATCGGGGGCAAAGCTCCCCTCGCCCATGCCTGTAAAGAGCCCCAGTTCCACTGCCTCGCAGACCTCGTCGTAGTACCACGCCTGTTCCGACACATCGGTAAATTCTACCGTAAGCTCCACGGTATAAAGAGCGGTGTAGGTCACATCGCAGGTCACAGGAGCCAGCTCCGGCTCCCAGCCGACAAAGGTATAGCTGCGGTAACCGTCGGAAGCCTTGGCGGTGTCGCCCTTGAATTGGGGCATAGTCCCCTCCTCGTATTCCTCGGTGCTGATATTGCCGTCGACGTTCCATGTGACTGTATAATAGCGGATGATTCCGGTCTGTTCATAAACCGCTGTATAGGTAACATCGCAGGTAACCGGAGCCAGCTCGGGATCCCAGCCCACGAATGTATAGGTATAGTTCTCGTCGGCGGCCTTGTCAGTGCTGCCCTTGTACTCCGGCATAGTGTCTTCCTCATATGCCTCAGTGGTGATGATCCCGTCAACGTTCCAGGTGACAGTGAAGATCTCCACAGGCTGCTCGATGGGCGTGGAAATATAGCGGGCGGTGTAGGTCACATCGCAGGTGACGGGTGCCAGTGCAGGTTCCCAGCCGGCGAAGGTGTAGCTGAAGTTTTCATCGGGCGCCTTTGCAGTGTCGCCCTTGAACTGGGGCATGTCGCCCTCCTCGTATTCCTCGGTGCTGATTTTGCCGTCAACATCCCAGGTAACGGTATAGATCGCCGGAGGCTCCGGCAGAATTACATTCAGATTACTGAACGTGGCGCTGCCACCGGCATCGATAACGCCCAGCTCCAGATTCATGTTGCTGCCATCGGCAGGGGCTTTGGTAAAGCGGATGGTGTCGCCATTTTTGCCTGCAAAGGTCACGGCCAGATCGCCGCCCTGTTCACGGGTCAGGGTCACAGCCACCTGCTGCCCCTGGGCATTGAACCAGTTGCCGTACTGAGGAGAGTAGATCTGATTGCCGTTGCCGCCGGAGGCATTGAGCTCCAGCTGCATACCCAACACCTGCACATAGGCTCGAATGGACAGCACGGTCACGTCCAGTGTCACGGTAAAATTCTCAGGATCCGTCAGCAGCTCCTGCCAGATACGCTTGGAGTTTGTGCCATCGTGGCTGACGGAGTAGATCGTGCCTTCTTCGTCCACGGTCCAGCCGCTGTAATTATTGTTGTCCGTAAACCAGCCGAAGTCCCCGGGCGTTTTGCCGGAGGCAGGAGGATCTTCAGGCTCTTCGGGCGGCTGGATGTTGTCGCCCAGGGCAATATTGGCAAAGGTGGCGCTGCCCCCATTGTCAATGACACCCAGCTCCAGATTCTTGCTGCTTCCGTCGGCAGGCGTCTTGGTAAAGTTGACGGTGTCGCCGTTTTTGCCCGTATAAGTCACATCCAGAGCACCGCCGTTCTCCCGGTGCAGGCGCACTGTCACCTGCTGCCCCTGGGCGTTGAACCAGTCGGCATCCGGAGAGTAGATCTGATTGCCGTTACCACCGGAGGCGTTGAGCTCCAGCCGTACACCCAGCACCTGCACATAGGCTCGGATAGACAGGACAGTCACGTCCAGTGTCAAAGTGAAATTCTCAGGGTCGAAAAACAGCTCTTTCCAGATCCGCTGGGAGCCTGCTCCGTCATAGCGGACGGTGTAAGCGCCGTCGGATACGGTCCAGCCGCTGAAATTATTGTTATCGGTGATCCAGCCCTCGTCCGCAGGAGAGGGTTCTGCAGCCAACACGCCCATAGGCAGCAGCGCCAAAAGCAGCGCCGCAGAAAGAAGCATGCACATTAGCCGTTTCATTTGTTCCTCCTTCTCACTGCAGCAACTGCTCCAACAGCGCCGCTGCGGTGATCATATTGATGGTGGTCGCCGTAGTCATGATCTGTTTGGGGTCGGCATAGGCATCCCAGGTCTCACCGCCGCTCCAGCCGCCCTTGTAGTAGCCCTCCTCCGTTCTTGCGTAGCGGAGAATATGGTCGGCGGTGGTGAAAATGCGGTCGTAGTCCGCCCGGGTCGCCCCGGGAAGGGTCAACACCTGTCGCACCCAGGGCCCCACAAACATGGCATTGGCCCAGGCATCCCGATCGTTGACATAGGCGCCATTGTTGTTGTAAAGCTCGCTGTCGTTCAGGGCCCGAAGAGTGCGCAGAGCATTGTTCAGATACTGCGCCTCGCCGGTAATGGCATAGAGATCCGCATGGATGCAGCCCATGGCCATGTTCACAAAGAGAGCAGAAACGCTGCTTGCCTCTGCCACCTGCTGCGGCATTAGAGCGCCGTCGGGTCCGTTGACAATTGCTCGCCCCGTGCGATTTACGTTGTAATCCATCCAGTACAGGCCGTCGTTGGCTGTAACCGTGAGACTTCTGCCGTCTTCCAGGGCATTTTCATAGGCTTTTGTGCCGTTGCGGAGCATATTTTCCTCTGTCCAGCGGTATAGTGCCAGAGTATCCGGCATCAGGCTGTCATCTCCGGAGGCCAGGGTATACTCCAGAGCGGCATACATCAGCCCCACATAGCTCATGGATTTGAAACGATTGTCGCTGTTTTCGTCCCGTTGGGCGGTGTACCAGAGGCCGTTGCCCACCTGACCGTCCTTGAAATAGTCGTAGGCATTGCGGACACAGTCCCGTGCCAGGGTGAGGCACTCCTCCTCCCCCAGCACGTGGTACATGATCAGGTAGACCATGGCATCCCAGCCTGTGTCATCGACGGCGATATTGGGAGCAGCACCGAAATTGCCGGTCATCTGCTCATAAGTAAAGCTTGTCTTCAGATAGTCCCACTCGCCCCGGAGCAGCTCCGTAATATTCAGGCGGTCGGGACTCCCCTCCGGCAGCGCCTGCCAGAGGGTATAGAGGTTAAAGATTGCAATGCCGTGATCCCAGATCATGTCCTGCCGCTCCGCACCCACGTAGCCGTGGTAGGTGCTTTGCAGATGATTGCCCTCTTCGTCCCAAAAGTTCTGTAACAGATCCCGGTGAGCACTCAGCGCCGAAGACATGTACTGTGTCTCACCCGGCACGAAAGCAGGAGGCTGCGGCGTCGCCGTAGTACATAGTAGCTCTCACCAGCTGCGCCAGCTTGGCGTCGGCGGAGTTGATATTGCTTCTGGCGTATGCCTCCACACTGTAGCCCACGTTCTGTGAGGCGATCTCTTCGCCTACGTATGCCACAAAGTAATACATATCACGCATGTTCACGGATTTTACGCCGGTGAAGGTGACCTGGAGTCTGCCGTCATCCAGTTCCGTAAACTCGGTAAGCGTTGCCACTTCCTCGCCGTTCTCGTTGAGCACCTTGACAGCAGTGATGTCCTGCTTGGTGTAGCCATCGGCGATGGTCAGCTTGGCATTGATCTCGGTCTTATCTGCAAAGTTGACAGAGAAGCCCATGGCAGTGACAGCGGTAATGGAGCGCTGGTTATCCACATAGGTTCTCACGTCGGTGAGTTCGGAAGACAGCTGGGTGGTGGCGTACTGCTGATATGCCTCCATGCCGGCATTGACCGGCTCGTCCGCACGGCGGTCGAAAGCGGCCTGCGCTGCTGCGCCGTAGTTCAGGCAGTCGATCAGGAGGGTGTAGAGCTCGGGCTTCTCCTGGTAAGTATAGCCGTCATAGCAGAGCTGGGCATAGGCCAGGACGGAGTAGGTATCAATTTGTGTATAGTATTCCTTGCCTGCCTCGTCGAAGAAGTGGAGTACCGCCCTCAGCTCACTACCCATCTCCACGGACTGGATGCCGGGAAGGCTGAAGAGCATACGGTCGGGGTCGCTGACCAGATCGGGGTAAAGAGTGACAGTTTCTACAGTCTTCTCACCGCCTCCCATGGGATAGCGATCCTTTTCAACCAGCAGATAGGCGCCCTCGGTAACATAGCCCGGGACAGCAGCTGCAATATTCTCATACTTAATGCGGTAATTCATCTGCAGGTCAGAATCGAAGGAAACCGTATGGCTGATCTTGACAGAGACCTCGGAAGGCTGCGCCGGAGCGGGCAGTAAATTCACATAGCCGTTGAGCTGGCGAAGTACCGCATTGGCAAATACACGATAGCCTGTATTATTGGGGTGAACCTGATCGGCAATGAGCCAATCTACGCCGTCAGTATCGAAGTAGGTATCCATATACAGCAGGCCGAATTCCTCTGCCAGCGCCTTGATTGCTACATTCCAGCGCAGCGCTTCATCGTCACTGCCCAAGCTCTGGCTACAGTCGGATCGTCTGGCACAGATACCGAAGACCAGAATAACAGCGTCAGGGCAAGCTGCGGTCAGTTCCGTCAGGAAGCTGCGATAGGTACTGATAAACTCTTCAAGCGTGACACCGTAATGAAGGTCATTGACTCCATATGCCACAGAAATCAGGTCCGGATGATTGGCAACGATGTATTCCTGTACCACATCCTTGCCTGCCGGATACAGGTCGTTGAGAATGGAACGGCACATTGCAGTACCGCCGATCCCCTTGTCGATGGTATTGACCTCACTGCCCTGCAGGCCAGAAATCAAATCTCCCAGAGTGTAGACCCAGTTGTCTTCAGGGGTGTTGGCGCAGGTACCGGCAGTTATACTGTCGCCCACGGCTACATAAGTACCAAAGGGCGCTGCCTGGATTTCCTCCCGACGGTTCGTCCGGGTGACCTTCATGGTCTCTGTCAGGAACAGAGCATTCGCAGCCTGATGATCCGCAAGAGCACTGCGATTTGCCGCCACCAGAGCGGCCAGCACCAATGTCTGCTTTTCATTGGTCAGGTCGTGATACAGAGTCAGGCTCAGTCCAAGTGCAGGATCTGCCACCGCAGCTTTCATTTCCTCCACTGTTGTGGCAGAGGCAAAGCTATCCAGCGCCTCCTGTATCAATGTAACAGGCGCATCAGAACTGATCATCAGTTCGCTATTTGCACAGGCTGCCAGGCAAGGACAATTGCGCATCAGCTGGCGCAGGATCTCTCCCATCACCAGTGCCTCACCGGAAGCACTAAGGGTCTTGCCATTCCCCGTTACTGTCCAGGGGGCATCGCCCATGGCTGCATAAAGGTCGGCAAACAGCAAATTGTTTTCTTCTGCAAGTGTCTTGATCGCTGCCTGATATGCGCCATAGGTTTCTATAGAAACCTGACCCAATGCTTCATCACTGACGTAAGGCAGGCCGGTCAGAAGGATTGTACCCTCATCTTTTACCGCTGCAATCAGTTGGTCATAGTCGGCAGCAAAGTCTTCTGCAGAGGTACCGGAGAGCATGGCTTCCAAGCCATAAGCAAGAATGATCAGATCCGCATTTTTGTCGCAGATGGCTTGCGCAGAGAGTTCAACAGTGGAAGCCTCCACAGGACGGCACTGATATTCAGCCATTTCTGCTAAAAGGGCGTTGCTCCAGCCGCTGACCAGATCTCCGGCAAATACCGCCTTGGAGAAGGGAACTACGTCACTACGTACCTGAATTTCTTCAAAAGAGACCGCACCTGCATAAAGACCGATCTCCAAATTATCATTATCCTCAACGGAGGATATATTCGCAGTATAAAGGGTCTGGGAGCCTTCCCCAAGGATCCCCACGATTACATCACCGCCGGCCTTTCGGCTCAGATATACCATAGCTTTACCGCCTGCTGCGGGGATCCATTCCCGGAATGTGCCATTGAGCTTTACGCCCAACTGTTCGCCGGTACCGTTTCTACCGTCCAGCTCCAGGGTTTGTCCCAGAACTTTAACATAGCCGGAGGATGTGTTATCCGCTGTCAGCTCCAGGCTGGCAAAGAAGTTTTCCTGATCGGAAATCAGGTTCTTCCAGATACGGTGATTACCGGTTGTGGTAGCGTAATCTGCGGAGATATTCTCGCCGTCAATGGTCACCCAGCCGGTAAAGTCCTTGGTACCATTGATCTCGTCCGTCTCCCAACCATAGAGACCGGGAGACAGAACAGCCATTCCCTCGTCCCGTACATTTACAAAATAAGCGCTGGCACCACTGTCCATAACGCCCACAAGGACGTTCTTGGAGCTAACATCTACGGGAGTCTTGGTGAAAGTCAGGGGAACGGTATTTCCTTTGCCTAAGAGCTTCACGTTCAGATCGCCGCCGTTCACACGAGCTACGGTAACCTCACAGATCTGCTCCGCTGCATCCAGCCACGTCCAGGTCTCACGATCAAAGATCTGATTACCGTTGCCGCCGTTGCAGTTCAGCTCGATCTGAACGCCCATGATTTCCACATAGGCACGGGTATTTTCCACTTTCACCGTCAGCACTACGGCAAAGTTCTCAGGATCTTCAATGATTTCCTTCCAAACTCGGCGGCTATTTGATCCGTTGTAGGAAACATACAGGGGATTTCCCGTCTGGGTGGTCTTCCAGTTGGTATAGTTATTATTATCTGTGTACCAGCCGAAATCGGCAGGACTCTTGCTGTCGTCAAAGATCACGTTGTCGAAGTCCACCTCTCCCTCAGCAAGAATTGTCGTCAAATTCACATTCTGATAAGAGACCAAACCGTTGGTGACGGCGAAAAGCAGGAATTCCTTTGCGCTGTTAATAAATGTCTCAGACAGGCTGGACACTGGCACATCCTGGGTCAGAAGCACTGTTCCGGTGGTCGCTTCGCTGACCGTCCAGACCATCTTTTCTGCCTCCACAAAGCGCAGTGTGACCTTGAAAGAAGCCGCAGAGGTATTTGTCCAAACAGGGGTATGGAGCTGATTCCAGGAGTTTCCGCTATCGCTGCTGAATTGCAGAGTTGTATAAATGGCAGTATGAGATTCATGCCGCTGCACCATCCAGTTCAGGAAATGGAAATTACTTCCGTCCCATACTCTCAGATAAGCACAGGCAGCAGAGCCTACGCCGGCGGTAGTATCCATATTGATCACATAGCTCAGCTCATAGTCGCCCGTAATGGTCTTTTTCCAGAGATTGAAACCTCCGCCTGCGGTATTCTGCTGCAGTACGCCGGTAGTTTCGTCAAAAGACCAGTTGGCATCCAATGTCCAGCCGGGATCTGAAATGGTGGGAACTTCAGGGGCAGGGACACCGATCTCAAGGTTGCAGAAGTAGGCACTGCCGCCGTTGTCGATGACACCCAGCTCCAGATTGGTGTTGCCGCCGTCAACGGGGGTTCTGCTGAAGGTCACGGTGTCGCCGTTGACACCGGCAAGGGTGACATTCAGGTCGCCGCCGTTTTCACGACTCAAGGTCACCTTGGCCGCCTGTCCTGCGGCATTGAACCAGTTGCCGTACTGGGGGCAGTAGATCTGGTCGCCGTTACCGCCGGAGGGGTTCATCTCCACCATGACACCCAACACCTGCACATAACCACGGACGGCCAGAATATCCACATCCAAGCTGATCTCAAAGTTTTGCGGATCTTCAATCATGGGTTTCCACATCCGCTTGGAGTTCGTGCCATCGTAGCTCACGGTAAATACCGTGCCGTCCTCATCGGCTGTCCAGCCGGAGAAGTTATTGTTGTCCGTGTACCATCCGAAATCTGCAGGGCTCTTATCAGAGGCTGCAGGAGGAATTTCCTCTTCCTTGCCCAGGGCCAGATTGCTGAACAGGGCGCTGCCGCCGGCATCAATGACACCCAGTTCCAGATTGGTGTTACTACCGTCGCCAGGGGTTCTGGTAAAGGACACGGTGTCGCCGTTGACACCGGCAAGGGTGACATTCAGGTCGCCGCCGTTTTCACGACTCAGGGTCACCTTGGCCGCCTGTCCTGCGGCATTGAACCAGTTGCCGTACTGGGGGCAATAGATCTGGTCGCCGTTGCCGCCGGAGGGGTTCAGCTCCACCATGACAGCCAGCACCTGCACATAACCACGGACGGCCAGAATGTCCACATCCAGGCTGATCTCAAAGTTTTGAGGATCCTCGATGACAGGCTTCCAAATCCGCTTGGAGTTCGTGCCATCGTAGCTCACGGTAAATACCGTGCCGTCCTCATCGGCTGTCCAGCCGGAGAAGTTGCTGTTGTCGGTGTACCAACCGAAATCCGCAGGGGTCTTGTCTGCAGCCACAGCGCTCAGGGGCAGCAGCCCAAAGAGCATTGCCACGGCCAGCAGGATGGAAAGTGTGCGTTTCATCTCAGATCCTCCTAATATTATTTTTTTAGTTGCAGTAGGCCAGAGCTGCCTCCGCCGCCGAGGCGGCATCGTCGGTATAGCAGTCTGCACCTACGGTTTCACAGTAGCTTTGGGTCACTGGAGCGCCGCCCACCATGATCTTAAAGCGGTCTCGGACACCACGCTCCGTGGCATATTCTACCACCTTGCGCATTTCGCCCATGGTGGAGGTAAGCAGAGCGGAACAGCACAGCACCTGTGCGTTATACTCCACCGCTGCATCCACAAATCGCTCTGCCGGAACGTCCACGCCCAGGTCAATGACCCGGATGCCCTTGCTCTCCAGCATCATGATCACCAGATTTTTGCCGATGTCGTGGAGGTCGCCCTTGACGGTTCCGATGACCGCCACGCCACGCTCCTCAGCGCCGCCCTCTGCCAGATGGGGCTGCAGCACCGCAGCTCCCATTTTCATGGCACGGGCGGACATCAGCACCTCCGGCACGAAGATCTGGTTATTCTTAAAGCGCTCGCCCACGATGCTCATGCCTGCCATAAGTCCCTCTTCCAGGATGGTCTTGGCATCAATGCCCTCGTCCAGAGCGGCCTGTACCTTTTCCTTTACCACAGGGGCTCTGCCCTTCTGCAGAAATTCACTGATTTCCTGTAAAATGCTCATTGCTTTTCTCCTTTACGATTCCTGCAGCAGTTGCTCCAGCAGCGCTGCGGCGGTGACCATATTTACGGTGGTTGCGGTGGTCATGATCTGCTGGGGTACATTGCTCTCATTCCAGACCTTACTGCCGCTCCAGCCGCCCTGATAATAGCCGTCTTCCGTGCGGGCTCGCTGGGTAATATGGTCGGCTGTAATAAAGATACGCTGATGATCCTCTTCCGTTACCCCGGGCAGGGTCAGTACCCGTCGCACCCAGGGACCCACAAACATGGCATCGGCCCAGGCATCCCGGTCGTTGACGTAGGCTCCCTTAAAGCTGTAGAGACTGCAATCATTAAGGGCACGGAGGGTGCGCAGGGCATTATCCAGATAGCTTTGCTCCCCGGTGATCTCGTAGAGCATGGCATGGATACAGCCCATGGCCATATTTGCAAAGAGGCAGGAAACACTGCCGGCCTCGTCAATAGCCTGGGGCGCATGACCGCCATCGGGACCGTTGATCACCGCTCTGCCGCTGCGGTTCACATTATAGTCCATCCAGTAGAGGTTATCAGCGATCTCCACGGTCAGACTCTGATTGCCGCTGAGGGCATTTTCGTAGGTTTTGGTGCCGCTGCGGAGCATGTTCTCCTCTGTCCAGTCGTAGAGTGCCAACGTGTCCTCCAGCAGGCTGGTATCGCCCGTAGCCATGGTGTACTCCAGGGCGGCATACATGAGTCCCACATAGCTCATAGATTTGAAGCTCTGGGTGTCCACCGTATCCAGGGTGGCATGATACCACAGGCCGTTGCCCACTTCCCCGTCCTTGAAGAAATCATAGGCATTGCGCACGCAGTCACGGGTCAGGCGTAGGCAGTCCTCGTCACCCAGCACGTCGTACATGATCATGTAGGTCATTGCACCCCAGCCGGTATCGTCAATGGCGATATTGGGGGCAGAGCCGAAATTTCCGGTCATATGCTCGTAGGTGAAGCTCTCCTTCAAGAATGCCCATTCCCCTACGAATTTATCGTAGAGCTCTTTTTTGTCTACGCTGTCCTCTTCCAGGGCAAACCAGATGGTGTACATATCAAAAATCGCCATGGAGTGCTCCCAGATCATGCTCTGGGCTACCATGGGATCGGCATAGCCCTGGGAAGTGGGGATGAGATGGTTGTTTTCCTCGTCCCAGAAATGATCGTAGAGGTCATCCTGAGCATAGAGGGCCAGCTTCAGGTAGTGATCCTGAGGCAGCGGTGCCTCGGTGGAGGGCGTTTCCTCCGTAGGGGGCTCTGTCTGGGCAGGCTGCTCGCCGCAGCCAACAGCCATGAGCAGACTCAGGCACAAAAGCAATGCAATCAGCCGCTTCATTGCGCTCCTCCCGGGTAAATGCCCTCTTCCCACCAGATGCGGTTCATCAGCTCATAGCGCTCCAGCGGCAGACCGGTGTAGGCGCAGTTGGAGGTACAGAAAATATAGCCCTTGCCATCGGCCATGCCCTGCTTCAGCGCACGGCGCACATCTGCCTCTACCTCTGCTTCCGTGCCGGTCTGGAGCAGGCCGCAGTTCACATTGCCGCAGAAAGCCACCTTATCGCCGTAGAGCTTCTTCACCTCGCCCAGATCCACACCGCCCTGGGGATCCAGGGAGTGAATGGCATCCGGCTTGCAATCCACCATCTGATCCAGAATGGGCATCACATTGCCATCGGTGTGCTTGATGGTGTAGAAGCCCATCTTGCGGTAGCGGTCAATGATCTCCGACAGGAAAGGCGCTATAAACTCCTCAAACATGGCGGGACTGAAGAAGGGATTGCTGTTAAAGCAGTAGTCCGAGCAGAGAGCAAAGCCGTCCACCAGGCCGGGATGTGCAGCCAGAGTCTCGGCAAAGCGGGTGCAATCCTCTACCCTTTGACCGGCCTCCTTCAGGCAATCCTCCGTCTGCTCAAAAAGACGGATGGAGAAATCCATCATCTCCTCGCCGTTGGGAATGGCGAAGGTGGGGTCGCCCAGCATCAGGAAGAAAATATCCTCACCGCCCCGTTCACGCATCATGTAAAGCAGCCGCAAAATGGGGTCCATGTCGATAAAATTGGGATGCACCAGAACGGCGCTGTGGTGATATTTCCGCACAAAGGCCAGGTAGGTATCGGCAATATCCGCCAGATGCAGATCCTGCTCCCGTCGGCTCATCTGATCCCACTGGTAGAAGCTGCGGTGGTAGGGATGCACCCGTCCCAAAGCCTCCATGGTCAGATAGAATTCCAGTTCAAAGGTAGGAACTCTGCCCTCCAGAGGCTGACGGGTCAAAGCCCGAATAAATCGTTCTTTTTCAGTCATACGCCATCGATCTCCTTCTTATGGTTTTCATAGTTCGAGTATATCATCTTTCCGGGGGGATTTGCTTGAACAGAATATCTATTTTTGTGACAATATTTTGCAATTCGTTTTTTTCACTTTCTTTTGGTCGTAAAAATTGCTATACTATAGTCATTCTACACAAAGGAGGTGCAGCCCATGAGCAAGGAAACCGCACGGGCAGCGCAGTACTGCCTGCATATGAGCGAGCTGACCGGCGCTGCCTGCACCCACCTGCGCATTGAGGGAGAAAAGCCTACCATCGTTAAAAGCAGCTGCGCCTGCTGCTGTGACTGCAGCCGCAGCTGTGAGCTGGCCAATATGCTTTACTATGGCTGCAGCGAGGCCTACCGCTGGGATGGACAGTATGTGTTCTACTGTACCGAGGGACTGATCTTTATTGCCGCCTCCCTGACCGATGACCAGGGGGCGCTGGACGGCGGCATGATACTGGGCCCCATTATTATGGGCGAACTCAGCGACACCATGCTGCAGCTCAGCGGTTACGCCGCCGAAAGCTATATCCGCAGCCTGCCCCAGTGGGATGCGGGACGGGTACACCATGCCGGCGAGATCCTGCGGGCGGTGACATTGGGCATGTCCGGCACCATTCAGAACCGCTACGGCCAGTACCTGTATAATCAGGAGCAGCTCATGAGCAAGCTCTACTCCATGCAGCATCAGCTGGGTAAGAGCAACGACCCGGAAACTCTGATCCGAAACGAGAAACGCTTGAGCCAGCTCATCGCCGACCGGGACAAGGAGGGTGCGCAGGCGTTGTTCAATGAGATGCTGGCCAATATTTTCTTCTCCGGCAATGCGGATTTCTTCACCCTGAAGGCACGGCTCATTGAGATGCTGGTGACCCTCTCCCGTGCCTCCATTGATGCCGGTGCGGGAATTCAGGAGATTCTGCTCTTTAACGAGGGCTCTCTCCGGCAGCTGGAAACCATCAGCACCATTGAGGATCTCAATGCCTGGATGACCATTGTACTGCACCGCTTTATTCAGTACTCCTTCGACTTCTCCCAGGTAAAGCACACCGACACGCTCCACAAGATCGTCCAGTACCTGAAGGACAACTACGATCGCAAGATCACCCTGGATGACGTGGCCGCCCATGTGTACCTGAGCCGTTCTTATGTGAGCAGCATTTTCAAAAAGGAAATGGGCGAGGGTATTTTCCCCTACTTAAACCGCATCCGGGTGGAGAAAAGCAAGGTGCTGCTCCTCAATGACCGTGTCTCTCTGGCAGATGTGGGAGGTCTGTGCGGTTTCAGCGATCAGAGCTATTTTACGAAAATATTCCGCAATCAGGTAGGCATGACTCCAAAGCGTTTCCGGGAATGCCGGGGCAAGCCGGAAAAGCACGGAAAATAGGCCACTTTGTGATAAGAGATTTGTCGAAAAGAGCCGCCTCTTTTGAGGCGGCTCTTTCTATATGTCACGTTGCCTAATGTTTAGTTGCTGCCATCCACTATGGCCTGTACCTCGGCAGTGATATCCTCGCCGCCCAGGCTCTTCCATTGCTCCACAAAGTCGTCAAAATTCTCAATGGAGGAGGTGCCAATGATGGTCTCCATATAATACTGATTTTCGATCTTCAACAGGCTTGCCCAGAACAGTGCCATGCTCTCGGTAGAGTAGTGATAGGCCACGTCGATCTCCTTGCCGTTTTGATGGGCATTTGAGGCAATATAGCGGGACAGATACATGATCCAGCCCTCCGTATCCTCCACGGTGGGGTTGTCAAAATAGCGCTTGGCGCTCTCGATCATCTGCTTGTTATACTCGGTGGTATCCGCCGGAGTAACACCCTTCTCGATGTATCGGGCGGTGAGCTCGCCGATGCGGATCACGGCATCATCATACTCCAGATTGAAATGGCCGGTCATCATAACGGCGGTCCAGGTGGTGCCAGCCTCCAAAATGGGCTGTACTGCCTCGTAGCCCTCGGCATCGAAGCCACGCCACATATCAAACTCCACATTGGCCACCTTGATCACCACCTCGGGATGCTCATAGCCCTTGCGGACACACAGAGCGCCGAAGTCGGAGCGGATCTCGGAGTAGGTAAACTCACCGGCATCGTTCACCGGGGCTTCCAGAACGATCCACTCGCCGGTGGGATTGTTAATGAGGAAATCCGTGGCTGCATAGGGCAGGTTCCAGGGATAGAAGCAGATGCCGCATTTGCCCGTAGAGATCATGCTCAGTGCATCGTTATAGTCACGGGTGGTAAACTGCGGGTCAATAATTCCCTCGGCATAGAGATAGGCCAGGTATGCAAGCCCCTCTTTTGCCTCGGGGGTGATAGAACCGTTGACCACCTTGCCGTTCTCATCAAAGATCCACTGCTGGGGATAGGCACCGAAGGAGGCCATAATGGGGTCCAGGCCGAAAGCGGTACCGGAAGAGCCTAGAGGATTCGCCTGAACCGCAATACCGATGGTATTGCCTGCGCCGTTGCCACCGGGATCCTTCTGCATAAACTGACGGGCAACCTCCTCCAGCTCCTCACGGGTGGTGGGAGCCTCCAGCCCCAGGGCATCCAGCCAGTCCTTGCGGATCCACAGCAGAGAGTGCTGGTAGCCGTTATAGGTGCTGGGCAGCGCATAGAGCTCACCGTCAGAGATGTAGGGCTCAAAAATCTCGCCACCGAAGCTGGAATAGCAATCACGCATATATTCACCGGCGCAGTTGCGGAAGGCATTGGTCAGGGGCTCCAGCATATCGTTTTCCAGCAGCTCCTGATAGGTCATGTAATTATCCACCCAGAACACGTCAGGCAGATCGTCGGAGACGATGCACATATCCAGCTTGGTGCCGTAGTCCGCAGACTGCCACTGCAGATCCATCTCCACATTGAGCTTCTCCTGGACAGCGGTAACAATGGGATTATTGAGGGTGTCCATACCGGAGGGGAAGTTTGCGCCTACGTCCATGGGACGGGCAGTGGTGAAGACTACGGTCTCCTCATATCTGCCCAGAGGATCAGTGGCGGGGTTCGAGGGGTCTGCGGTGGAACGCAGGTCAATGGATGCGCCGATGGTGTCCTCACCGCTGGCCTCCACGGTGGAGGTCGGTGCGGTGGTGCCGCTGGGCTCCTCCTCCGGCTTTTCGCCGCAGGCGGTCAGAATGCTCAGCAGCAGAACAAAGGCCAGTAAAAGCGCCGGTAAATTCTTTCGAAGTTTCATAATGTGCCTCCTTTAATATGTTTCAATGGAAATATCCCGGTATTTGACCTCGGAGCTGTAAGAGCCAAGCCCATAATACTGCACCGCAGCCGTGGCCTCCGGCAGGATCTCTGCCGTTCTTCCCGTCCAAAGGACAGTACCGCCGGCATCGGTAACTTGCAGTTGCCAGAGATTTTCCCCTGCCACATGCCGCAGGTTCAAAAGGATCTCGTCGGTTCCAATGTTCATCCAATCCACATTCAGGATCGTAGACCAGCTGCCCTCATGATAGAGCTGCACCATAAGCATCAGGTTGTTCTGGCCGTCCAGCTTCATGGAGATCAGTCCCACAGGGCTGAGATCCGAGGCCGTCAGCACCACACGGGCAGTCGCTGTGCCGTCGCTGCCCTTTGCTCCGAAGAGAATTCGGGCAGAAATGTCGTAGTTTTCCCCTAAAGGCTGTCCGGTACAGTAGGTAAACACATCCCCTTGCCCGTGAGCAACGATGCTGCCGTCAGCCAGATGGTAGATGCCGTCGGCGCTTGTCCAGCCCACCGGCTCCACCGTTTCTCCGTAATCGTTGCCCTGATCGGGATTTTCCTCCTCCCCTTCCGGAGGCTGCTCCGGCAGGACAGAGTCCGATGCGTAGGAATAAATCTCACTGAAGCGCACCGTGGAGTGATCCACGCCCAGTGCATAACCGGTCAGCTGCTGTGCCAGAGCGTAGGGAATGTCGCATTTTGCGGAGAAAATCTCCCGGCCGCTGTAGTCTGAGAGGGTCAAATACAGGTCGCCGCTGTTGTCAAGGCGCTGCAGATCCAGGTGGATTCGGTTGTCCTTCACGCTGCGCCATGCGGTGTCCGTGATACACTCCTTCCAGCCGCCGTCCCAGTACTGCCCCACCACCATCAGATATCCGCTGACAGAGTATTTCAGGGAGAAAAGCACCAGCTGGCTGCTTCCCCTGTCCAGCAGCGCCAGACGCGCAGTGGAGACACCGTTCCCGTCAATGGAGCCATAGTGGATATCTGCTGTAATATGGAAGCCGTTGGAAATGGCCAAACTCTGATCTCTTGCAAATGCCGCATCGCCCTCGATGAGCAAAGAGCCGTCGGAGCGGTAGCTTGCACCTGTATCCAGAACCCAGCGATCTGTCTGGGCAGCTTGGGTCTCGGGCAGGGGCACCAGACCGAAGTCCTCAGGATTCTCCGGCTTGGTCGTTCTGCCGCTGAGAGTGCAGGACATATTGCTGAACTTTGCACCGGAGTTATCCACACCCAGGCTGTAGCCTGCGATCTGGGCAGAGAGTGCCTGGGGCAAATCCATATAGGCAGAATATACGCTGCGACCGGCAAAGTCCGTGATTTGCAGTTCCAGACGGTTGCTCTCCGGCGCACGGGAAAGGCGCAGGTGGACACGGTTATCCGTGACCTCTCGCCATTGGCCGTCGTTCAGGGGGCTGTGCCACTGGCCTGCGTGGTTATACTGTCCCACGGTCATCACATAGAAATTCTGAGCAAATTTCACGGAAATCAGCACCAAAAGATTTCCTGCGCTGTCTGTCAGCGCCACACGGGGCGTGCTGCAGCCTGCGGCATCCAGATTGCCAAAGAGAATATCCGTTGTGATCTCAAAGCCATCCAGAATTTCCGTCTTCAGTTCGTGAGAGAAGACACCCTCCCGGGAGGAGAGGATCAAAGCTCCCTCGGTGTTGTAGGTGATGCCCTCACCCATGGACCAGCGATCGGTGGTGGCAGGCGTTCCTACATAGAGGCCGTACATAGTCTTCTGGGAGGGGTCCTTGGGCAGCTGTGCCCTGGGGCCCGTCAGATCCATGGTAATAGCGGAGAATTTTGTCTGGGAATTCATGGCGGCAAAGCCGATGAGCTTCATATTCTTCAGGGTGCTATCTTCCAGCGTGACCGTATTTTCGTAAATCAGCTTGCCGCTGCCGCTCTCCCGGAGGCTCAAAGTAAAGCTGCCCTGTCCGTCACCGGAGAGGAAGAGCTCACTGCCGGGAGCGCCCGGTGTCCAGCCGGAGCGGATCAGATCCTCCCAGCCGTCGGTCTGCGGAATGTAGCTCTGAAGCTGGATGTCATAAGCGCCGCCGGCAGGATTGTAGCTCAGGGAGAGCAGAGCGGCATAACGCTTGTCTGTGGTGGAGAAGGAAATTCGCAGACCGGCCGATTCGGCATAATAGGTACCGAAATTCAGCTGGGTGGAGCAGCTCCAGGCACCGGAGATGGTATTTTTCACATAATAGCAATACTCCTCACCCTTGGAGTTGATGATCAGCGCATCCTTACCCTCCTCCCGGAAATACACGGCATTGCGGCTCAGTTCCCAATCGGAAGTCCGCTGTCCCTCCGGCACCTCCAGCACGGACACGTGAGGATAGACCTTCTCTGCCATGGAGGGCATGATGTCCTCGTTGGCGCTCTCTGTCATGCCAAAGCCGCCGAAACGCAGCTGGGAGGCAAAAACCGCACAGCCATAATGACGGTAGTTTGCCATCTGCTCCGGGCGCATCTCGTCGGAGAAGGTGGAGTAGATCAAATCCACACCGTCATAGAGGAACACCGCCAGCCGGTTGATCCCCGCATACTTGGCGATCTCTACTCGCACGGTTCGTGAAGAGACCTCGATCCAGCCCATGGAGGTAGCGGTGGTGACCCAACTGCCGCCATCCAGATCCTGAACCGTAAGATTCACCGACTTATTGGTATAATTTATGGTAACCAGACCGTAAATGGGTGCATCGATCCCCGCCTCGGGGCCAAAGATAAAGCGTGCACAGCCCACCTCACGGCTGCTTCTGCCGTATTCCGCGCTGAAGGACAGGGTCCATTCGTCACCCAGGGTATTGATAGCGTTCCAGGCATAGTGCTGCTTCTCGCCCTCAATGACCAAGGCGGATTTGCCATCCAGAAGATTATGTACAGCGCCTTCTCCCAGGATCCACTCCTCCGTGGGCACATTTTCCTCCGCCTCAAAGATACCGTCAATGGGACGATCTGTGTCTACGGTCTTCTTCTCCGCCTGAACGGAGAAATCCGAGAAGCTGCCCTGGGTATGTTCCACCTGCAGACCGGGTCTGGTCATGGCGGAAAAGGTGGCATTTTCAATAGAGCGGCTCTGAAGGCTGTGCAGCTCCTGTCCATTCTGAGACAGGGTCACGGTAAGCCGTTTGATGTCCACCCTTCGTTCCACCTTCAAATTCAGCGGAAGGGACGGGTCATATTCCGTAGGTGCTTCGTCGGAAAGGATCTCCTTTTGACCGTACCGGGTCTGCACCCAACCGGAAAGCCATACCTTCCCACCAGCCAGTTCTGCCGTCAGAGACAGCAATATCTCGCCTGCCTCGTCGGTGAAGATCAGACCCATTTTGTCACTCTCCCCACTGGGCTGGGTCACCTGCAGATTCACCCACACCGACCACTGATCCAGAAGGCGGAAAAACGTGTTCCGGGCGGTAGATGCTCCGGCAGCACTGACCGAAAGGATCTCGTCGCCGTTTTTCTCACGCAAAATACTCCATTCCCCCGTCAGCTCCCAGTTCCCGTCGGTACGGGGCGTGGTATCGCCGGGAATCAGCTCCGAGGGTGCTTCCTCCGACGGCTGGTCAGGGCTCTTTCCGCCACCGCAGGCCGCCAGGGAAACCAACAGCGCTGCCGCCAATAAAAAACTCAAAAGCCGTTTTTTCATCCCATAGCCTCCATGTTTTCTCAATTTACAATCTTATCATACCGCACGCCCTCTTCTTTGTATTGTAAAGAATTTCGATTTTTGGTAGTTTCAGCGGAAATGGAAATATATTTAAAATAAAGGCGAGGAATTGACAATATTTCGAAATGTTTTACAATACAAGTGCTGTTGCAGTCGGTATACTAAATGTATATTGTATATAAGGAGGCTCCCATATGAACATTCGAGCTTTTCTTCAGCAGGCTGCCGGTGGAGCGGAAGGGCGCAAAGCCATCCCTGTGCTGTCCTTTCCTGCGGTGCAAAAATTGAATATTTCTGTCAAGGAGCTACTGCTCAGCCCCGAGCTTCAGGCGGAGGCCATGGCTTGCATTGCCTGCGAGACCGACAGTGCCGCTGCCGTCAGCCTGATGGATTTATCTGTAGAGGCAGAGGCGCTGGGCGCTGAGGTGCGCTATTTTGAAGACGAGGTGCCCACGGTCACGGGACAGAGCGTCACTACTGCCTCTGAAGCGGAGGCGCTGCAGCTTCCCCCGGTGGCGCAGTGCCGCACCGCACTCTGTGTAGAGGCCATATCCCTGGCAAAGGAGCGGATCACAAATAAGCCTGTTTTCGCAGGCATGACCGGCCCCTTCTCTCTGGCAGGCCGTCTGATGGGTGTGACAGAGATTCTCTACGTCTGCTTTGACGAGCCGGAAACCGTACATACCGTCCTGCGAAAGGCCACGGACTTCCTTCTTGCCTACGGCAGAGCCCTGAAGGCCGCAGGTGCCGACGGCATTTTGCTTGCCGAGCCTCTGGCAGGCATCCTCAGCCCCACCATGGCGGCGGAGTTCTCAGTGCCCTACGTTAAAACCCTGGTGGAGGCACTGCAGGAGGACAGCTTCGCCCTGATCTACCATAACTGCGGCAATTCCGCCTGCGATATGCTGCCTGAGATCTTCTCCCAGGGCGCCATGGCCTACCATTTCGGCAATTCCGCCGATATGGCCGCTGTTATGGCATTTGCCCCGACGGATACCGTCTGCATGGGCAATATTGACCCCGCCGCTCATTTCACCACCGGCACAGCCCAATCCATGGAGCAGGCGGTGAAGGAACTGCTGGATCGCTGCGGCGGCTACCGTAATTTCCTGCTCTCCTCCGGCTGCGACATTCCGCCCCACGCCCGCTGGGAGAATATTGAAGCCTTCTTTGCCGCTCTGAAAGCCTATGAAAACTGAGGCTCTGTGCCGACTTGCCCTGGCACTGGGGGCGGCAAAAGCGAGGGTATTGCAGTGCAAGGATCTGGTGCTGTCCCGGGAGTTTCGGGCAATCTGCGAGAAAAATCAGTGCGGAAAATTCGGTCGTTGCTGGATGTGCCCTCCGGACTGCGGTGACATCGACACGCTCATGGCGCAGCTGCAAAACTACAGCGCTGTTCTCTGGTATCAGAGCATCCACCCCTTGGAGGACTCTTTTGACATAGAGGGCATGCTTCGTGCTGCCCGGGCACATAGCCGCCTGTCCCTTTCCATTCGGAGGGAAAGCAGAGCGTTGCTGCCCCGGGACTGCCTGTATCTCAGCTCCGGCGGCTGTCAGCTCTGCCCCGTCTGTGCCAGACAGACCGGAGAAGCCTGCCGTTTCCCCGGTGAGGCCATGCCCTCGCTGGAGGCCTACGGCATTGATGTCTATCAGACCACTGCTCCTACAGAGCTATCCTATATCAATGGAAAAAACACCGTCACCTTCTTCGGTGCGGTGCTTTGGAGGTAGCCTACCCATGGGTAAACTCACAGTATTTCGAGGTAAAGAGCGTTTCGACCTGACCTTTGAAGGCCAACCCACGGTGCACAGCCTGTTGGAGCAGGCCGGTCTTGCACCTTCCCGTCCCTGCGGGGGCGCAGGCCGCTGCGGTAAGTGCGCCCTACGGCTGGAGGGCGCTATCTCGCCGCCCGATGAACAGGAACTATTCCACGGCGCTCGTCTTTCCTGCCGTGCACGGCTTCTGGGGAATGCCACCGCATGGCTGAACAGCTTTTCTCTTGCCCAAATCGAGAGCGCTCCCCTTTCCGACCTTCCGCCTCTGCAACCCATGGCAGGAGCCTTGGGCATGGCCGTAGACATCGGCACCACCACGGTGGTCTCCCGGCTCTATGACCTCAGAAGCGGCAGACTCCTGGCCCAAGCCCAGGGAGAAAACCCCCAGAGCCGCATCTCCTCCGATGTTATGGGGCGGATCAGTGCCGCCGAAGCCGGGGATTTGTCACGACTACAGGAGCAGATCCTGCGCTGCCTGGAAGAGCAGCAAAACCGCTGTCTGGCCCTTGCCGGATTGCAGCAAAGGCCGGAGTCCCTTGTGCTCACGGGCAACACCACCATGCTCTATCTGCTCACCGGGCGAGATCCGAAGTGCCTTGCACGGCTGCCCTTTCAAGCGGATTGCCTCTTTGATCTGGAACTGCCTTTTGGCAGTGCAATGGCCTATCTTCCCCCCTGTATCAGTGCCTTTGTGGGAGCGGATATCAGCTGCGCTCTCCTTGCCGCCGGTCTGTGCGAAAAACAGGAGACTGCCCTGTTCTGCGACATCGGCACCAACGGAGAGATTGCCCTTTGGAGAGATGGCATGCTATATGTCACCGCCACCGCCGCAGGCCCTGCCTTTGAGGGTGCCGGAATCTCCTGTGGCTGCGGCAGTATTCCCGGTGCCGTCTGCGCCGTAGCTGTGGAGCAAGGCGAGATGCGCATAACAACCATCTCGGATGCCCCACCTGTGGGGCTCTGCGGTTCCGGCCTTCTTGACGCTCTGGCCATTGCCCTATCCCTTGGAAAAATCGACGAAACCGGTGCTTTCACTGAGGGCTGTGAAGCTCTGCCCCTCTGCCCTGACGTTGTACTGCAGCAAGAAGACATTCGTGCCGCCCAATTAGCCAAGGCCGCCATCGCCGCAGGAATCGATACCCTTCTCGACCACGCAGATCTTCAACCGGAGCAGATCGACCGTTTCTATATATCCGGCGGCTTTGGCAGCCGCCTGAACATAAATTCTGCCGTTGCCATTGGTCTGTTTCCCAAGGCGCTGGCTGACCGGGTGGAAATCCTGGGCAATGCCGCCCTGAGCGGTGCCTGTCAAACACTTCTGCAAGGCAAAAGCCGGGAAAAGCTCCGTGCGATCGTCCAAAAAGCAAAAGCCATCAACCTTGCCGCCGACCCCCGGTTCAATGAGCGCTACATCGAGCAGATGTATTTTCCCCTATGATCATTGGACTTACGGACAGCACAACCAAATATTGCAAAGATCAGCATAGTCGTTGATTAAATCCTGCCACCGGGAAATGCCCAAAATGCGACTTTTCCCACCGGTTTGAATCCGGTAACTCATAACAAGACCTGTATTCCGAAAGGAGTACAGGTCTTCTTATTTTGCTGATGAATCGGATTTCGATCACTCTGACCTTAAATAATACAAAATCTGTGAAATTCCCTCTGTCTTTTTGTCTTAATATTTGCTAAAATATAGGCAATGCTTCTCTTTCGGAGGTCAAAATGGAAAAGGTACTTACCGTTCTGGAAATTCTGCTGCCGATTTTCGCAGCCATTGGTCTGGGTATTCTTGCCCGGTGGAAAAAGCTCTTCTCGGAAGAGGGAAATCAGGGTCTGCAGCAATTTGTGATGAAATTCTGCCTGCCCTGCGTGCTGTTCAACTCCTGCCTGGCCGGTACCTTCCGCATGGACTCCATCACCGCCATGCTGTTGGTTTTCTCTCTGATCCTGCTGAGTACGCTGCTTTCCTTCCGTCTCCGCAAGAAGAGATATCCCTACCATAACCTGCCCCAGCTCTTCTGCGCCCAGGAATCCGGCATGCTGGGCATTCCGCTGTTTATGACGCTGTTCGGAGCGGCCAGCGCATTCCGGGTGGGTGTGCTGGATATTGCGCAGAACATCATCTGCGTTCCGGTCATTGCCATCTTAACCGCTGACACCGGAAAGAATCCGGCTCCACGCACCATTGTGAAGAAGGTGCTTCTGTCTCCCCTGCTCTTAATGAGCCTTCTGGGTCTTGTGCTGAATCTCACCGGCGCAATACAGGTGCTGAACGATATAGGGATCGGCAAGGTCATTACGGGCACTACAGGCTTTCTGGCTCAGCCGGTCAGCGCAGTGATCCTCTTCTGCGTGGGCTATAATTTCTCCCTGGGCAAGGAAAACCGCAAGGATATTTTTCAGCTCTGTGTCCTGCATTTCTGCCTCTTTGCCTTATTCTGCGGCATCATTCAGGGAGTATTGTGCTTTGTCCCCAATGTCAGCGCCGAAACCAGATGGTCTATCCTGCTTTACTGCTCCCTGCCGGGCAGCTATCTGGCCGCAGGTCTGGGCAAAACCAAGGAGGACAGTGCCGTTGCCGCCAGTGTCTGCTCCATTCTGACAGTACCCTGCCTGATCGTTTTCTGCATCATGGCAGCGATCGTTGCCTAAGAGACACTCGGTGGGAAACACACACTATATGAATATGCAGCCTCTTGCCAAATTCTGCCCCTTAGATAAGCGCAAATTCATCGTACACCTTTCCATTCGTAGTTTCATGAATGCTCCGGAATTCAGATCTCTTTATCATTTTCAGGTGATCTATTTTTACTCTTTTCACGGTCATCCTGTTCCAGGAATTTCTTAGCCATTGTGGCATTCCATCTGTAGACATGGTTGGGTTTTCGCTCCCTGTCCAGGATGTTCAATTCTTCAGCATTGTCAGGGTAAGGTTCTGCAAGCGCAAGGATCTCTTCAAGCTTCTTCCGCTGTTCAGTCGTCAGATTTAAAGCCATAATACTTCCTCCCTAAACACGATTATTTTTCTGTTCCGGCTTGAGCATATCATTTTCTTTGTCCCATATTTTGTACTTTTATAAGATTTTCATTGAAATATATTTCCAAATCGGATAGAATAGTTTTTGCAAAGCAAAACAGGAGGAAAAATTCATGAATGCGACGAATATTCGGCTTTTTGGTCGCCTGGCTGACGGGCAGGCGGTTTATGGGATCACCCTGGATAACGGGGAGATCTCCTGCGAGGTGATCACCTTTGGCGCTGCGCTGAGAACGCTGCTGGTTCCCGATCGTGCCGGGAAGGCTGTGGATGTGGTGCTGGGCTATGACAACCTGGAGCAGTATCTCACGGAGGACGGCTATCTGGGCGCAACGGTGGGACGTGTAGCCAACCGCATTGCAGGTGCCAAGTTTAACCTCAACGGGCAGGAGTACATTTTACCCCGAAATGACGGGAACAACCACCTTCACGGAGGTCTGTGCGGCTTCTCCCATCGGCTGTGGGAGATCGAAAAGGTCACAGATTCTTCTGTACTTCTGAGCCTTATGAGCCCCGATGGTGACGAGGGCTATCCCGGCACAATGAAGGCCACCGCTGAGTACAGCCTCTGCGGAAATCGTCTGGTGCTTCGCTATTGTGCAAACAGCGACAAGGACACTCTTTGCAGCTTCACGAACCACAGCTACTTCAATTTATCCGGTCATAACAGCGGCTGCGCCATGGAGCAGAAGGTAAAGCTCTTCGCCCGGAGCTTTACACCCAGCAATGCCGAGAGCATTCCCCTGGGCACTGTGACTCCCGTAGAGGGAACAGTGATGGATTTCCGTGAGATGCTTCCGATTCGCACCCACATTACGGAGCCTGATCTGCAGCTGCTGCAGGCCAAGGGCTATGACCATAATTTCGTTCTGGAGGGAACTTTGGGCAAGCTCCATCCTGCGGCCATTGCGGAATCGGAGCGCAGCGGCATTGTAATGCAGGTGGAGACCACTTTGCCCGGCATCCATTTCTATACGGCTAATTATTTGAACGATGGGCGCAAGGGCAAAGACGGCTGCGCTTACGGCCCCCGTCACGGCTTCTGCCTGGAGACCCATTATCCCCCCGATGCCATCCACCATGCCAATTTCCCCGCCCCGGTGCTGAAGGCCGGAGAGACCTATGCCCACGAAACGGTATATACTTTCTCCTGTACGAAGTAATTCCAGCCTGCCATAACAAAGAAAACCACTCGTTTCTTCGAGTGGTTTTCTTTGTTATGGAGCCGTCTTGATCTCCTCCGCAATGGCAAGGATCTCTTCCCGGTAGGCGTGGTTCAGACGACACATATAGTCGGGGCGGCTTTGGTAGCTGCCGGTTTCGGTGCGCATGACGGCAGGACAATTGAAGCAGGTGTCCCGCTCTTTGCAGGTGATACAGTCGCTGCAGAGGCGAATTTTGGCGGTTTCCTGCCGAATTTTCTCCCAGGCAGGTAAGAAACCCTCGGTCAAGGGTGTAGCCACAGGCACGTCCAGCATGCCGCAGGGGGTCATTTGGCCGTTCCAGTTGACCCAGAACTGGGATCTTCCTGCAAAGCAGCGGACAGGATCTCCCTCTGGCGCTTCAAAAGCCGGAACTCTGGGCGCTGCGTTGTCCGACCGGAGGATCCCCTGTGCCCATATGGTGATTTTTTCGCTACCTTGCAAGCGATGCTCCCGTCGGGCGATCATACGCCCCACTTCCTCAGCAGAAAGACGGGAGAACTCCGTTTTCTGCTCCCGTCTGGCAGGTGGGAAATTATAGAAGGTCAGGCGGAGGCGGAAATCTTCCTCTTCTGCCAGAGCTTCCAGTTCTGGGAGCAAGTCCACGTTCCAGGGGGTAACTGTGGCATTGACATTGAGCATGATCCCCATATCTCTGGCCCAGCGAAGGGTATTCATGGTATTGGCAAAGGCATTGGCATTGCCGCAGAGGGATTGGTAGGCGCTTTCCTTCGGGCCGTAGAGGGTCACATTCAGCTGGGCCGGAGGACGCTTTTCCAGCAGGAGGCGGACTTTATCACTGAGCATGGTGCCGTTGGTATTGATAGAGATGGACAGCCCCAAAAGGCTCATAGCCTCATAGATCTGCGGAAAATCGGCTCTGAGAAAGGGCTCTCCCCCGGTCAGAAGCAAAAAGAGCATACCAGCCTCATAGGCCTGCTCTCCTAAAGAGATCCATTCCGGGGCAGTCAGTTCTCTGCCATAGGGCTTCATCTCTTCCTCGGTCATACGCACATAGCACATGCGACACTGCAGATTACACCTGGGGGTCAGTTCAAAGGTGCCGCTGATGGGAACACCTGCCCGGACGGCTTTTCTCTGCAATCTTTCCTTAATTCGGATCGTATTTTCCAATTAATCCCCTCCAAATATGGCTTGACGGGTTATTTCTGTGGCTTGGGCATCGGGTCGGCCATGGAGCGTAAATACGGGAACACGGAGCACCAACGCCTGCAGCAGGTCAAAAAGTTTGTCCATGAACTCCGTATCCCATAGGTTGACCAGGCATTCACGGTAGATTCGGTGAAGCGCAGCTTCCGGCGTCATGGGCGCAATGCGATTCTCTGTACCGTGTACCGGAAGGATCAGAGCGGAGATGGGTACGCTCTCACGGCGATAGATGCCGGAGGAGCCGCAATAAGGCGAACCGCTGCCGTAAAAGTCATCCCCCAGTTTGCGGATGATGCAGCGATCGCCGTTGAGGATCTCTGCGCCCCGGTATTGCTCCCACAGGGCTGCCTGGGTGGATTTTCCTGCGCCGGAAGCACCGAAGAAGAGAATCCCTTGCCCCTGATAGCGCACCACGGAGCTGTGGAGAAGAAAGCCACTGTGGCGCAGAAAAAGCGCCTCCGGTGCCAGCAGGACAGACAACGTGCAGTTGCGCTCGTAGCGCTCCCAATCCTTTGCAGGAATGTACAGGCTGTGATGGCCGCTATGGCGCAGACAGCACACCGCAGTGCAGCCGTCCGCAGCCTGCAAATGGCGCAGTTCCCGATAGTTGCCATCTTCATAAGGGTAGACCGCAAGGCCGGTAGCGGTATAGGCCGGTGGCCGATGGAAAACCATGGGTTCATGGATCAGTTCCATCTCATAGACCTCTTGGGCATCGCTTCGATCTGTCAGGAAGGGCCTGAGTTCCGGGGGGATCTCCATGTTCCGAGGGCTGTCAATTCGGATGGTGATGCCGGCAATTTCTACGGTAAAAGAAAAGGCACTCATAAGGTGTCTTCTACCAGGAGGTTGGCCTTGCGCATGCGATCTACAAATAGCTGCACATCACGGGCGGCGATCTCCTCGGTGGTATCATAGGTCTCCAGAAGTAGGTTGCGAAGGGACTCCTCTGTATGCTCGTCCTTCAGGGCAGAAAATAAAAAGGCGCCGGTTTCGTTCATGGAGATCAGGCCGGACATCCGCAGAGCGCTCTCGCCACAGGGCACTGCGATCCACTCATTAAGCACCTGCCGAAGCATTAATCCTTCCACTAAGTGCATGGAAACACTCCTTTGTTTCAGAGCGAGGGGCAGAGCGCCCCTCGTCCCGTAGATTAATCAGTGAAAATCAATTGGCGAAGCAGGCCTTGGCGCTGTCGCCGTAGTAGATGCAGGCTCTTGCCAGGGCGGCCAGAGCTGCATCGCCGGAATTGATATTGCTCTTGACATAGGCTTCTACGCTGTAGCCCACGTTCTGAGAGGCGACTTCCTCGCCCACATAGACCACAAAGTAG
>JAFUPG010000011.1 GCA_017481325.1 Oscillospiraceae bacterium
ATGGCCGCCGACTCCGCCGTCATGGTCATTGACGGCAGCAAGGGCGTGGAGGCGCAGACCCGGAAGCTGTTCAAGGTCTGTGCCATGCGCCACATCCCCATTTTCACCTTTGTCAACAAGATGGACCGAGAGGCCAAGGACCCCTTCGACCTCCTGGACGAGGTGGAGCGTGAGCTGGGCATCGAGACCTATGCCGTCAACTGGCCCATCGGCTGCGGCAAGGAGTTCCAGGGCGTTTACGATCGCCGCAAGAGCCAGATCAACTTTTTCTCCGGCGTCTCCGGCAAGAACCGTGCGGATCGGCTGGATGTTGCCTTAGAGGACAGCCTGGTGGACGAGCGCATTGGCGAGCGCCGTGCCAACCAGCTCCGTGAGGACGTGGAGCTGCTGGGCGCAGGTCGGGACTTCGACATGGACGAGGTTCGTGCCGGTACTCTAAGCCCCGTGTTCTTCGGCTCTGCCCTGACCAATTTCGGCGTGGAACCTTTCCTGGAGTACTTCCTGGAGATGACCCCCGCCCCCCTGGCACGTACTGCCGATTGCGGCGAAATCGACACTTTTTGCCATGATTTCTCCGCTTTTGTCTTTAAAATCCAGGCAAACATGAACAAAGCCCACCGTGACCGCCTTGCCTTTATGCGCATCTGCTCCGGCAAGTTTGAACGTGAGGAAGAGGTGTTCCACGTTCAGGGCAATAAGAAAATGCGCCTGTCCCAGCCTCAGCAGCTCATGGCACAGGAGCGTGAGATCGTGGACGAGGCCTATGCCGGCGACATTATCGGCGTTTTCGACCCCGGCATTTTCTCCATCGGCGATACCATCTGTGTCCCCGGCAAGAAGTTTAAATTCGCCGGTATTCCCACCTTTGCCCCGGAGCATTTCAGCCGTGTCAGCCCCAAGGACACCATGAAGCGCAAGCAGTTCATCAAGGGTACCGAGCAGATCGCCCAGGAGGGCGCCATCCAGATCTTTAAGGTGCCCAATACCGGTATGGAAGAGGTCATTGTGGGTGTTGTGGGCACCTTGCAGTTTGATGTGTTCCGCCACCGCATGCTGGGCGAGTACGGCGTGGAGCTGCGCATGGAGGGTCTGCCCTACGAGGTCCTGCGCTTTATCACCAAGAGCCCCGTGGACGAGAAGGATCTGAACCTCAGCTCCGACGTGGAGCTGCTGGAGGACTACCGTGGCCACAAGCTGCTGGTCTTCTCCAGCTACTGGGCCATCGATTTCACCCTCCGCAGAAATCCCGGCCTGGAGCTCTCCGAAACTCTGGATGCCTGATCAATTAAACAGCGGCTGCAAAACAGAAGTTTTGCAGCCGCTGTTTCTTTACTTCAAAGCCCGTTCGTAAAGAGCAAAGACCGGGATCTCGGGGTGGTTGCGTTCCAGATCCTCGGTGCCGGCATAGGTGAAGCCCAGCTTTTCGTAAAGGCGGATGGCAGGCAAATTCTCCGGCACAACGTCCATGCGCAGAGCCCGGTAGCCACGATTTCCTCCCTCTAAAATGGCATGGTTCACCATGGCCTTGCCCACGTTCCGCCCCCGAGCCTCCGGCGACACCGCCAGCGTGTGGATCACGCCGAACTCCTCCGGCGCCAGTTCCTGCTTCCACTGCCCCTTTTCATAGGCGCCCTTGGGGTCCTGATTGAAAATATAGGCGCCCAGCAGTTCTCCCTTTTCCTCGCAGAGGTACTGCTCCCCCTTTTCGATGGCGGATGCAATGCTGTCCCGGCAGGGATAAATGCCGTACTCCCACTTGGGGTAGTTCACCGTCTGCTGCAGGTGGAGCACTGTGCGGTCATAGAGCGCCGTCAGGGCATCCAGATCCTCCATGGTGGCCTTGCGGACGGTTTTCCCGGGCAGATAGAGGGCGCAGATCAGCTTGGGCGTGTCGTACAGCTCTTCAATAGAGTGATAGCGGTAGATTTTGGAGCGGTTGGAAAAGCGATTATACACCGCCAGATGATCCCCCTCCCAGGTGCCGCAGATCAGATGAGCGCCCTTGAGTGGATTGGGCAGATCCCAGCGCTTGAAACGGCGGTTCCAATGGAGCAGAACGGCCACGCCGCCCTCTTTCAGATGCTGCTCCACCTGGTTTGCTTCACGGAGCCAGAGCACCTCCAGCCCCTGTTTGCGGAAAAAGCGCCGCAGCTCAAAGGCGCTGGTGCCCCGGAACCGGGGTTTCCAGAAACGGTGGAAGTGCTTTCGGATCTCGAAGAAATCCATGGGTCTGTTGAGAATCCCCAGGGCATTATAGGCTGCCAGCAGACCGCAGCCGTTTTGTTTCACCCGGCGCCAGCCATAGCGCACCTCTTTGTGGATGCACAGCCCCTGCCCATTGAGGGTATGAAATTTTATGTTCACAGCCGCACCTCCTTTTTTCTATTCATTTTACCACCGCCCGAGCCAAAAAGCAACAGACAGATGTGATTGCCCTGGTAGGGGCGCACCGGGCAGGTGAATGACGAATGATGAATGATGAAGGTATGGGCTCCAACCATGGGAATTAAAATAAAGTCAAATAGATGTTTATCGGTGAGACTAAGGGCTAATAACTAAGAGCTAATAACTGAGGTATCGGCTCCGCCGATGGAATTTGAAATTGAGTCAAATAGATGTTTATCGAACTGTTTGCCGCACCTCGATAGACTTCGTAGGGGCGATTATCAATCGCCCGTGGCACCGCCGAAAAAAGTACCATCCATCGATACTACGGTACAAACTTACAACTTTGCTCCACTGCGTGGGGCGTTCCTTTCTTGCTTCGCCAAGAAAGGAACCAAAGAAGGCGACTTGGGGGAGGCGCTCAGATTGTGCTGTGGTAAAACTTCTACGTTTCGACACTACCCCCGACAGCCCAAATTCGCCCTCCCCCAAGACCCCCTCCCCTGCTTCGCAAAGTCGTAATATTGCACAAATCGAATTATCAACTGTTCGACAAAATTTCTGTTTACCGAACTGTTTACTTCCGACCAAAACCTCATTGCCAATAGATGTACAGGCTACCGAAAAGTCATGTCATTGCGAGGAGGGCGTAAGCCCGACGTGGAAATCTGTTCTCTAAATGTTCCGAATATATGGGAATTTGGTGCAAAACGGAGGTTTTAAGAATACAGATTGCCACGTCGCTACGCTCCTCGCAATGACATTGCGTGATTTGAAGCCTTACTCATAGCCCGAAATCCTTCCTGATACGGGCGGCTTTGGCTGCGGTAAACTGCTCGACAAATTTCTGTTTGACGGGCTAAATATTCAAAATCCGTGCCGCAGGCACACCTCAGTTTTTAGTCCTTAGCTCTTAGTTGTTAGCTCCTAAACAGAACGACACATTTCTGTTTGACTTACTGCGAACAGGCTGTATTTTGCCCTAATGGGTAATGTTAAGTTCCTTTGTGCTAAATATGCACGGTTTACATAATTATATTATGGTAAATTTGCCGAGCAACTGTGGGTGCATTGCCTGTCAGCAGTGCCACAGGCGATTGATAATCGCCCCTACGGCTTCTAACGATGGCTCGGTTGGCTTCGGCGCGCCTGGTAGTTGCGCCCTACGGTGGTAATTGGTAGTGCATCCAACAGTTCGGCAATTTTCTGTTTACCGGTTTGCCAGCCGTTATGATGCAAATTATTAACAATATTTGAGAGGAAGCCTCCTTGACAGGGGGGTGATTTTGCTATACTATATTTGTAAAACATATATGGAGGTGCTGTTGTGAATAAGAAGATTTTGTGCTGCTTACTTGTTGCGCTCAGTGTGCTTATGTTGTTTTCGGCCTGTGGCAGATCGGAAGAGCCGGAGGGAGCATCTCAAAACGTAAATGAAGGCGGAAATTCGACGATGCCCTATATCTCGACCCTATATGAGGACGGTTCCTACACCTTTGCAGACAGCAAGGGAAATATCCTCTATTCGTCCCCGTTTCAGAAGTATCGGCCCCGGGAGCTTCAGGTTTCTGACCATGTTTATCAAATCACCTTCTCTTCCGGCCCGAGCCTTTCCCTTCGATACTCCTTTTTCTACGATGCAGAAAAAGAAGTGATTTCCGAGATTTACGATTATGTGTTGGGCTCTGACGGGGAGTATGTTGTCTGCGCCAGCTATCAGCGAGGATGGGATCAAATCGTGGTCTCTGACATCTTTGACTCCGATGCCTACAGCAAGACCTGCGTTCTCCTCAATACCTCTACGCACGTGGATTTTGCCACCGGCTGCGAATTCCGGGACGATGGCAGCGCCGAGGTCACCTATCTGGTGGGAGAGGATTATGAGGAAGCGACCCTGACCGTGGAAATTCCATAAATCTACATAAAACAGAAGCAGCGCTGCGAATCACCGCAGCGCTGCTTTTGTATATTCTTACTTGTAGATGATGGACTCGGCGTAGCGGGTGGCGATGATGCCTTCGGGCTCGCCGGTCTTCTTGGACTCGGAGAGGATGTGCTCGATGGAGTTGTAGATATTGTCCACCTTGGCCAGAACGGCTTCCTTGTTGTAGGGGCCGTCTACCTCGGCTGCCGCGTTGATCACGCCGCCGCCATTGATGACGAAGTCGGGAGCGTAGTAGATGCCACGGGCCTTCAGTGCCAGACCGGAAGCATCGTCCAGGATCTGGTTGTTGGAGCCGCCGGCAACGGCCTTGCACTTCAGCATGGGGATGGTCTTGGGGTTCAGGATGGCACCCATGGCATTGGGGGAGAAGATGTCGCATTCCTGGCTGTAGATCTCCTCGGTGGGGACGATGATGGCGCCGAATTCGTCGGCGGCACGCTCTGCGGCGGCCTTGTTGCTGCGGTTGGCAACGATCAGCTTGGCACCGGACTCATGGAGCAGACGGCAGAGGTCGTAGCCAACCTTGCCCAGACCCTGGACAGCGATGGTCAGACCTTCCAGAGAGTCCGCATCCAGAGCGACCTTGGCGGTAGCCTTGATGCCCTGCCACACGCCACGGGCGGTGAAGGGGGAGGGGTCGCCGCTGTTCTGGGGCAGACCGCAGATGTGCTTGGTCTTGCGGAGCATGACCAGAGCATCGTCGCAGGTGGTGTTTACGTCCTCGGCGGTGATGTAGTCGCCACCCAGATTGTTGACCGCCTCACCGAAGGCTTCGAACATGGCCTCGGTCTTCTGGGAGGGATCGGCAATGATGACACCCTTGCCGCCACCATGGGGCAGGCCGGCAACAGCGTTCTTGTGGGACATGCCACGGCTCAGACGGAGGACATCGAAGAGAGCATCGTCAAAGGATGCATAGGGGAACAGACGGCAACCGCCGATGGCGGGGCCCAGGTTGGTGTTGTGCACGGCGATGATGGCCTTCAGACCGGCCTTCTCGTTGTTGATGAAGAGAACCTTCTCGTGGCGATAGTTTACCATTTCAGTCATAGCGTTCATTAGATTTACCTCCGTTAATTATTTGTATTCCTTGCCCATTTGCAGCGCCTTAGCATTCAGCTCTACCAGGGCGGCCTTACTGGGGGGAACCAGTTTGTTGATAACTGCATCTGTACCTTCAAAGGACAATTCCGGTGTGTTTTCCAGCAGACTGCCCAGGAGGATCATGTTGGCCAGGGTGGGGATCCCGGCATCGTTTGCCATCTTGGTGGCAGGGACATAGTGGACGGTGACATCAGTGCGCTTTACCTGACGGGCGATTAGGGTGGAGTCCACGAAGATCTTGCCGCCGGGGGCAACGGCATCCTCAAATTTGTCCAGGGAGGGCAGATTCATGACCATCAGTACCTCGGGGTGGGAGATGATGGGAGAGCCCACGGGGGAGTCGGAGAGGATCACGCTGCAGTTGGCGGTGCCGCCACGCATCTCGGGGCCGTAGGAGGGGAGCCAGGAAACCTGCCGGTCTTCCAAAAGACCCTTGTATGCCAGGAACTTGCCTGCAAAGAGGATACCCTGGCCGCCGAAGCCGGCAATGACGATCTGTAAGCTGTTCATCACTTGCCCTCCTTTGCACTGCGGTCTTTGTAAACGCCCAGAGGATAGTAGGGGATCATCTTCTCATCGATCCACTCCAGTGCCTTCTGGGGTGTCATGCCCCAGTTGGTGGGGCAGGCGGAGACGACTTCCACCAGAGAGAAGCCCTTGCCCTGTACCTGGTTCTCAAAGGCCTTGCGGATGGCCTTCTTGGCGGCGTTGACGTTCTTTACATTGTTGACCGCCACTCTGGCCAGATATTCGGGGCCTTCCAGCTGGGACAGCATCTCGCAGATCTTCACGGGGTAGCCGCAGTGGTTCACATCTCTGCCGTAGGGAGAGGTCTGTGTGATCTGACCGGGCAGAGAGGTGGGAGCCATCTGGCCGCCGGTCATGCCGTAGATGGCATTGTTGACGAAGATCACGGTGATATTTTCATTACGGGTGGCGGCGTGGACAGTTTCTGCCATGCCGATGGAGGCCAGGTCGCCGTCGCCCTGATAGGTAAAGACGATGTTCTCGGGGAGGGCACGCTTCAGGCCGGTGGCCACAGCGGGGGCTCTGCCGTGAGCGGCTTCCACCATGTCGCAGGAGAAATAATCATAGGCCATAACGGCGCAGCCCACAGGGGCGACACCTACGGTGCGGCCTTCAATGCCCAGATCGTCAATGGCCTCCGCCACCAGACGGTGGATAATGCCGTGGGTACAGCCGGGGCAGTAGTGCAGCGGCACATCGGTCAGGGCATGGGGTTTCTGGAATTTGATACTCATTTGGCACCTCCTGCAAGCTCTCTCAGATGGGAAAGCACCTGCTCGGGAGAGGGGATCATGCCGCCCACACGGTTACACAGGGTCACAGGCTTCTTGCAGCCGGTGGCGAGTTTGACGTCTTCGATCATCTGACCCATGCTCAGCTCCACGCTGACGAAGGCCTTGACCTTGTCGGCGGCCTCGGCAAAGGGTTTGACAGGGAAGGGCCACAGGGTGATGGGACGGATCATGCCCACCTTGATGCCCTCGGCACGGGCGGCCAACACGGCATTCTTGGAAACACGGGCGGCAATGCCAAAGGCAGCCACGCAGTACTCCGCATCCTCCATCAGGAAGGACTCGTACATGGTCTCCTTCTCTTCGATGATCTTATAGCGCTCATAGCGCTCAAAATTGGTGCGCTCCAGCACCTCGGGGCTTAAGTACAGGGAGTTGACGATATTATGCTTACGCTGCAGGCCGGTGCCGGTGGTGGCCCAGGGCTTCTCCACGATCTTGGGGGTGTAGTTGCCCATGACCACAGGCTCCATCATCTGACCCATGGTGCCGTCCGCCAGGATCATGGCAGGCATACGGTACTCGTCGGCCAGATCGAAGGCCTTTACGGTGAGGTCGGCCATTTCCTGCACACCGGAGGGAGCCAGGACGATCACATGGTAGTCGCCATGACCGCAGCCACGGGTGGCCTGGAAATAATCCGACTGGGAGGGCTGAATGCCGCCCAGGCCGGGGCCGCCACGCTGCACATTGACGATAAATGCAGGCAGATCTGCGCCTGCCAGATAGCTGATGCCTTCGGCCTTCAGGGAAATGCCGGGGCTGGAGGAGGAGGTCATGACACGCTTGCCTGCGGCAGCCACGCCATAGACCATATTGATGGCGGCAATCTCACTTTCCGCCTGGAGGAAGATGCCACCGATCTTGGGCATACGCTTTGCCATGTAAGCGGCGACCTCCGTCTGGGGGGTAATGGGATAGCCGAAGTAGTGGCGGCAGCCTGCCTGAATGGCGGCTTCGGCCAGGGCTTCGTTGCCCTTCATCAGAACTTTTTCTGCCATTTCGCCTCTCCTTCCTTAGGTTTCTACGGTGATGATGCAGTCGGGGCACATGGTGGCGCAGAAGGCGCAGCCGATGCACTTGGACTGATCGGTGATCTTGGCGGGGGCGTGACCCTTCTTGTTGATGGTGTCCTTATCCAGAACCAGCAGGTTCTTGGGACAGGCAGCAACGCAGAGTCCGCAGCCCTTGCACAGGTCGGTCAGAAAGCTGAGTTTTGCCATAAAGAACGCTCCTTTACGCATAGTATTTCGCCTGCAGTTCCATGGGGAGCAGGTCATCGATCCGACCTTGCAGCAGGGGGTAGAGGCGATTGTGAACGGTGGTCATTTTAATGGGTAAGCCCGTCAGACGGGCGGTTTCCTTTGCATAGTCCAGAGAGGCCAGTACATCCTCTGCCGTGGTCTGGTCGCCCAGGTTGGAGTTGTTGACCAGGGCGGTAAAGGGAATGCCGCCTGCGGCCTCGATCTCCCGGAGCACTTCCAGGGTCTCCCGGGGCGTACGGGTCAGAGGACGGTAGCAGTTGATGACCAGCAGCATCTCGTAGTCATTTTCCTCCAAAATTGCGGGGGTGTAGCGGCCTAAGGCCAGAGCGCCACGGTCATCGCCGCCGATGTCCAGCACCGCCAGCCGATCCCGGCGGTTCACCGCCCCGTAGATCTCCTGGGGCAGGGCGGGCAGATCCACGTTGGAGTTGGCATAGGGGGAGGCGATCAGCTCGATGCCGGCCTCCGTCAGTTCCTTCAGGCTGTCCTTGGTGCGGAAATAGGGGTTGACGATGTCCAGATCCACGATGCAGACATCTTTGTCGCTCTGCTCCTTCAGCCACAGGGCATAGCTGACAGCAATGTTGGTCTTGCCGCTGCCGTAGTGCCCGGCAAAAAGGGTCATTCGTTTATGCTTCACGGCGCACCTTCTTTATTACAGCTTATTGCGCTGGATCTTGCCGCTGGCGGTCTTGGGCAGGCTATCCTTGAATTCCACGATTCTGGGGTACTTGTAGGGGGCGGTGTGGGTCTTGACGTAGGTCTGAATTTCCTTCTTCAGTGCTTCCGTAGGCTCCGTGCCCTTGGTCAGCACGATGGAGGCCTTGACCACCTGACCACGAACCTCGTCGGGCGCAGCGGAGACGCCGCACTCCAGAACATAGGGCAGCTCCATGATCACGTTCTCGATCTCAAAGGGACCGATGCGGTAACCGGAGGACTTGATCACGTCGTCCGCACGACCCACGTACCAGTAGTAGCCCTCCTCGTCCTTCCAGGCCAGATCGCCGGTGTGGTAGTAGCCGTCGTGCCAGCACTCTTTGGTCTTATCGGGATCCAGATAGTATTCACGGAACAGGCCGCAGGGAGCACCCTCGGCAACACGGATACAGATCTCGCCGGATTCGCCGGTGGGAACGGCCTTGCCATCGGGATCCAGCAGTGCCACATCATACAGCGCCACAGGCTTACCCATGGAGCCTAATTTATGCTTCATGCCCACGGTGTTGCCGATGATCAGGGTGCTTTCGCTCTGACCGAAGCCCTCCATGACCCGCAGACCGGTGGCCTTCTCAAACTGGCGGAAGACCTCGGGGTTCAGAGCCTCGCCGGCGATGGTGGCATGCTGCACGCTGGAGAAATCGTACTGGGCGATGTTCTCCTTGATCATCATGCGGTAGATGGTGGGGGGAGCGCAGAAGGTGGTGATCTGGTACTTGGCGAAGAGGGGCAGAATGTCGGCGGCATCGAAGCGGTCGAAGTCGTAGACGAACACAGCGCCCTCACAGAGCCACTGGCCGTAGAGCTTGCCCCACATGGCCTTGGCCCAGCCGGTATCGGAGATGGTCAGATGGAGGCCGTCGGGATTGACCCGATGCCAGTATTTCGCAGTGATAAAGTGTCCCAGAGGATAGGTGTGGCTGTGGGCGGCGATCTTGGGATAGCCGGTGGTGCCGGAGGTGAAGTACATGAGCATGTAATCATTGCCGCAGGCGGCGTCCTCGGTGCGGTCGAAGTGACTGGAGAACATGCCGTACTCGTTGT
The DNA here is from genome assembly GCA_017481325.1 of Oscillospiraceae bacterium. Next base: position 9,783 of record JAFUPG010000011.1, read on the forward strand.
CGTAGTCGTGCCAGCCGTCGGCGCAGCCGCCTACCATGATCTTCACATTCAGGCTCTGTGCCTGCTCTTCGGCCTCGTCGATCTGCTGCGCCACGTCGCCGTCGGCGGTGCAGACCACGGCGGTGACACCGGCGGCCTTGAAGCGGTACTCAAAATCGTGAGCCTTCAGCTGGTTGGTGGCCGGGATGGCGATGGCGCCCAGCTTGTTCAGGGCCATCATGCAGAACCAGAACTGATAATGACGCTTGAGCACCAGCATCACCCGGTCTCCCTTGCGGATGCCCAGGGAGCGGAAATAGTTGGCGGTGCGGTTGGAGGCCGTCTTGATGTCCTTAAAGGAGAAGCGGCGCTCCGTGCGGTCGTTGGAGATGTGGAGCATGGCCAGCTTGTTGGGCTGGCTGCCTGCCAGAGCATCCATCACATCATATGCGAAGTTGAACTTGTCCGTATCCCGGAAGGAGATGGACTTCAATGCACCGTTCTCCTCCTCCACGGGGGTGATGAACTTGTGGTAAATGCGCTCCTGGGTGTCGGTCTTGGCTCTGCCGTCGTCGATATAGCTCTCTACGGCGGGCTTTTCGCTCTCGCCGGAGGGATTCAAGACGATGGCATAGAAGATGCAATCCTCGCCGCCAACGGCCACCATGCCGTGGGGGGTGGAGGAGTCATAGTAAATGGAGTCACCCTCGGAGAGAACTTCAATGTGGTTGCCGATCTGCACCTTCAGCTTGCCCTTGACCACCAGATCGCACTCCTGGCCTTCGTGGGTGGTAAGCTCGATCTCCCGATGCTCCCGCTCCTCGGAGTAGGCAGAGACCACGCACAGGGGCTCTGCAATACGGTTGCGGTAGGAGGCGGCCATGTTGTAGTAGGTCAGGCCGTGAGCCTCCTCAATGCGCTGACCCTGACCCTTACGGGTGAGGGTATAGGTGGAGAGGGTGGGGCTGGAGCCCTGGATCAGGTCGGTAACGTCAACACCGAAGATCAGGGCGCAGCGGTATAGGAAAGCGAAGCTGAGATCCGCATTGCCGGACTCGCAGTTGATGTATTCGTCAACGTTCAAGCCGGTTTTCAGCGCCATCTCGGCGGCGGTGTAGCCCTCGATCTCTCTCAGGGCACGGATACGCTTGGCCATATCCTGAATGGTGAGATTCAGTCCGGTCGTGGATTTCATGAAATACTACCTCCGATGTGTTCGGGACGAAAAAATACCCGTCCCAAAGAGATCCTTTGAGACGGGTAATTACCCGCGGTACCACTCAAATTACGCCCTGGGGCGTCCCTCATGCTCTGACAAGCATTATGCCTTTACGCAGCAGTCACGGGAAGGTTCTACTTGCTTGCGCTTTCTTCCTTCCGACTCAGGAGCTACAGCTCAGGGCGCTACCTGTCGGCTCGCAGCAGCCGCCGACTCTCTGAAAGGAGCGAGTCCTTTGCACTCTCCGTCAATGTCTTTCTTTAAATTGCTAAAATGATACCACGATTCTCAAAGAATGTCAAGAATTTTCCTGAAAAATTACAGGAGATTTCGCTGAATCTTACCGGAAATGGTCTTGGGCAAACTGTCACGGAACACGATCAATCTGGGGTACTTGTAAGGTGCGGTGTGGCTCTTGACGTAGTTCTGAATTTCCTTCTTCAGTGCCTCTGTGGGCTCGGTGCCCTTGGTCAGCACGATGGAGGCCTTGACGATCTGGCCACGGACTTCATCGGGGGCAGCAGAGACGCCGCACTCCAGGACATAGGGCAGCTCCATGATGACGTTTTCAATCTCGAAAGGTCCGATGCGGTAGCCGGAGGACTTAATCACGTCGTCCACTCGACCCACATACCAGAAATAGCCGTCCTCATCCTTCCAGGCGGTGTCGCCGGTGTGGTACAGGCCGTCGTGCCAGACTTCCTTTGTCTTCTCCTCGTCCCGATAATAGCCTTTAAACAGACCGCATGGGATTTCCTTGTCCGTATGGATGACGATCTCACCGGTCTCGCCCAGAGGAACGGGATTGCCGTCGGAATCTACCAGGTCGATGTCGTACATGGGAGATGCCTTGCCCATGGAGCCGGGACGGCAAGGTGTGCCGGGGAGGGTGGCGATGGTCAGGGTGGTCTCGGTCTGACCGTAGCCCTCCATAATGGTCAGACCGGTGGCCTTCTTGAATTGACGGGAGACCTCGGGATTCAGTGCCTCACCGGCGGTAGTCATATGGCGGATGGAGCTGAGGTCGTACTGGCTCAGATCCTCCTTAATGAACATACGCAGCATGGTGGGAGGAGCGCAGAGGCTGGTGATATTATATTTCGCAAAGAGGGGCAGAATGTCTGCCGGATCAAAGCGGTCGAAATCATAGACAAAGACGGCGCATTCACTCATCCACTGGCCGTAGAGCTTGCCCCAGAGAGCCTTGCCCCAGCCGGTGTCGGAGATGGTCAGGTGGAGACCGTCACGCTCCGCACCGTGCCAATAGCGGCCGGTGATGAAGTGACCCAGAGCATACTTGTAGCTGTGGGAGGCGATTTTGGGATAGCCGGTGGTGCCGGAGGTGAAGAACATGGTGCAGACATCGTCGCCGCAGGCGGTATCCTCTGTGCGCTCATAGCGGTCGGAGAAGAGGGCGTATTCCTCGTTAAAGTTCCGCCAGCCCTCACGCTGACCGCCCACCAGCACCTTGGTCTTCAGGCTGGGGCTGGTTTTCTGGGCTTCGTCGATGCAATCTGCCACAGCGCCGTCGGCGGTGGCTACGATGGCGCTGACACCGGCGGATTGGAAACGGTACTCAAAGTCGTGCGCCAGCAGCTGGTTGGTGGCGGGGATGGCCACAGCGCCCAGCTTATGCAGCGCCAGCATGCTGTACCAGAACTGATAGTGGCGCTTGAGCACCAGCATGACCCGGTCGCCCTTACCGATGCCCAGGGAGCGGAAATAATTGGCGGTGCGATTGGACTCCTGCTTCAGATCCAGGAAGCTGAAGCGGCGCAGTTCCCGGTCACGGCTCAGATGGAGCAGTGCCAGCTTGCTGGGGTAGGTGTCTGCCAGGGCGTCCACAGTGTCGAAGGCGAAGTTGTACTTCTCCGCATTCTCAAAGCGGATGGCCTTCAGCACGCCCTGCTCATCCTCGGTGCACTTGACGAATTTTTCGCAGAGCAGATGCTGGGAGCTTCTGGCGATGGCGATATTCTGGCTGACCTCCTCGGGCTTCTCGTCCTCGCCGGGCAGAACCACGGCGCAGAACAGGCAAGCCTGACCGTCCACGGCGATCATGCCGTGAGGGGTAGAGGAATTATAGTAAATGCAGTCGCCGGGGCCCAGGATCTCGGTGTTGTCGCCCACCTGCACCTTCAGCTTGCCGCTGATGATGAAGTCAAACTCCTGGCCGGAGTGGGTGGTGGTGTGGATGGGACGGCTCTGTTCCTCGGCGGAGTATTCATAGCGCACCAGATGGGGCTCTGCAATGCGGTCACGGAAACGGTGCGCCAGATTGCGGATCTCGATGCCGCCCTCGTTGACCATGATCTGACCCTCGCCGCTGCGGGTGACCTCGTAGGAGGACAGCTTGGCGCTGCGGCCTTCCAGAATGTCGGTGGTGCTGATGCCGAAGGCAATGGAGCACTTATGGAGGAAGGAGAAGGGGAAATCGCTTTCGCCCCGCTCATAGCTGCGGTACTGGGCCACGGTAGTGCCGGTTTTCTGAGCCATCTCCTCGGCGGTGAAGCCGGCGATGTCACGCATATCCCGAATACGATGGGCGATTTCCAGTAAAGTCGGATCGTAGGTCTTGGTCTGCATAGATAACACCTCTCTCATGAAATAGAAAAAACTCGTCCCAAAGCGCTTGCTTTGAGACGAGTAGAATTTACCCGCGGTACCACTCAAATTGCACGGTGTTCCGTGCCCCTTATGGCTCTGATAAGCCCCTTGCCGTGACGTGGCAGTGACGGGAGCCGCCTACCATCCGATAAAACAGATCTCGGGACTCCGGCTCGGAAGTGATGGGCATTGGAACGCTTTGCCTTATCGGGATCGCAGCAAGCCCCGACTCTCTGGGAAGGAAGGGCATTCCGCCGTCTTCGTCATCGCCTTTGTGGTATGAAGTTGTCAGGATTATACCACCCGGAAACACGGATGTCAAGTATTATTTTAGCGAGTTAAAGAGAAATTTTGTAATAGGCCGCCGCATTGCGCCAGAGGATCTTCTCCCGTTCCTCTGCTGTCAGCTTCAGGCGGTCAAAGCGCTCCATTTCCTCCACCGGGGACATAAGAGGATAGTCCGTGCCGAAGAGAATGCGCTCAGGGCCGAAGGCGTGGATCAGCTCCACCGCCTTTTCCGGGGAGATGGCATAGAGGGAGGAGCTGCTGTCGGCCACCAGATTGTCGTAGCCCTTCAGCTCGTAAGTGGCATCCTCCCAGATGGACCAGCCGGCAAAATGCGCGCCGATAAACCGCACATGAGGGAAACTCTCCAGTACCTTCTTCATGCGGTTGGGGTTGGACTTGTCATAGCGGCGGTCGCCCAGATGGAGCAGGAAGGGGAGTTTTTCACCGGCGATCTCAAAGAAGCGCAGGATCCGGGGATCGTCGATGCAGAAGCCCTGGATCTCCGGATGGAGCTTGATGCCCTTGAGCCCCAGATCCAGGATCTGCCGGATATCCTGTTCCGGATCTTCCGACTCCGGGTGCAGGGTGCCAAGGCCGGTCATTTTGCCGCCGCTTTCCGCCACAGTGGCGGCAATGTAGCGGTTGATGCTGGCTACCTGATGGGCGGTGGTGGCCACGGAGTTAATGACGCTGTGGCCGATACCAACCTGCCCGGATGCCTGCTTCAGGGTCTCAACTGTGCCGTCCATCCGAGGGGGAATGCCATAGAAATGCCCCGTGGCCTCGGCGGCCTTTTGGGCGATCTTATCGGGGTAGACATGGCAATGGGTGTCGATAATCATGGTCTCTCCTATGCGGTGACGATGGAATCCGCCTTCTGCAGACCCAGCTGCTTCACGGCATCCTCACGCATTTTATACTTCAGAATTTTGCCCGCCACGTTCATGGGGAAACTGTCCACAAAGGACACATAGCGGGGCACCTTGTGCTTTGCCATATGCTCCAGCACGTACTGCTTCATCTCCTGCTCGGTCATCTCCTCGCCCTGCTTCAGGATGATGCAGGCCATGATCTCCTCGCCGTACTGCTCATCGGGCACGCCGATGACCTGGACGTCGGAGACCTTGGGATGGGTGTAGATGAATTCCTCGATCTCCTTGGGGTATATGTTCTCGCCGCCACGGATGATCATATCCTTCAGACGGCCGGTGATGCGGTAGTTGCCCTCGGGGGTGCGGCAGGCCAGGTCACCGGTGTGGAGCCAGCCTTCCTTGTCGATGGCGGCAGCGGTGGCACGGGGCATCTTGTAGTAGCCCTTCATAATATTGTAGCCACGGGCCACAAATTCACCGGTCACATTGTCCGGGCAGTCCAGACCGGTCTCGGGGTCAACGATCTTGCACTGGATCTCGGGAAGAGCACGTCCCACCGTAGCCACACGAACCTCCAGGGGGTCATCGGTGGAGCTCATGGTACAGCCGGGGGAGGCCTCGGTCTGGCCGTAGACAATGGTGATCTCCTTCATGTGCATCTTGTTCACCACATCCTGCATGACGGAGATGGGACAGGGAGAGCCGGCCATAATGCCGGTGCGCATATAGGAAAAATCGGTCTTGGGGAAATCGGCATGCTCCAGCATGGCGATAAACATGGTGGGAACGCCGTGGAAGGCGGTGATCCGCTCCTGATTAATGCAGGCCAGAGAGGGCTTGGGGGAGAAATAGGGCAGGGGGAAGATGGTGGCGGCATGGGTCATGGAGGCGGTCATAGCCAGCACCATGCCGAAGCAGTGGAACATGGGGACCTGGATCATCATGCGGTCAGCGGTGGACAGATCCATGCGGTCACCGATGCACTTGCCGTTGTTGACGATATTATAGTGGGTGAGCATGACACCCTTGGGGAAGCCCGTGGTGCCGGAGGTGTACTGCATATTGCAAACGTCGTGGACATCCACCCCTGCTGCCATGCGCAGCACTTCCTCCCTGGGGACACGGTTTTTCCGTGCCAGCGCCTGCTCCCAGGTCATGCAGCCAGCCATGGTGAAGCCCAGAGTGATCACATTGCGCAGGAAGGGCAGCCGCTTGGCTCTCAGAGGAGCGCCGACCTTGGTGCTTGCCAACTCGGGGCAGAGCTCCTTGATGATGCCGGCATAGTCGGAGTCACGGTAGTTCTCCATCATAATGAGGGTGTGGGTATCGGACTGGCGCAGCAGATACTCCGCCTCGTGGATCTTGTAGGCGGTGTTCACCGTCACCAGCACACCGCCGATCTTGGTCACCGCCCAGAAGGCGATATACCACTGGGGCAGGTTGGAGGCCCAAACCGCCACATGGCTGCCGGGTCTGACACCCATATCAATGAGCGCCCGGGCGAAATCATCCACATCATCCCGGAACTGGCTGTAGGTACGGGTATAATTTAAAGTTGTATACTTAATGGCCAGCTGGTCGGGGAACTGGGCGACCACGCTGTCCAGCACCTGGGAGAAGGTCTTCTCAATGAGGGCATCCTTCTTCCAGAGAAACTGACCCTTGCCGTCCCGGCTGTAGTAGAGGCTGGCCTTGGCCTTGGAGGGGTCTTTATAGCGGGACATGAAATTGACGAAATGGGTAAATACCGGATCCATATCCCCCAGCTCCTCTGCCCAGGCAGGATCCCACTCCAGGCTGACAAAGCCACTGTAATTGACGGAGCGCAGGGCATCCATCACCTCGCCCATGGGGAGCTTGCCCTCGCCCAGGAGACAGTAGCTGTCCTTATCGGTGGCATCCTTCACATGGACATGGCGGACGAAAGCGCCCAGGTTGCGGATGGTGTCCTCCGGACTCTCGCCGCAGACGTGATAAGGCTGATGCACATCCCACAGAGCGCCCAGATTGTCGCTGGAGAAAAGACCCAGCAGATCCCGCAGCTTTGCGGTGTCAGCGAAGGCACCCACGGTCTCAATGAGCAGGGTGATGCCGTTCTGCTCCGCCTTGTTCAGGGCGGCATAGAGGAAATTCTTGGTAGTAGTGAAGGCGTTTTCGCTCTCGGCGGCACGAAGCCGCAGGAAGGGGATACGCAGCTTCTGCATGACGGTGGTGGCCTCGTCCAGCTCCTGCAGTGCGGCGGCGCACTGGGCGGCCACGCCCACATCCGCCGTCAGATCCAGACAGGGAACCGTCAGCTTCAGGGCGATGAGGCTGTGGTACAGGGAACCCAGATTCTCGCCCTCGGTTTCGGCAATGCTGTGGAGCTCTAAGCCCTTAAAGCCGTATTTGGCTGCGGTTTCCATTTTTTCACGGAAACTTCCGGGCCAGTAATTGGTAGAGAAGGAGAGTTTCATTCCGCTGCCTCCTCATAGACGATCTTGTTCAATGCGCTGAGATAAGCACGGATACTGGCACCGATGATGTCTGTGGAGATGCCACGGCCACCGTAGAGCTTGCTCTCCCAGCGGAGCTTTACCAGAGCCTCACCCACGGCCTCACGGCCCTCGGTGACGGACTGGATCTGGAAATCATCCAGGTCATAGTGATGGCCCACAATGCCCTCCACCGCACGGAAGGCGGCATCAATGGGGCCGTCGCCCAGGCTGATGCCCTGGAGCAGCTTGCCGTCCTTCTCCACCTCGATCTGGGCAGAGGCGCTCATGACGTTACCGCTGTTGATCATATAGGACTTCAGACGATAGGTGGGAGCCACCTGCAAAGCGGTGCTTGCCACGATGGCATCCAGCTCCTTGGAGCTGACCGCCTTCTTCCGGGCAACACGGCAGAAGCTCTCGTAGACATGAGCCATGTCCTCTTCCGTCAGGTCGTAGCCCAGCTGCTTCACGCAGGCGGCCACGGTGGCGGCATCGTCCCCGTTTTGCAGCAGGATCTCTGCCTGCTCGCCGGCCACGGTGGCAGCGGCGGACAAACCGCTCTGACGGGCACAGAGCATGGAGGTGATCTTGTTCTCGGTCTGGGCCAGCACGGTGCAGTTCACATCGCACTTCAGCCCCAGAGAGTCCCCACGGAGCTGCAGGGTGTCCGTGATGGCATTGGGCTTGGGCAGCTCCTCACCGGAGACGGCGGTCTTAAAGAGGGTAGCGCCTGCCTTGGCGGCGGCGATCATGCAGGCGGAGGCCATGTGCATTTTCTCGCTGCAGGCAAAGCCCAGGGTGGCGTTCTTCAGCCCGGGCAGCTTCTCATAGAGCCTGCCGATGAGGGCGGCGATCTCCTCGGGCAGCAGCGTACCTGCGCTGTCAGACAGGGAGATGATGGTTGCACCGGAATTCAGAGCGGCATCAATGGCAGCAACAAGGAACTCCTCCTCACTGCGGGTGGCATCCTGTGCCACAAACTCCACTTCCTTGCTGACCTTGGCGGCCTCTGCCACCAGAGCGGAGATCTTAGCCAGCAGTTGGGCAGGCTTTGCGCCGCCTAAGTAAACCATCTGCACCGTAGAGGTGGGGAAGGCCAGCTGAATTCTGGCACGCTTGGCCTCCTTCATGGCCTCGCCGCAGGCGGCAATGGCGGCTGCATCATTTTCGCAGCGGCAGCACAGAGCGGCATTTTGCAGCAGAGGGGCAGCGGTTTTCAGTAGTAGCTTATGGGCCTTGTTGGCAGATAGAATGTTTAGTTCAACAGCGTCGATGCAAAGTCGATCCAGCTCCTTGATGATCTCGATCTTCTCACGGAAGCCGGGAGCAGTCTGACCCTGGGCAGGCAGACGGAGCGTACAATCGGTCAAATGGATGGTTTTCATAGTATTCTCTCCTTTGCATCGCTAATTTAATGCGATAAAGTTCCTATAAGTTTAGCACAGGATAATCCCTGTTTCAAGTATTAATTCAATGGTTTTTGAATTTTTGTCAAATTGTATAGGCCGGGGCATCAACAGAGCAAAGATTTTCAACGTTATTAAGACAGCGATACCCCTTTGTCCAAAAACGCCTGAAATCCCCGTAGCATCAGGGCCTTATCCTGCTTTTCGTAGTAGCAATGTAAAGAGTTGGGCAGGGGGGTGATTTGGATCTTCCCATTGCGCTTCAGATATTTCACGGATTTCATGGAAACCAGCTCGTCCTTCACAGAGGGAAAGGCGTAGACGGGAATTTGCAGCTTCGGGATCTCCTTTCGGGTTCGGCGGATTTTGCGAAACAGCTCCAAAAATCGGGGAATCCAGCGGATGTAATGGAAGGGATTCCTGGAAATCGGAAAGCCAAGACTCTCCTTCATAGCCCGTGCGATCTCGTCCTTGGGACGAATGCGGTCAAAATAGATCCGGAAGGTGGAGGAGAACATTCGTGGACGGACAAAGACCTTTAAGGGCGGCGCTAAAAGAAATAACCCGGCGATCTTTTCATTCTTTGCAGCGTGGCAAACGGAGAACAGCGTGCCCATGGAATGCCCCACCAGATAGAGCTTTTCATGACTTTCGCTCAGATCATTCACAGCCTGCTGCACCTGTGCCGCCCATTTCTCCATGGAGCTGCGGCCGAAATCACGGACACTTTTCCCATGTCCGTCCAAAAGCAGCGCCCGAACGCTGATGTCCTTCGGCACCATTGCAATTAGATCGTCAAAATGCCTCGGCGTGCTGACGATCCCGTGGAGAAACAGCATGGCAACCCTCGCCCCGGGAACAATACGACAGTATTCCTGATGATCCATACTTTCACCGCCTTTCAACATAGTATAGCACAGAGGAAAAGCCCCTGTAAAGAAAAAACAGCCCCAGGGCTGTGATTTGCCGTTAAGCTATGGTATAATGGAGCAAAGCTGCCGCAAAAGGGAGGCATCCTGATGTTTTGTTACGAGGATTTCAAAAAACTGCCCATCGACCATTCTGCTGTCGGGTTAATACAACAGGAAAGCTACGAGCGCTACTTCTGCACGCCGGAGCAGGCCAAGATCATCGGCTGTGCCGGGGTGGACGGCATTCATTACTGCACGATTCCTCATTTCGGTGAGATGATCTTTGCCATCAGCCCCATGAATTTCGGGGACTATGTCCATCCTATCGCCCGCAATTTTGAGGATCTGCTGCGGATGCTCCTGTACTGTGGGGATATGGCTGCTCTGGAGCAGTGCTATGCATGGGACGAGGAGCAGTTCAAGGCATTCCTGCTGGACTGTCCGCCCACGGAGCAGCAGCGACCGGTTCTGGCAATCATCAAAGAGGCATCCGGCCTGATGCCCATGGAGAATACTTTCACATATATCAAGGAATTGCAGAACGGCTTTGATCTCTCTCAGATCCCCTACAGCGAGGATTATTACGACGAAGACATGAATCCGGCCGCACCGCCCAAACCCTCGGAGTGGAAAGTCACCTATGAAGGCGGCTTTTGGAGCAGAGAGGGTGAGGGCGGCAGGGAAGTCCCCGTTCAAAAAAGCTTTTTCTGGGGCGAGGAGCGGTGGTATATTCCTGCGCTCTATCTCTGCCCGGAGGGGCTGGTCATTGACTATTGCACAGAGGTGGAGCCCCATAAAGTGAAGGCTTTCATTGAGAAATGGGATCTGCTCCACGAGGCGCAGAATCATTATACCCCTCAGCAGCAGGCGCAGATGCAGCAAGAGCACCCCCTGCGGATGGAATTTTCGGGAAGAATCATCCTGAATTCCGAGAAGCTGCACCAGGCGTATGGTGGCCGCCTGACCTGGATTCCCTCATCCTGTGTCCCGGAGCGGCTTCGTCCAAGGGACGAGGCACAGCAGCTTCTGCAGCACTATGGGCTGGATGAGAGCCGTGCCTGGGCCTTCCATCGCCAAAGCTATCCACGGCAAGGCTTGGAGGAGCAGGCGCTCCGGGGATTGAAGATCCATATGGAGCGGCTGCGGGAACATATCTCCGGTCAGTGCTTCCTGACTCCGCCGGTAGGGGAGAGCATCACCATAAATCATCCGCTCACCGGGAAAACCTACCTGCTGACAGTGATGGAAGCAGAGCCTCAGGAGCTGCCGGAACGGATATTTCCTGATCCAAATATGGAGCATCCACGCAGCTTTCTATCCCTGACCTACGCTCTGCAGCCGGAGCATTCCGGCTTCCTGCTGCGGGATTGTGCCGAGGGAGATCCGCCCAGACGGAGACAAAGCAAGCCCACACAGCCGGAGAACCCCGAGGCCGCTGCCATCGGGCTCATCGGCGGCGCAGACGGCCCCGTGGCGGTGTTCGTGGGAGCGAGGACACCTAAGCTTCACGCCGCCGCCTCGTCCTTACACTTTTCGCCACCGAAAGAGGTACAGTGGCAAGCTGTTTTCTCCGAAAAGCGGCTGGAGGATATCACGGTAGAATTGGAATAAGGTGGATATCATATAGAACATATATCACCCGTTCCTTAGGAACGGATATCATTGCAAAAAGAGCATTGCTTACGCAATGCTCTTTTTGACGGCATAAATGAAATGTAAATTAGCGATTACCAAAGCTCGGGGTGCTTGGAATAGAAGAAGTCCCAACCGCCGACCTGTTTTAAGGGAGGCGCTTCCTCCATCGCCGGGAAGGGTTTGCGGAGCACTCTGTCTTCCGCACAAACCCAGTACTCGTTACCGATCGGACAACCGTATGTGCAATGCGCAGCATACTGTCCCACGACCTTACGGGCATGGATGTCGATAATGACATGGACAGTGGAATACCTTACACACAAATAGCGCTTACTGAGATCTGACCAGCACTCAGAGGGACCGTGGGCAGGGGGCTGCCAGGAAGATTCGTTTTCCAAAAGATCAACCAAGGCACCGGTAGAAGGTCTGTAGATCTGCAGATCTGTTGTAACGATCGCATCGGTACTTTCGAAAAAACCAAGGGGCGATCGATCTCCATCAAAAGACCATTTTGTTTCCCAGGTCGAGGTATTGCCGGGAGCAATGTCATAAAAGTCATGAAGACGGACGCCGTTTTGGTGAAACTTTTTCCCGCCGACCGTTTCCGTCACTGTTTTGAGCAGACACGGAATTCCGGCTTCATTGCAAATAATATCTATGGTAGCACCACAATCCATGTACATATCATGGAACGTCACCTCATGGGTTTGCAGGTCGAGACGGCTGATAAAGGGAGTCCCTTTCCAATCACCATAGGTATAGGCGAAAGCTTCATCCTGGGAAACGGCCAGCTTTGATGCACTTAGAATATTTTTCGTGTACGGGGCTGTCCAGATGTCGCTGCCGTCACACAGCCGGATCATATGAAAAACGGCTTTATGGCTACACAAAAGCATTCTGTTACCCGAAAGAAAAGTGATTCTGCCTGCATAACGCAGATCTTTTCTGCAAGCGACCAGACTGCCGTCGGTTTTGAAGATGAATAACCTGGTTGTGTTGATCACCACATATTCGCCGTTGCAATAGATAGAGAACCGGCCTTTGACCTTTTCAAGTTCGCTTTTCTTCATGGCGCATCCTCCTGTCAGGCGAGGGGTTGACAAATGTATTATAGAGGAAATGTTATTAAGTGTCAAGCGTTCTGCTGCCGACGTTTGGTATTACTTAATGATGTCGGATGGGGCGATATCAAATTGTTTACATACTTCTTCAAGCTCGGTGCGGAATCGTGGATTACGCAGGTCACGTTTGACATTTCGGTTATCCTGCGCCCAGTATGGATCATTTGAGCCTTTTTCAATACATTCCAACAGCACGGGTAGCTGAAAGCTCAGATGAAAGCCGATGCTGTGATTTATGAAATTGCTATAAAGCGCTGCACCCCCGTCGATTTTTCGGTACAGCTTGCCGCACTGAAGCAGAACGCCTCGGTACAGGGCACTGATACTGCTGCCGTACATAATCGGATAGTCCTCGTGTTCGCAGATGGGAATGTTGCCGATGATTTCAAAATCACCGTAGAACAGGTGGTTGTCCATCATGTGAACAGAGGGGAGGGAATTCAGCTCCCGCAGTTCATCCGGCGATACATCTGTTCGTTCCGTGACGATGTGGTAGACGCTGCATGCCGTGGGCTTGCCCATCAGGACATCCCAGAAAGGCTCTTTTTTCTTGCGCATAAGGGCATAATCAAGGAGAACCCGACCATATCCATATAGGCGGCGATTGATTTTGAATCGAAAAACATCTCCTTCCCGGAACTTAATATGTTGCCGGGGCTGCGCAGAGAACCGTGCGATATCTGCCAAATCATCCTGCGTGGTTTCGTTACACCAGACCTCTACCCAGTGCTGAAAATCATGCGTTCCGTAGGAGCGGATGGGCTCATAATCGCTGTAATAATAGCATTTTTGAGAGATGTGATTATGTATGTCGATATAGGAGTGCCCGTTGCTGTGGCACACATAGCAAAGGCCCATTCCAAGGGGCGAGCGCTTTGTCAGCGTGGCTGCAGAAAGTAGCACCGGTTTTCCTTTCTTCGTCTTAGGCAGGAGATAGCGCAGATCATCGGATAACTGCTCAAAAATCTCGTATTCATTGTAAATATGATTGCCGGTTAAAATTACCTTTCTGAGCAGATTTCCATCCAGATAGGAAATCGTGACATGCTGATCGTAGGGGCTGGGTTTTGGTTCTATGCGTATCCAGTGACTTTCTACGGGTAGCAGCCCAAAGCATTTGCGCTGTTCATTTGTCAATTCGAACATCAGCGATCACCTCAAGACCAGTATACTACATCTCTGTACTTGAAGCAAGAGAATAGTCGCCCGGTCGTTCGAATCCATCGGGTAAGAATTTTAGACATTAATTCGCCTCTAAGCTGCCCTCGGAGTTACTTGATTTTCTTTTTGCTCCAAAGTATAATGCGGTTGGGTACACTTGATTTTGCATGATTGGAGATAGAGATGAAAGAGAAATTTGCAATTCCGGCAGTTGGAGCGATTATCGTTAAAAGGGAAGAAAATGAAGAATTCATCTTAGTACAAACAAGAGCAAAGAATAATACGGATGGAACAGACGGTTTGATAGAAATTCCTGCCGGTAAGATCAGAGAATATGAAAATATCTTTGAGGCCTTGCGAAGAGAGGTGTGGGAAGAAACCGGATTGCATATTACAAAGATTCAAGGTGAGAATGGAAGCGACTCTTTAGATGTCGGAGGAAACCAAACAATAATGTTTTCGCCGTATTGTGTGACACAAAATATGTCTGGAGCCTATTCTATAGTTTTAAGCACATTTATTTGTGAAGTAGAAGGCGAAGTGGTGGAACGAACAAACGAAACAGCACATATTCGCTGGATGAGAAAAGATGAACTTAAAAAAATAGTTGATAATTCACCGGAAAGTATTTTCTTAATGCACATTAATGCATTAAGAAAATACTTAGGATAAAAGCAGAAGCAATTTAACTCGCCGTAAGGCGAATATAGCTGCAAAAAGAGCATTGCTTACGCAATGCTCTTTTTGCTGGTGGGGGAAGGTGGATTCGCTCGCCTGCGGGCGAGCCACGGCGGTTGCGACAGTCCGCCGGACTGTCGCTAAGAGCCGCCTTTCGAATCCACCTTCGCAAACACCCATACCAACAAGAAAAGACATC
>JAFUPG010000001.1 GCA_017481325.1 Oscillospiraceae bacterium
ATCTCGCCGGAATCCTCGTTACGGAACAGGGTAGAGGTCTCACCCAAACGCATGGGCAGATCCCGGTAGAACCGGGCCTTGTTCAGATAGACCTGATACTGGAAGGGGCAGGTCATGGGACGGAGAGCAAAGCACTCCTTGGTATCGTCGTGGGGGTCGCCCAGGATGAACAGGCCGTCCAGGTAGTGATCCCAGTGGCCGGAGATCTTGTAGAGGTCACGCTTGGCCATGAGGGGGGTCTTGGTGAGGATATAGCCACGCTTCTGCTCCTCGTCCTCGATCCAGCGCTGCAGCAGCTGGATGACTCTGGCGCCCTTGGGCAGCAGAATGGGCAGGCCCTGACCGATGACATCCACCGTGGTGAAATACTCCAGCTCACGGCCGATCTTGTTGTGGTCACGCTTGCGGGCCTCTTCCTGCTGCTGCAGGTACTGCATCAGTTCGTCCTTGCTGGGGAAGGCAACACCGTAGATACGCTGGAGCATCTTGCGGTTGGAGTCGCCACGCCAGTAAGCGCCGCAGCACTGGGTCAGCTTGAAGCCGTTGTGCTTGATGCGGCCGGTGTGATCCAGGTGGGGACCGGCGCAGAGGTCGGTGAACTCGCCCTGGGTATAGAAGGAGATGACCGCATCGGCGGGCAGGTCGTTGATCAGCTCTACCTTGTAAGGCTCGCCCAGGGACTCCATGTAGGCGATGGCTTCCTCACGGGGCTTCTCGCTGCGCTCCAGGCGCAGGCGCTCCTTGCAGATCTTCTTCATTTCGGCCTCAATGGCATCCAAATGCTCCTGGGTAAAGGAGAAATCGGAGTCAAAGTCGTAGTAGAAGCCGTTGTCAATGGAGGGGCCGATGGCCAGCTTGACATTGGGGTACAAACGCTTGACCGCCTGGGCCATGACATGGGAGCAGGTGTGCCAATAGGTCTTGCGGAAGGCTTCGCTTTCAAAGGTGTACAGATTTTCTTCGGACATGATGGTTTCCTCCTTAAAGTAATGAGGGGCAAAAAAGACTCACCCCTGATCATTCAGGGGTGAGAGTAAAATCCCACGGTTCCACCCTGCTTGCAGCCAGGACCGGCTGCCGCTCGTAGGCGCTTTAACGGGCGCACCCGTCCTCCCCTACTGCAGCGTTCAGGGAGGCAGCTCAGAAGCGGTATCCCGGCGAAGACCTTACAGGAGCTCGCACCGACCGCTCCCTCTCTGGCTAAGGCCATTTTCGCCGTGACTCTTCGTCACAGCCATTTTTCAACCCAAATATAGCACTTTTTTGCCCGGTTGTCAATTGGTTTCTTTTTATGTGTGTTATGTTAACCATTCAGTCATTATGTTAACCATTTTGTAATTATTTTACTAGATATTGTGTTTCGAATCCCTAAATATTCGTGCATTTAGTCAAAGCGCTGCGTTTACATAATTTATTAAAAAGTTTGTAATATTCGGAAAAATCAGAAAAAAGCTTGACAAATCTTGAAAAAATGTTATAATTGTCCCACTGTTACAATAAAGTAACAATAGTTTCATGCGTTGAAACCAAAACAAAGGAAAGGAGGATACTCTTATGCACAGTACAGAGAACCGAAGCAAAAAGCATGGCAGCATGATTTCAAGAGCCCTGGCCCTCGTCGTTATGGCGGCATTGATCATTGGCACTTTGTCCCTGACCGTCTTTGCGCAGAACAGTTATATCATCACCGACGGCGATGATGTGACCGTACATAAATCCTATAGTGACGACCCTGACGTAGTTTTGGATGAAGTGGGTATCGAGCTGAGCGAAGAGGATACCTACACCACCACTTATAACGACGGCGTCAGCCGCATTGACATCCAGCGCATGCAGATGGTTACTGTCCTCTACCGTGGCGAGAACCGTGTGGTCGGCACTTACGGCGAGACCGTAGAAGAGCTTCTGGCCCGAATGGACATCCTCTTGGAGGAGGGCGAAGCCCTTTCCTGCAAGGCCAAGGATCTGACCTACGACGGCATGGTCATCGAGATCGTCCGCCGCAGCATTGAGATCGTCACCTACGAAGAAACCATTCCCTGCCAGGTCAACACCTTCGAAGACCCCACCCTGGAGCCCGGCGAAGAGATCGTTCTGGTGGAGGGCGCTGACGGCGCCATGGAGTACACCGCCCAGATCACCTACGAAAACGGTGTGGAGACCTCTCGCATTATCATGAAAGAGACACTGCTCTCCGAGCCCGTGACCCGGCTTGTGGTCTGCGGCCCCAGACGTCAGATCGACGAACAGCCTGCCCTCTCCGACATTCAGGTCGCCTTCCCCGTTGACCCCGAGAATGGCGGGGAGCAGACCTCCATCGTCACCGAAACCATCTCCGACGGCGTGATCACCACCGCCAACGGCACCACCTACGAGTACTACGACACCCTCACCGTCACCTGTACCGCTTACTCCTGCGAAGGCTACGAAGGCATCACCGCCATCGGCACGCTGGCCCGAGTGGGCGCTGTGGCAGTAGACCCCAGATACATCCCCCTGGGCACCAAGATGTACATCGTCTCCAACGACGGTCAGTACGTCTACGGCTACTGCGTGGCAGAAGACACCGGTGGCCTGATCAAGGGCTACAAGATCGACCTGTATTTCGACACGGTCGCTGAGTGTTGGGAATTCGGTGTTCGCACTTGTACCGTATATGTGCTTCGATAAGGATTGCAAAATTGCTCCTTCTCTGCTAAAATAGGCAGAGAAGGAGCTGTTTTTATGATCAACGTGACAAATCCCACCGTAATGAAGGAGCTTTTGGCTCGTTACGGTTTCCATTTTTCCAAATCCAAGGGACAGAATTTCCTCACCCAGCGCTGGGTTCCCCAGCGGATCGCCGAGGAGAGCGGTGTGGATGAGGGCTGCGGCGTAGTGGAGATCGGCCCCGGCTTCGGTCCTCTGACCCAGGAGCTGTGCCTTCGGGCAGGCAAGGTGATCGCCCTGGAGGTAGACACCACTTTAAAACCCGTGTTGGCTGAAACCGTCGGGGAATTTGACAATCTGGAGATCATTTTCACCGACGCCATGAAGGCAGACCTACCCCAATTGATCGAGGAAAAGCTTCCCGGTCTGAAGCCCATGGCCTGCGCCAATCTGCCCTATTATATTACCTCCCCCGTGCTGACCAAGCTGTTGGAGAGCCGCTGCTTCTCCTCGGTGACGGTGATGGTGCAGAAAGAGGTGGCACAGCGGATCTGCAGCAAGGCCGGCAGCAGCGACTACTCCGCCTTTACGGTATTTTGCAACTACTATGCCCAGCCCAAGCTGCTTTTTGATGTGCCGCCCAACTGCTTTATGCCCCAGCCCAAGGTGACCAGCGCTGTGCTGACATTGAAAATGCGCTCGGAGCCGGTAGCGGAGATTTTAGACGAGGGGCTGTTTTTCCGGGTGGTACGGGCGGCCTTTGCCCAGCGGCGAAAGACCCTCTTAAATGCACTGGCCTCCGGTCTGGGCGGCATGAGCAAGGAGGATCTGACTGCCGTACTGGAAAGCTGTGGCGTCTCCCCCACCGTCCGTGGGGAAACCCTGGATATCCCCGCCTTCGCCGCCATCGCAAACGCCATCCATGCCGTTCGCTAAAGGTCGATTTACCGCAGCATCTTAATGCTGCAAACTAATAACTAATAGCTAATAACTAAGAACTGAGGTGTGCCTTCGGCACGGATTTAAATTCATCGGCGAAGCCGATACCTCAGTTATTCACTATTAGTCGTTAGTTATTAGTTTCTAAGATAAATTGACCTTTCCCGCTTTGCGACTTTACCGAATCATCATCTTACAGGAGAGATCACATGAGTTTTCAAACCCTATTATTGGATTTAGACGATACCATTTTAGACTTTGGAGCAGCAGAACGTGCCGCCATCTCCAGAACCTTCCGGGAGATCGGCTTGGAGCCCACAGAAGCGCTGCTGCGGCGCTACAGCGAGATCAATGAATCCCAGTGGGAGGCCATGGAACGGGGCGAGATCGACCGTGCCACGGTGCTGATCCGCCGTTTTGATATTTTCTTTGAAGAACTGGGCATGGAGGCAGACTCCCGTGCCGTGGAAGATCGCTACCGCAGCTATCTGGGCGTGGGACACTACTTTGTGGAGGGTGCGGAGGCGCTGCTGGAGTATCTCTCCGGGAAATACGACCTGTATCTGGCCTCCAACGGTGTGGCAGAGACCCAGTACTCCCGTCTGGCCAGTGCCGGCATCAGCCATTATTTCAAAGAGATCTTCATCTCCGAGACCACCGGCTACCACAAACCGGAGAAGGAGTATTTCGACTACTGCTTCGCCCGGATCGAAAACTTTGACCCCGAAAAGACCCTGATGATCGGCGACAGCCTTACCGGCGATATCCGTGGCGGCATCAATGCCGGAATCCGCACCTGCTGGGTCAATCTCAAGGGAAAAGCTCGCCGTGCAGACATCCTTCCGGACTACGAAGTCCATAGTCTGAAGGAGCTCATGGAGCTGCTGTAAAAATAAATTCGAAAATTTATAAAAAATTATAAAAAAGACCTTGACATTTTCAAAAAAACGCATATAATAAATCATGCGTTTCGGCGCAAGGCAAATAGCGGGTTTGTGTAACGGTAGCACACCGGACTCTGACTCCGTTTGTGAGGGTTCGAATCCTTCACCCGCTGCCATGAAAAAGACTCTGATTGCGATGCAATCAGAGTCTTTTTCAATGATATCCGTTCCCTGTGGTTACGGGTGATATATCTTCGATATGATATCCACCTTTGGTGGGTGATATATGCCTTTGGCATATAGGGAACGGATTTTATATCATATTTGCAAAGCAAATATTTCACACGGCAAAGCCGTATATCATATTGTGTAAGCGATATATCATTTCTGTTAATTCCACACACCACCATCTGCAAGCAAGGAGCTTCTTCTATGAAAGTCATTCTTGGGGCGGGGAGAACTGTCCTGCCCGGGTGGGTCAGCACCCAGGAAGCGGAGCTGAACCTTTTGAATATTGCCGATTTTCAGCGCTTGTTTTCCCGTGAAAAGCCCACCGCTTTTCTGGCAGAGCACGTCTGGGAGCACATGAGCTATGAAGAGGGCTGTCAGGCGGCGAAGAACTGCTTTGACTTTTTAGCCGAGGGCGGATATTTGAGAGTTGCGGTTCCCGACGGGAATTTCCGCAATGAATGGTATCAGAACATGGTGAAGGTAGGGGGAAACGGCGATCCGACCCATCCTGCCTATACCCACAAAATCGTCTACGATTATCGCCGCTTCGCTGAGGTCTTTTTGCAGGCCGGATTCGAAGTGGAGCTTCTGGAGTGGTGCGACGAAGAAGGCCAGTTCCACTACCGTGCATGGAACGAGGCCGACGGCAGGATCGGCAGATCGCTGCGCTTTGACACTCGCAACCGGGACGGCAAGCTGGGCATGGTTTCCATTATTCTGGATGCAAAAAAGCCTGTCATACGATAAAAGCATCGGGACCGACGCTCCTTTGAGGCGGTCCCGATTTTTATTTCAGGATTTTGCACGTCCTATTTGATTATTGACAGAAAATATGATATGCTGTTATAAACAGAAGTGTGCCCTGATGCACCGGAGGGAAGGAGAAACGCTATGACGGCCTGTGTACAGCAACGCAAACGGGATCACGGCTTCGACAACCTCCGGGGACTTTTGATTTTTTGCGTGGTGCTGGGACATCTGTTGGAGATCTGCACGCCCTTTTTGGGCAGCAATTTCCTCTATCAGCTGATCTACAGCTTCCATATGCCTGCCATGATCTTTCTTGTGGGCTATTTTGCCCGTTTTGATCTGCGCAAGCTCCTGTGCAGCTGGCTTTTGCCTTATGTTCTGCTGCAGCTTCTCTATCTCGGTTTTGATAAATACATATTAGGGAACGAAACGGCGCTGCAGTTCCGCATGCCCTACTGGATCCTCTGGTTTTTGCTTGTGGGGCTGTATTACCATTTGCTGATCCCCCTGTGCGACCGCAAAGCACTATGGTGCAAGCTTCTGCTGCTGGGCGGCAGCCTGGTTTTGGCTCTGGCTGTGGGATATGTGGATTCCGTCGGCTATGATTTCAGCCTCTCCCGTTTCTTTGTATTCCAGCCCTTTTTCCTCATGGGTTTTTATGCTGCCCGTCTTCCTCAAAAAACAGCGGAAAAGCGCCGGATCGTCCTTGCTTTGGCCAGTTTTGCAGCCTTTTTGGGCTGCGCTGCAGTGCTGTACCGGATGGAACCGCCCAACGCTACCCTCTTCGGTGCGCATCCCTACAGCGCCCTGGGGCACAACGCCGGATTGCGTGGTTTTTTCCTGGGCATGGCCTGCTGCGCCATTCTGTTTATGCTGGCAGGCTGCAAGCCTCTGCTGGGCCGTAAAATTCCCCTCCTCAGCTGCCTGGGGCAGAATACCCTGTCGGTTTTCCTGCTCCACGGTTTTTGCATCAAGCTGATTGCACGCTATTTCCCCCTGGCGGTCAGCCGCCCCTGGGCTGTGCTGCTGAGTGCTTTGGGGCTTCTGCTGCTTCTGGGGAACCCCTGGGTAGGAAAAATCGTCAAATTTCTGTGCTCCGACCGCTGGCTTCCGGGCAGAAAAAAGTCCTCGACCACTGTCTGAGCCCCATTGATCTCCTGTAGAAAGGATGATTTTCCATGTTGATTGAACACCGCCGTGCTCTGCACCGTCTGGCAGAGGTAGGCTGGGAGCTGCCGGAGACGGTGGCCTATCTTCGCTCCGTGCTGGAAAAGCTCCCCTGTAAGCTTTTCTCCCCTGTGCCTATGGCGCTGTGCGCCTGGTTTGACTTTGGAAAAAAGGATACCGTCGCCTTCCGGGCAGATATGGACGGTCTTCCCATAGCAGAAAGCACCGGTCTGCCCTTCGCCTCGCTGCATCCCGGAATGATGCACGCCTGCGGCCACGACGGCCACATGGCCATCGCCCTGGCGCTGGCAGAGGAACTGGCAAATAGACAGGATGCCGAAAGCAATGTGCTGCTGATTTTCGAACCTGCCGAGGAAACTGTGGGCGGCGCAAAGCCCATCTGTGACACCGGCTTGTTGAAGGACTACGGCGTTCAGGCGGTCTACGGCCTGCATCTCTGGCCGGAGCTTCCGCTCCACACCATCGGCTCCCGTCCCGGCGCTATGATGGCCCGTTCCTGCGAGCTGACGGTGACCGTCAGCGGCAGCTCCGCCCACATTGCCCGCTGGCAGGAGGCCAAGGACGCCCTCTATGCCGCAAGCTGCCTGCTGCAGGAGTTCTACGCCCTGGCAAAGGATCAGCCCTGTCTGCTTCGTTTTGGACAGCTGGAGGCCGGACAGGTGCGCAATGCCGTAGCGGATCAGGCCTGTCTCAAGGGCACGTTCCGCTGCTTTGATGATGAACTCTACGAAAGACTGCTGGGGCAAATGCAGGAGCTCGGCCGCCGCATTACAGCCCTTACCGGCTGCGATATTCAAATCCACTGCACCACGGGCTATCCCCCCGTGACCAACGACCCGGCGCTTTATGCCCGGGCCAAAAGGCTGCTGACCATAGAAGAGGTGGCTCCCACCTACATCACGGAGGATTTTTCTCAATACCAGAGAGAGGTTCCCGGGGTGTTCTTCTGGCTGGGTACCGGCGGCACGGGGCTCCACGACCCCGCCTTTGACTTTGACGAAGCTGTTTTGGGCACGGGACTTTCGCTGTTCCTGTCCCTATTATGATAACGGAGGTACGCTATGCGAACAATTTTCCGAGTGCTGCTCTCGGCAGTGCTTTTGATCCTGACCCTGGTTATGGTGGCTGTGGCAAATTTCTTCCCCGACTGGATCTTCTCTTTCTATCCGGAGTTTTCCCGGGGCGTGATTTCGGTTTTGTCCACCATTTTCTCCATTATTCCCATTCCCATGTGCGAGATTCTGGCTGCGTTGCTGATCGTGTGGTTCATTTTCTCCCTGATCCGCTCCATTTGCAAGCTGCGCATCCTGCGTTGGTGCGCCGGTGTGCTGCTGCTGGCGAGCATCGGTGTTACCGCTTTTGTCGCCATCTGGGGACTGAACTACTACGCACCTTCCATGGCACAGCGGCTGGAGCTGCCGGAGGAGCAGTACTCCGTCAGCCAGCTGAAGGAGGCTACGGTTTATTTCCGTGACATGGCCAATGCCACTGCCCAAAAGGTAGAACGCAACGAGGACGGCAGCTTCCGCAGCGCCGATTTCGACGAGCTGGCCACAGCGGCAAATGACGGCTACAAGGTGCTGGCCGAGGATTATGAGTGCTTTGACGGTGCCGACACCAAGGTCAAGCGTCTGCTGATCAGCCCCATTATGGGCAAGATCGGCATGACCGGCGGCTTTATCTGCCTCACCGGCGAGAGCTGTGTCAGCGACACCACCTATCCCGTCTCTCTCCCCTACACCATGTGCCATGAGATCGGCCACCGCATGGCCTTCGCCCGGGAGGACGAGGCGAATTTCGCCGCTTTCCTGGCCTGCACCTCCAACGATCGGGCGGATTTCCGGTACTCCGCCTATTACAATGCCTTCCTCTACTGCTATAATGCCCTGTACCGTGCCGACGAGGCCGCTGCCAAGGAGGTCATGGGTGGGCTCAGTGAGCTTGTGAGAAACGATATGGGTCTTGCCGCCGCACACTATCAGTCCATCCGCTCCGAGACCGCCTCGGAGATCACCGACCAGGTCTATGACGGCTACCTCAAGACCTTCTCTGTGGAGGAGGGTGTCCAGTCCTACGGCGAGGTGGCGGATCTGCTGCTGACCTGGTATTTTGAGAAGGTTAAATAATGAGATATAAAATTCAGCTGAGTTATTCGCTGCAACAGTTTAGCCTCTGGGGCAGCTATGGTCTGCTCTTCTCCTATGCCAACCGCTATCTGCTGGCACAGGGTAT
Source organism: Oscillospiraceae bacterium (assembly GCA_017481325.1). The sequence goes on from JAFUPG010000001.1 coordinate 8,874, forward strand.
GAGCAACACGGAGGCCGGTCTGCTGCTGGGCGTCGTCACCGCCATCGCCTTTGTGCTGCAGCCCCTGCTTACCACCGTTGTGGACCGCAGCGGTCTCAGCTGCCGTGGGGTCATGCTCCTGGGCACAGGGCTGGTGATGTTCAGCTGCGGCGGCCTGCTGCTGTTCTCCGCTTTTTGGCCTCAGATCCTGCTGTATGGGCTGGCCTGCGTTGCCCTGCAGGTGCTGCCCTCCTTTTCCAATGCCCTGGGAATGGCCGCCATTCACCGTGGCCAGAGGCTGAATTTCAGCATTGCCCGTGGCTTCGGTACCCTCAGCTTCGGTGCCGGTGCCCAGCTGGCCGTTCCCCTGATGGATCGGCTGGGTCTGGGCGTGATCCCCGGGGGTACCGCTATTCTTTGCCTTTTCCTCCTGCTCTCCTGCCTGCCCTTCTCTCACAGTACGGCACAGGCCGAGGAGGATGCACCCGATCCCCTGGGGGTGTTTTTCCGAAATAATAAGCCCTTCGTGCTCTTCCTCGTGGCTGCTACGCTGCTGTACATGGGCCACAACGTGCTGTGCAACTGCATGTATCAGATCGCCGTCCATAAGGGCGACGGCGATGCCCAGGGTACGGCGCTGCTGATCTCCGCCATCTGTGAACTGCCTACCATGTTTGGCTTCACCCTGATGCTCCGGTGGACAAAAAGCGGCAAGTGGGTCTGCCTGTCCGGCGTGTTTATTACCCTGCGGCTGCTGCTGAGTCTGCTGCTGCCGGGGATTCCGGGGCTTTTTGCCGCTCAGGTCTGCCAAATGCTGGGCTATGCCCTCTTCTGCATCAGCACCGTGTATTATGTGGGTCAGACCGTGGACAAGCGCAATGTGGTAAAGGGGCAGACCTATCTGGGCATCACCAACACCTTAGGCGCTTTGATCGCCCATTTCTCCGGAGGTGCCATGATCGATCTCTGGGGTGTGGATGCTATGATGCTCATCTGCTCTGCTGTCTGTGCGCTGGGCATGACGCTGCTCTTTGTGGCGGTAAGCAAGAATCCCTCAAAGGCATAAAAAAAGCCTTGCGCAGGCTTTTGAACTGTGATAGTATAAATTGAGATAGAAAAAAGGGAGGTTTCCCTATGGGACTGCTGCGTATTCTGAAGGCTGTGCTGGCTGACCCTCTGCTGGTCTGCCTGCTGCTGATCTGCGCCGTGTTTGCCGCACTCTCCGTGCTGCAATATTTCCGGGCCATCCGCCCCCGCAGAGGCACTACAGAGTGGATGGAAAAGGTGGACAGCAAGAGCTTCTCGCCCCTGCGGCTGCACCGTCTTGCCGGTGCGGATGTGATTTGGGCGGTTTTGGTGGCGCTGTTTGCCGCCTGCCTGCGGTTTTGCTACCTGTTCTTCTATCTGCAGCTCCATCACAGACCCGGAGCGCTGCAGATCCTGATGGCTGCTCAGAGTTTTTTCCTCCAGCGAATCCTTCTGTGCGTACTCTTTGCTCTGAGCATTTTCTTTATGGTACGGCTGCTCTGCGGTCGTCCGCTGCCTGCCATCTGCGCCGCAGTGGCCGGTGCGTTGATCCAGAACCACAGCAACGACACCGCCGCCTTCCTGGCGCTGAGTTTGCTTCTCTTCCTGTGCTGGATGGGCTGCGCCCATGACGGCGGTATCCTCCGTGGCATCTGGCTGGTGCTGAGCCTGGGCTTCTATGCCCTGACTCTGCTGAGCTGCTGGGAATGCGCCTGGCTGTGCCCCATGTATATCGTCGGCTATTTTGCCACCCTGATCCAGCGATTCCGCAACAGCGAGACCAAAGGTCGGCTGCGCAAGCTGATTTTGAGTCTGGTGACTATGGCCTTTGTGGTGCCGGGTGGCTGCCTTGCCCTCTGGCTTGTTTATGCCCACCTCTCCGGTAGAGCCGAGGGCGGAATTTTGACGGCGATGCGCACCTTTGCCTTCTACCGGCAGCTGATGCCTGTTCTGAAGACCAAGGTCTACCATCTGCTCACCCGTCGGGAGGCTTTCCTGTCCTACATGGTCGTGTATGAGAGTTTCCTGCTGCTTTTGGGCAGCGCCGCCTGCATTCCCCTGCTGCACCGCCTGTTCCGGGAGAAGGACAGCTCCGCCCTGCTGCTACTGGCGCTTTTGGTGGGATTTTCGATCCTCTGGGTGGCCAGCGGCGTGTATCTCATGGGCATCCCCATGTTGCTGATCCTGGGCAAGCTCTGGAGCTGCTACTGCCAAAGGGAAATGCGGAGCTTCGCCGTGCTGAGCGCCTGTGGGCTCATGATTTTTAACGTTCTTTGTATGATCTTACATTAATTTTCAGGAGGAATGAATATGAAAATCGCATTGGGCTGCGACCATGGCGGCCTGGAATTAAAGGAAAAAGTCAAGGCGCACCTGGAGCAGCGTGGCTTTGAAATCCTGGACTGCGGTACTTACAGCACCGATAGCTGCGATTACCCCGATTTCGGCGCTGCCGCTGCCCGTGCTGTTGCTAAGGGCGACTGTGAGAGAGGCATCGTGATCTGCACCACCGGCATTGGCATCTCCATTGCTGCCAACAAGGTCAAGGGCATCCGCTGCGCTCTGCTCAGCGACCTGATGTCTGCCCGCATGACCCGGCAGCACAACGACACCAACATGATGGCCCTGGGCGCTGCCGTGGTAGGTCCCATGCTGGCACTGCAGATCGTGGACACCTGGCTGGACACCGAGTTTGAAGGCGGCCGCCACCAGCGCAGAGTAGACAAGCTCAGCGCTCTGGAGGGTTAATAACACAAGAAAAAAGCTCGCCTTTTTCAGGCGAGCTTTTTATTTTACAATGCCATAGCGATGAGGCCCACGAGGATATTGACACCGGAGATGATGAGGGCGACCAGGCTGAATTTTTTGCCCAAGGAGGCGAAACGGTAGCCGGATTTCTCCGCCAGAGATTTCCCTGCCAGGATCATGCCCACAATGCCGGAGGCAAGGGAGATCAGGGAGAAGATCATACCCATACCGCCCATGGCCTTAAAAAAGACAAGCCCTTCGTTTCTGCCGATACGGGAGAAGGAACCTGCGATGCTCGACATAAGCGCACCTAAGAGCGCATAGAGGGAAAACACAATGGAAACACCCATGCCCTCGATGCCCACCGCCATGGAGGCGATGCCGAAGCCTCTGCCACGGCCACTGATCCGGGCAGGTGCAGGCTGTGCCGTAGCTACAGGCGGCTGCTGCACAGCAGGCTCTGCCTGAACAGGCTCCTGAAAACGCTTGGCGCCACAGTTGGGACAGAAGGCGTAGGTCTCCGGGATCTCCCGGCCGCAATTGACACAGAAAGTCATAATAGAATCTCCTTTCAGATTGTTTATAATGTAGCGAGGATCGCCAGCAGCAGCACCGTGCAGACGCTGCAGCCGATCATGCCGAAAACCATGCCCTTCATGGCCTGCGCCCCCTTCTTTCGGGCGAAGATGCCCAGAAGCAGCGCCGGTACGGCAAACAAAGCGGTCATCAAAAGCGGCGGAAACAGGTCGTCGTCGCTGCCGACGAGGAAAATCGACGCAATAATGCTGAAAACCAGGGCAGTAATACCCAGACCCTTGGAGAGGCCGGCCATCACTCTGGCGCCCACAGTCACCGGCTGTATGGGCTCTGCCACATAGACCGGAGGCGCCGTCGGAGGAAAGAGGCTCTGAGGAGCAGGAGAAGCCTTGCCACAGATGGGGCAGAATGTGAAGTCCTCGCCCATGGCCTGACCACAGTGGTAGCAATATTTCATAGTGCGACCTCCTTTCGCCCTGATTATAGCACGAATCCCGGCGCAACACAAGACAAAAGTCGTCCGTGTGCCTGTCACACGGACGACTTTTTTACAAGCGAGAAATCAGACAGCCATGCAGAGGATGGCTACAAAGAAGGCAATACCGGCCATAATCACACCGATCAGGCCGAAAACCTTGCCCAGCTTGCCCGGGGTGATGGAGGAAGTGCTCTTGCCCAGGATCATGCCGGGAAGTGCAAAGCCCAGAGTGATAATAGCGTAAACCATGATACCTACACCGGTTTCCTCGGCGCCTCTGTAGCCCAGAACAGCGAGGCCGGCAATGGCCAGAATCAGGTCAACCACAGCGAGAACCAGGGCGATGATACCCAGGATCATGCCGGCGATGGCCTTGCCCTTGCTTACGGGAGCGGCCTGATACTGATAGGTCTCATAGCCGTTCTGCTGGTACATGGGGGTCTGGTAGGGCTGCTCGTAAGAGGGAGCCTGGTAGTTGGGCTGCTGGGAATAAACAGGGGGCTGATAGGCCGCAGGCTGCTCATAGCCGGGAGCCTGATAGCCGGGGTTTGCTGCTGCGTTCTGGCGCTGACCGCAGGCGGGGCAGAAAGAAGCGCCGTCTGCAATGGTGCTGCCACAGGATGTACAAAATGCCATAATAAAAATCTCCTTTAGAAAATAATTGACTTAGCTAACCATTGAAATAATTGCAATCAAAACTGCGACGGCGCCGCAGATGATGCTGGGAATGCCGAACATTTTACCCAATCGACCTTGGGTACGGTCCGTGGTCTTTTTGCCCAGGATATGGGCAACGACGCCGCAGATAACGGCAGGGATTCCGTACATCAGGCCGGCAGTAGCGAAAAAGCCGTCGAAGAGGCTACCGCCACGGCCGCCCAAAAACCCATCCAGCATCAAAGACATCAGCGGAACCATCAAGCCACAAAAGGAAAAACCGATCCCCAGGAAGCCTGCAATCATCGCTACGATGGCGTGTGCCTTATTGCTGGTTGGTACAGGAACTCCCGTATATTGACCGTTTTGCGTCTGGCCGCAGACATGGCAGAATGCAGAACCCTCTGCCAGCTGAGTGCCACAGGATGTACAAAAAGCCATTCTTATCGCTCCTTTCCGTTGTTCTTCCTGCTTATGTCCGGATTATTTTAGCACAAATTTTGATGAAATACAAGCGTTTTATGCTCTTCCTTTGGGGCGGCCGCCGGTGGTGATGCCGAATCTGGCACGGACAGCGTCCAGCTCATCCAGCTGCTCCTCGCTGAGGAGGCGGACTTCACCCAGACCCAGCATATGCTCATACATGATCACCGTATGCTCCAGGCACTCGGTGCGGAAGAGAGCCTGCTCCACGTCCTTGCCCCAGGTGACCACACCGTGGTGCTCCAGGAGGCAGCCGTTATACTCCTTGCAGTAAACGGCGGCATTCTCCGCCAGCTTGGGGGAGCCGGTGACGGCATAGGGGGCGCAGGGGATCACACCCATCTGCACAGCGGTCTCAATGGACACGGCCATGTCGAAATCTCTGCCCTGAGTGGCAAAGGCGGTGCCTGCGGGAGCATGGGAGTGGACAAGGCCGCCCAGGCTGGGGTTCTCCCGGTAGACCGCCAGGTGGAGGGCGATCTCGGAGGAGACCTTCCAGGTGCCTTCCAGCACCTTGCCGTCGGCGGTCAGGTGCACCAGCATATCCTCGGTCATAAAGCCCTTGGAAACACCGGTGGGCGTTGCCCAGACGGTGCCGTCCTCCATACGGGCGGAGATGTTGCCGTCATTGGCGGCCACATAGCCACGGGCATAGAGCCGACGGCCGGCCTCTAAGATGTCCTTTTTGGCCTGTTCGTGGGAAGTATAACTCATTTTGCCATCTCCTCCGGGAAGAGTTTCCGGAAGCTCTCTTCAAAGGGAGCATAGGCGATGCCGCGCTCGGTGACGATGCCGGTGAGCAGGCTATGGTCGGTGACGTCAAAGGCAGGATTGTAGCACTTGGTCTCCGGCAGCGCCATGGGCTTTTCGTAGAACAGCTCCTTGATCTCGGAGTGGGGGCGCTCTTCAATGGGAATATGATCACCGGAGGGACAGTTGAAGTCAATGGTGGTGGAGGGCCCCAGAGAGTAGACGGGAATGCCGTAGTAGTGCGCCAGCACAGCCAGACCGGAGGAGCCGATCTTATTGGCAACGTCGCCGTTACGGGCGATACGGTCGCAGCCGAAGAACACGGCCTGTACCTTGCCCTGCTTCATGACGATGCTTGCCATATTGTCGCAGATCAGAGTACAATCCACACCGGCCTTGGTCAGCTCATAGCTGGTCAGACGGGCACCCTGGAGCAGAGGACGGGTCTCGTCCACAAAGACGTGAATATTCACGCCCTTTTCCTTTGCCAGATAGAAGGGGCCCTGGCCGGTACCGTAACGGGAGGTGGCGATGGGGCCTGCATTGCAGTGGGTGATGACACCGTCACCGTCCTTCAGCAGGGAAAGGCCGTACTCGGAAATCTTGCGGCACATGGCGATATCCTCGTCATGGATGGCCTTGGCCTCGGTGAAGAGAGCCTCGATCAGCTCCGCACGGGGAGCTTCGCTATGGGCATCCACCACCTTCTCCATACGCTTGAGCATATGAGCCAGGTTCACCGCCGTGGGACGGGAGGAGTTCAGATAGGCAGACAGGCGGAAATACTCCGCACGGAAGGAGGCAAAGTCCTCGGCCTCGATATTCTGTGCCAGTACCGCCATGGAATAGGCTGCAAAAATGCCGATGGCAGGAGCGCCTCTCACCTGCAGCAGATAGATGGCCTGCCACAGCTCCTCAGCGGTGCTGAGGGTCAGATACCTGGTCTCATTGGGAAGCAGTGTCTGGTCTAAAATGACCACGCTGTTTCTGTCGTCGCCCAGACGAACATTGACCGCATGGGTTACGGCTTCCACGCTCATTTCAGACCCGCCCCGATGGCAATGATGCTCTCCCTCACCAGCTGACGGAACAGAGGAGCAACACGGTTAGCGGTATCAAAGACCTCCTGGTGGGTCAGGGGCTCGGGGGAGATGCCGGCGGCCATATTGGTGATGCAGGAGATACCGCAGACCTTGACACCCATGTGACGGGCGGCAGCGGCCTCGCAGGCGGTGGACATGCCCACAGCGTCAGCGCCCATGGCGGCGATCATGCGCACCTCGGCAGGTGTCTCGTATGTGGGGCCGGTGAGCTGCAGATACACACCCTCCTGCAGAGGAATGCCGCACTTTGCAGCCGTGGCCTTGACCACTTCACGCAGCTCCTTGGAGTAGACCTCGGTCATATCGGGGAAACGGGGACCCAGCTCATCCATGTTGGGGCCGATGAGGGGATTGGGGAAGAGGGACATAATATGATCCGTCATGAGCATAAAGTCACCGGCATGGAAGTTCTTGTTCACGCCGCCGGCTGCATTGGTCAGGAACAGCACCTTGGCGCCCAGCAGACCCATCAGACGGGTGGGCAGCAGAACGTCGGAGGCATTGTAGCCCTCATAGAAGTGGACACGGCCCTGCATGATGACGACCTTCACATCGCCGAAGGTACCAAAGACAAAGCGGCCCTTGTGACCCAAAACGGTGGATACGGGGAAACCTTCAATTTCATGGTAGTCTACGGTGGCAACGGTTTCGATCTCATCCGCCAGTGCGCCCAGGCCGGAGCCGAGGATCAGGGCAACATCGGGAACGAAGTCAGTCTTTGCCCGCACACAGGCGAGGCAGTTCTGGAGTTTTTCGTAGGGTGTCATGGTAGTTCCTCCTGTATATTGTATTTGTTTTCGAATTTATATTGACTGCAGCCGTTTCAGGGCGGCAGTAAATTCCTCAGGCAAAGGACAGGCGAGGGTCATTCTCTCGCCGCTGCGGGGGTGGACAAAGGTCAGCTCACGGGCATGGAGGCACTGGGAGCTGAGCCCCAGCTCCGGCTTTTTTACGCCGTAGACGGGGTCACCGGCAATGGGGTGGTTCAGATAGGCCATATGCACACGGATCTGGTGGGTGCGGCCGGTCTGCAGGCGGCAGCGCAGGTGGGTATAGCTGCCGTAACGGGCGATGACCTCCCAGTGGGTCACGGCATCCCGGCTGTTTTTCTATGTGACCGCCATGCGCTTGCGGTCGGTGGTATGGCGGCCGATGGGTGAATTGACCGTTCCGATGTCCTATTTGAAGCCGCCACGGACAATGCACTCGTAGGTGCGGCTCAGGG
>JAFUPG010000012.1 GCA_017481325.1 Oscillospiraceae bacterium
CGTTGAAAAGGATCGCTACCCCATGGGTGGCGGCGCTATGACCGTAGAAACCGTTACCCTCTATCCCGATCTCACCACCGACGCAGAGCGTATGCTCTTCAATCTGGCAGGCATCCAGTCCGTAGAAATGGGCAGCGAGCTGAGAGCCGTGCTCCACTTCTTCGATGAGAACGGTAATGAGTACTGCACCACCGTAGATACCTACTCTGTCCTGGCATACGCTGAACTGTGCTTCGACTACTACGATCCTGCAACTGACGGTTATCTCTTCACCATGCTCATTGACTGCCTGAACTACGGTGCAGCCGCCCAGGTGGCCTTCGACCGCCGAGCAGACGAGCTGGTCAATGCAGGTCTGGAAGCCTACCAGCAGTACGCCTCCACCGAGCTGTCCGCCGAACTGACTGATGTGAGAACTTACGTGGATAACGACCGCAGCATCACCGCCGTCACCAAGATGGGCTTCATCGTCACCTTCGCAGACAAGACCGAGATCAATGCCAAGCTGACCATCGCTGAAGGCTACACCAAGGAAGACATCACCTCCGTCAAGGTTCTGAATGAAAACGGCGAGGACGTCGCAGTTCTCACCGAGTTCACCGAACTGGACGATGGCAGACTCCAGGTCACCTTTACCGGCGTGAAGTCCGTGAATATGCGCGATATGTACTACTTCGTTGCCTACGTAGGTGAAGAAGTTGCCTCTCAGAATGTCGGCTACAGCATCGAAGCCTACGCCAAGAGCAACACCGCCTCCACCGATGCCAACGCTGCCAACCTGGCAAAAGCCTGCATCTACTACGGCGACAGCGCCAAAATCTACTTCGACAGCCTGACAAAGTAATTCCAAATAACGCAACAAGCGCCGTGGGAAATTCCCACGGCGCTTTTATATCATTTGGATTCATAAAAAAGCTCCGCTGTCCGGAAAAGGCAGCGGAGCTTTGACTTTGTTATCCTTACGGCTTGGTCATAAACTGCAGGGCAGAGCCGTTGTTCAGGATCTTGGTAGAGTAGAGGAAGAGCACGTCCTGATTTGTCAGCTCCACATAGTTCCACCAGTCCACAGGGGAGCGGAGATCGATGAGGGTGATCTTGCTGTAAGCGCCCAGGAAATAGGGGGCGATGGAGGAGCCAAAGGAATCACGGAAGATGATCAGTTCCCGCTGGACAGGGGCGTTGTTGACCTCAATGGTGATCACGGATTGCACACCGGAGAGGAAGACATCATAGCCGTCCATGCCGCTTAAAAGCTGGGGCATATAGACCTGACGGACACCGCTGAAGTCCTTGCCGGTGACTTTGCAGGCGGCGGTATAACGGGAGGTCATGAAGGTCAGCTCTTCCGGCGTTAAGGGCTTACCGCTGCGGCTGAAATAGGAGCCGTAGAAGGGGGAGATGGTGTTGGCCTTGTAGCTCTCAAAGGGTTGCAGCTGAGCGCCCATGCCCTCGGCCAATGCCTGGGCGGTGGGATAGATGTTCTCCTGCTTCCAGTGCAGGTCGGTGAGGTAGTAGTCCTCAAAACTCAGCGTGTCCCAGATGGAGATCTCCGTCATATTCTCCGGCAGTTCCTCGTCTAAAATGGCGAAGAAACGGTCGTAATCAATCTTGGGCTGCCCCTGATCCTCCGCAAAAGCGCCCTTATCGGGGATAATGGCGTAGTAGAGATTGACACTCTCGGGCATGGTGGCGGCAATTTTGTCGATACCCTGGGCGGCAAAGCGAACCTCGTCCTCCTTCAGGGTGTCGGACTCAAAGGCGGAGTCGCCCTGGAGCCACATATTGTCCAGACCCCGCTGCCCCAGCACATAGTAGCGCAGCAGCTTGTGGCCGGAGACGAATTCATCACGGAGAGGGAACTGATCCAGCAGATAGCTCTCCAATTCGCCGGAGAATTTGCCGGAGAAGATCGTGTCAGAATTGACCGCCGGCGCTTGCGCCAGCTCTCTGCGCTCGGAACGGGAGGCTTCGGCATCGGGCAGAATCCAATGGAAAATCCCAAAGCCGAAAATCAGCAGCAGGAACACCACGGTGGTAATGATCGCACGTTTTTTATCCATCGTTGTCCCTCCTTAGAAACGGAAATAGATGAAGGGGTTAAAGCTGCCGTCGATCAGACAGCCGGTGCAGAGGAGCAGCACCACAGCCAGCAGCACGGGCTCCAGCACGGTGAAGATCTTTGCCTTTCCCAGCTTTTCGCCCAGACGCTTGGGCAGGGGAGTGGCACCTACGGCGGCGATCAGCAGAATGGGAGCGTAATTCCGCAGTGCCAGCAGGCTTGCGCTGTTGGAAAGCTCCGCACCGCCGAACATCTGACCCATGGTGACAAAGGCATCCTTCACACCGTCGGCATTAAATAGGACGAAACTCAGCACAACCACCAGCAGCAGGTAGATTCGGGAGATCACCGAGGGTAGCTTCTCCAGGAATTTGCCCAGGAAGAGCTTTTCCAACATCAGCAGCACGCCGAAGAACAGACCCCACAGGACAAAAGTCCAGGCAGCGCCGTGCCAAAGACCGGTCAGAAGCCAGACCACGAAGATATTCCGCAGCCACTTTGCCTTAGAACAGCGGTTGCCGCCCAGGGGGATATACACATAATCCCGGAACCAGCCGCCCAGGGTCATGTGCCAGCGCCGCCAGAATTCCGTGGCGCTTTTGGAAATATAGGGATGGTCGAAATTCTCCGGGAAACGGAAGCCGAACATACGGCCCAGGCCGATAGCCATGTCGCTGTAGCCGGAGAAGTCAAAGTAGATGTGCAGAGCGAAGCCCAGTGCATAGAGCCAGGCATAGAGCACCGTCTGCTCCGAGGATTTCTGGAAGGCATCGCACATCTCGCCCAGGAGATTGGCGATCAGCACCTTCTTACCCAGACCCAGGATGAAGCGGCGAATTCCCAAGCCCAGATCCTCCCAGCCCGTATGGCGGTCGGTAAGTTCTTTTTCCACATCAATATAGCGTACGATGGGACCGGCGATCAGCTGGGGGAAGAGAGAGACGAAGGTCATGAGAGAGACAATGTTTTTCTGCGCCTTCACATTGCCACGGTAGACATCGATGGTGTAGCTCATGGTCTGGAAGGTGTAGAAGCTGATGCCGATGGGCAGGGCGATGCCGATCAGGGGAATGGCAAGGCCAAAGATGGAATTCACGGTGCCGATCAGGAAGTCGGCATACTTAAAGAAGCCCAGCAGCCCCAGATTGACGACAATAGAGGAAATTAAAGCGATTTTTGCGCTTTTTTTACCCCGATGGCTCTCGATAAAGAGGCTGTGCAGCCAGTCGGACAGGGAGGAAATGAGCAAAAGAACCACATACACCGGCTCTCCGAAGGCGTAAAACAGGAAGCTCATCACCATGAGAACCGCATTACGCAGCTTCTTGGGCACGACGAAATACAGCAGCAGCGTCAGAGGCAAGAAGGCGTATAAAAATGTTGCGCCGGAAAATACCATAGGCATCTCCCTCCTTCAAAATTCTGTAGTAGAAATTATAACATATACTGAAAGTTTTTACAACTGCCGAAGCCTTTGACGACGGAAAAGAAATATAGTTCCATGCTTTCTTATCTTTTTCTTAGTTGCACAGACTTTATTCTTTTTGCATAGTCTGACAAAAAAGGAAAAGGAGGCGATCTTTGTGATCGATCCCTATGATACCGAGCGGGTACGGGCGGTGTGGCAGCGAGTCCGAGCCGCCCATAAGGAAGCGATATCTGCGGAGGATTTTCTGTTGGAGGCGGCTTCTTTGGAATTGGAGCGCAGCCGCCACTGCCGTGCTCTGGCACGGCAGATGCCGCAGCTGCAGTTCCTTGCAGGTCATCTGGAGCGAAATAGCCGTTTGCTGAGCCAAATGTACCGAAAACACAGTGGGAAAAGCGGGAAAAGGCCCCGTCTTTCCCCGGCGGTGGCACGGGAAAAGCTGCCCTTCGCCCAAGCCCTGGGTCAACTGAAAGGGGAATTGCTATCCTGGGCAGAGCGCTATGATCACATGGCGCAGGCCATACCGGAATTGGAAAATACTCTGCGGCAGCTGGCAAGAGAGAACCGAGCCTTAAGCCGCAGGATTCCCGGTGGAAAACCTTGACAAAGTGTCCCTTTTCCCCTAAAACCGAGGAAAAAGATACCGATGACACGTTGAATTAAATCATGGGGGATCGCCTTTGAGGGCGATCCCTATGTTTATCTTGTAGGAAACGCCGAAATGTGGTACAATAGAAGAAGAAAGGGGGGAGACCCATTGGAAGAAAAGTGCTATATCGCCATTGACTTGAAATCCTTCTATGCCTCGGTGGAGTGCATCCAGCGGCGGTTGGACCCTATGACTACCTATCTGGTGGTGGCGGATCAGAGTCGCACAGATAAGACCATCTGTCTGGCGGTCTCCCCGGCACTGAAAGCCCACGGTGTCCCCGGCCGTCCCCGTCTTTTTGAGGTGGTGCAGCAGATCCGCCAGGTCAATGCCCGGCGGAAGCTCTCCGCACCGGAGCAGACCTTCCGTGGGGCCACCTGGGACTGTAAAATGCTGGCGGCGGATCCTTCTTTGGAATTGGAGTATATTGTAGCGCCGCCACAAATGGCGCTGTATATGGAGACCAGCGCCGCCATCTACCAGGTCTATACCAAATATATTGCTCCTGAGGATATCCATGTCTACTCTATTGACGAGGTTTTCATCGATGCCACAGGCTATCTACGCACCTACAATCTCAGCCCCGAGGGGCTGGCGAGAATGCTCATCGAGGCGGTTTTGGAGCGCACCGGCATCACCGCCACTGCAGGTATCGGCACTAATTTGTATCTGTGCAAGGTGGCCATGGATATTGTGGCCAAGCATATTCCGGCGGACCACAAGGGCGTGCGCATTGCAAAGCTGGATGAGATGAGCTACCGCAAGACCCTCTGGGATCACCGCCCCCTGACAGATTTCTGGCGCATTGGACGGGGTTATGCCAAGAAGCTGGAGCGCCACGGCATGTATACCATGGGGGATGTGGCACGCTGCTCCCTGGGCTCGCCGGGCAGTTTTTATTCCGAAGAACTTCTCTACGAGCTCTTCGGTGTCAATGCGGAGCTGCTCATTGACCATGCCTGGGGCTATGAGCCCTGTACCATGGCGCAGATCAAGGCCTATCGACCTGAGACCAGCAGCCTGTCCTCCGGCCAGGTGCTCCACGAGCCCTACCCCTATGAGAAGGCGGAGCTGATCGTCAAGGAGATGACAGATCTGCTGATTCTGGATCTGGTGGACAAGGCGCTCCTGACAGATCAGATCGTCCTGACCATCGGCTATGATATTGAAAATCTCACAGATCCGGAGCGCCGCCGCTATCACGGTCCTGTGGTCACCGACCCCTACGGCCGCAAAGTGCCCAAACACAGCCACGGAACGGAGAATTTCCCCGAGCCCACCGCCTCGGAGAAGCACATTATGGAGGCTGTCCTGCGGCTGTACCGTCGGATCGCAGACCCGAATCTTCTGGTGCGTCGGATCACCCTGGCTGCCTGCCACCTGATCCCGGAACAGGAAAAGCAGCAGGTCTATCAGCAGCTGGATATTTTCACCGATCCCGTCGAAGAACAGCGCCGCCTGGAGGCGGAGGCCCAGCGCCTGGACAAGGAAAAACGAAAGCAAAAGGCACTGCTGGGTATTCAAAAGCGCTTTGGCAAGAACGCCGTTATGAAGGGCATGAACCTGGAAGAAGGCGCCACCACCAAGGACAGAAACCAGCAAGTAGGCGGCCATAAGGCCTGACGGGAATCGAAAAAAGTCAAATAGATGTTTATCGGCGAGCTAATGGCTAATAGCTAAGAACGAATAACTGAGGTATGGGCTCCGCCCATGAAATTAGGATCTGTGCCGTAGGCACCTTCGTTATTAGTCCTTAGCTCTTAGTTGTTAGTTCCTAAACAGACCGACAAATTTCTGTTTGACGGTACTTTTTTCATCCATCCACATTTGCCCTCGGAGGACTGTAGCTATGCCAAACTACGACGACATTATTCATACCAAAGCCCCCATTCCCCTGCGCCATGGGCGCATGCCTGTGGAGGATCGGGCGGCGCAGTTTGCGCCCTTTGCCGCTCTGACGGGCTACGAGGCGGCGGTAGCGGAGGCCGGACGGCAGACCGAACGCAAGGTGGAACTGGACGAAAACGAAAAAGCTCTTCTGGATCGGAAGCTCCGCTATCTGAAAAGTCGGCTTTCCGATCCGCCTCCTGTACGCATCTGTTGTTTTGTCCCCGATCTGCGGAAGGCGGGGGGCAGCTACTGCGATTTTGAGGCTTATGTGGTGCGCTTTGAGCAGCTGCCTCCGGGGCTGCGTCTGTCCACCGGAGACTTCCTCCCCCTGGATGATATCCTGGAGATTGAGATAGAAGCGAAAAAAGCGGAGGAAGAGTAAAATTTTTCTTTACAGACGGCGATTTTTCCGCTATACTGTATAAGGAAAAATTCGGAATACGGAGTAATTGTAATGATCAGATTTGAAGAATATAAAGTAAAACTCAATGATATCCATCCCAAGCTGGAGGAACTGCGAGCAGCCTACCTGCCCCAGAGTCTGCTGGACGAGCTGGAGCGGCTTCATGCCATGGCAGAGGCTCCCGGCTTCTGGGATGATCCTGCCCGCTCTCAGAAGGCGGTGATGCGCACCAAGACCCTGGAGAACAAGCGTGATCGCTATGAGGGTATGTGCACTGCCTGGGATGACCTGATGACCATCTGCGAGATGGCTCTGGAGGAAAAGGACGACTCCATGATCGATGAGCTGACTCAGGGCTTTGAGAAGCTGGAAGGGGATATGGAAAAAGCCCGTCTGGAGACCCTCCTTACCGGTGAATATGACCGCAACAATGCACTTCTGTCCTTCCACGCCGGTGCCGGCGGCACCGAGGCACAGGACTGGTGCTATATGCTCTACCGTATGTACACCCGTTGGGCGGAGTCCCACGGCTACAGCTACAAGATCCTGGACTACCTGGATGGCGACGAGGCCGGCCTGAAGTCCGCCGACATTATGATCGAGGGCGAAAATGCCTACGGCTTCCTGAAGAGCGAGGCCGGTGTCCACCGTCTGGTGCGTGTGTCTCCCTTTGATGCAGCAGGCCGTCGACACACCTCTTTCTCCGCTGTGGAGGTCATCCCCGAGATCGACGACGATGTGGAGGTGGAGATCCGCCCCGAGGATATTGAAATGCAGGTCTACCGCTCCTCCGGCGCCGGTGGTCAGCACATCAACAAGACCTCCTCCGCTGTCCGTCTGACCCATAAGCCCACGGGTATCGTGGTCTCCTGCCAGACTCAGCGTGACCAGTTCCAGAACCGTGAGAGCTGTATGCGCATGCTGCGCTCCAAGCTGGTGGAGATCAAGGAACGTGAGCACCTGGAGAAGATTTCCGATATTAAGGGCGTTCAGCAGAAGATCGAGTGGGGCAGCCAGATCCGTTCCTATGTTTTCATGCCCTACACCCTGGCCAAGGACACCCGTACCGGCTTTGAAATGACCAATATCAACGCCGTCATGGACGGAAATATCGACGGTTTCATCAATGCCTACCTGACCTGCGCCGCCACCGGCAGCTGGGTCACAAAATAATCAGAATTTTGCAAAAATTTGCAAATAGACCCTTGAAATTACGCACGTGATGTGCTAAAATCATCAATACTGTTTGTAAATATGTTCAACAGAACTTGAATTCGGCGAGCCGCTTGCCGTGAGTGCGGCAAATTTGGAGGTTTACCATGGAAGTATTACGCATTGTTCTCTTAGTTCTGCAGATCATCTCCTGCGTGGTTCTGACTGCTGTTGTTCTGCTGCAGTCCAGCAAGGAAAACGGCATCGGCGCCCTCACCGGCGGTTCCGATACCTACATGGGCAAGAAGGCTGCCACTCTGGATGCCAAGCTGGCCCGTATGACCAAGTGGATCGCCGCCGCATTCGTGCTGCTGACCCTCTTCGTATCCCTGCTCTACACCGCAGCTGCTTAATTTGATCCATAAAATCACCCCGAAGCAAAAAGGGCTTCGGGGTGATTTGTGTTTGACAGGGGATAGCGTGAATGGTATAATGAAAACTGTAAGTGGCATCGGAAACAGCTGCCTATGGGCGGAGCAAAAGAAGAACGGACTTTTGTCAGCCCTTTTCACGGATTTTCCATCGTAGCGTGAACGGTACGAGAGAAAACTACAGAATCATTGGAGGGAAATTACGTATGAAAAAGTTTTTGAGTGCGATTCTTTGCATCGGACTGCTTCTCAGCTTGCTGTCTGTGACAGCTTTTGCGGCGACAGAGATCTCTTATGTCTTTGCGGATATCGATGCCCCTGAGATCGGTGAGCATCCGTCTTATCTTGCCAGCTACGGCGGCGTAGGCTGGTATCTGGATGCCGGGAACAATAATCCCAACTATTATAAGAACGGCATAGGCTGGTATGACATCACTGCAGGCAAGATGATGCCCATCGGCAGCACCTTTGAGGATGGTCATCAGTATAAGGTTATGATTTTCTTCGTCGCAGAAGAGGGCTATGTATTCTCCAATAATATAGATATCCAGATCAATGGAGAGTATGCCGATGGCACCAATTTCTCCGGGACGCTGGTGTGTGGCGAGTGGACCTTCGATACACTGGGAGAGGTAAACCCCTTCGATGACGTGAAGGAGGGCGACTACTATTATGAGCCGGTACTGTGGGCCGTGGAGAACGGTGTGACCACCGGTACTTCTTCCACTACCTTCAGCCCCGGAGATCCCTGCACCCGTGCCCAGGTGGTTACCTTCCTGCACCGCAGCGTAGGCTGTCCCATGCCTATGCCGGAGAGCCCCTTCAGCGATGTGACCGGTGGCGAATACTATTACGATGCCGTTCTGTGGGCAGCAGGCTCCAAGATCACCACGGGTACGACTGCAACCACCTTCTCGCCCCACGATCCCTGCACCCGTGCCCAGGTCGTTACTTTCCTGTGGCGCACCTGCGGCGAACCCGCTCCTACCTCCAACAACAACCCCTTCACGGATGTTTCTGCCTCTGCGTACTATTATGACGCTGTCCTCTGGGCAGTAGAGCAGGGCATTACTACCGGCACCTCCGCTACTACCTTCAGCCCGGAGGAGACCTGCATCCGAGGTCAGATCGTTACCTTCCTGTACCGCTATATGACGGGCGGGGAGTCGGATCTGATGGTCATCTCCCAGCCGAAGAATCACCTTATGCAGAGCTCCCAGGAGACCGTCGAGTTCCGTGTTGAGGTCAAGGGCGGCACCGCCCCCTATACCTATCGATGGACGGTCCTGCGTGACGAGGTTCCTACAGAGGGCCTCCAGGAGACCTCTGAAAGCACCAGCCATGTCTTCCGCTTAGATGTCAGCGATTACGATTTCGACCAGTGCCATTTTTTGTCGGTCAACTGCGAAATAGAGGATGCCAGCGGCGCCAAAGTCCAGAGTGAATTTGCCGGTGTCTATCCCTACTTTGACATCAAGAGCTCGCCCCAGGATTATCAGATGAGAAGCTCCGGCGAAACAGCCGGCTTCACCGTAGAGGTCACCGGGGATACCGGCCCCTACACCTATCAGTGGGTCGTCAGCTATGATGGCGAAAAAGTTATGCCAACGCCCGTCACCGGTGCCTTCCCCAGCAACACCTTGGCTTACTATTTCTCGGACTATGACTTCGAGACTTACGAGATCATTCATGTCTACTGCATGATCACCAACTCTTACGGGACGACGATCTCCAGCGGTCATGCCCTTGTGTTACCCAAGGAATAAGCGATCTGAATAAAGTGGATACCCCTGCGGGCGGTGACGGTAATCTGTCACCGCCCGCAGTTCGTTGGTACAGAGAAAAGGAAAGGATTCTCTCCCAAGAGAATGCTTTGTGCGTGGTCTTTCATGAGCCAAATTTACCGTGATGGCGGCAGGGACGGGGAGAGAGGGAGAAAAAGTCGGGGCTGTGCCTTGCCTTTTTTGCCGGGGTATGGTAGAGTAATATTAGAAAAGAGTGAAGAGGAGCGTTGCTTATGAAATCGACGACCATTCGTTGGCTGGGCTTAGTTCTGGTGCTGTGCCTGCTGCCCTGCCTTCTGACCTTTGCCCTGGGCGCAGGAAAGGAGCAGCCCCAGCAGCCTGCGGCTACCAGTGGCAACAACGGCGATAATATCACCTGGAGCTACAATACCTACTCCAAGACCCTGACCATCTCCGGCAGCGGCGGCCTGGCTTATTACGAGTACGCCTGGCGGGATTATCAGTATGAGATCAAAACCGTCGTCATCAATGAGGGTATTGACTATATCTCCGGTAACGTATTTGATGATCACACGGCTTTGGAGACAGTCACCCTGCCGTCCACCCTGGTGGGCATGGATGGGACGGCTTTTGATACCTGCACCGCCCTGAAGAAATTCACGGTGCGCAGCGGTAACGACTATTTTGCCTCCGACAGCACGGGTATGCTGTACAACGGGGATAAGACCCTCCTGCGGCTGTGTCCTCCGGCGAAGAGCGGCAGCGTCACCGTCGCCTCTACGGTGACGGAGATCGCAGACCGTGCCTTCCGGAACTGTACCGGCATTACGGAGATCATTCTTCCCGACGGACTGAAAAAGATCGGCTCTGAGGCTTTCTACGATTGCAAGGGCCTGACCTCCCTGGCTCTGGGGCGCTGGGTATCCTCCCTGGGCAGCGCTGTATTTCCCGTCAGCACCAACTTTACCAAGATTTCCGTGAATGTTTGGAATACTTATTTTTCTGCGGACAGCGACGGCGTGCTGTATACCTATGCCAAGACCATGGTGATCCGCTGTCCCGCAGGCTATCAGGGCGAGTACACCATGCCCGATACCGTTACCGGCCTGTCAAACGATGCGTTCTATGCCTGCAGCGGCCTTACTGCCGTCTCCCTGTCTGAAAATCTCACGTCCATTGCCGATACCTCCTTCTACGGCTGCAGAAACCTGGCTACCGTCACCTTCGGCAGTCAGGTGAAATCCATCGGCAGCTCTGCTTTCCGTTCCTGCACCTCTCTGGTCGAGGTGGCCTTGCCTGCCTCTGTCGCCGAGTTGGGGAACTATGCTTTCCGTGATTGCAGCGCTCTGCAGCGTGTCACCGGCGGCAATATTCAGACACTGGGTGTATCGGTCTTTATCAGCTGTAAACAATTACAAGAAGCTCCCTCTCTGGCGGCAATTACGGAGCTGCCCAACAGTACCTTCCGCTACTGCTCTGCCCTTCGCAGCGTGGAGTTAAGCGACGCTGTTACCTCTGTGGGCACTTATTGCTTTGAGGGGTGCGAGGTTTTGGAGTTTCCGCCCCTCTGGGAGACCCTGAGCTCCATCGGAACCTACGCTTTCTCCCAGTGTTCAAAAATCCGGGAGGTACATTTTTCGGATCAGCTCACCTACCTGGGGGACTATGCCTTCACAAAATGCTACGGCCTGAAAAAAGTGAGCTTCGGCACAGGTCTGACCAGCACCGGTAACCACACCTTCGAGTTTGCCGGCGTGGAAGAGGTAGATTTCGGCAGCACCATTACCACCATCGGCACCTGCAGTTTCGCATCCTGCGACTTCAGAGCCCTGGTGATTCCGCCCACCGTCACCAAGATCCAGAGCGAAGCCTTCCGAGCCATCTGGTCAATGTCTGCGGTCAGCCTGCCCAAGACTTTGACCTCCATTGGCAACAATGCCTTCTACAATTGCAGCGACCTGAGCCATGTGACTTACAGCGGCACCCAGGAGGAATTTACTGCGGTAAAGGTCTATAGCGGAAACACCGATCTCATGGAGGCCCTCTGGCACTACGGCGTGGACGGAAGCGGAATTACCGACCACGAGACCTGCTTCCATGACTATTTCTCCTGCGATATCTGCGGAGCGGTCTTCGGATATACCTACCGCAGCGGCGCGCACAGCTATGCAGAGGGTGTCTGCACCCGCTGCAATGCGCTCGAATGTCTGACCTACAACCTGAGTTCCGCCTATATGGAGGTCACCATTACCGGCGTCAATACGGAGGTGGCCATGCCCTCCACCCTGACCATCCCCGAGACCATCGAGGGCTGTCCCGTGGTCACCATCGGAGACAATGCCCTTCGCAATCAGGCCGGCCTGGAGATCCTCATCCTCCCTGCCAATCTCCGTGCCATCAACGACTATGCCTTCTGCAACTGCGACGATCTCATGCTGCTCAGCGTACCCGAAGGTCTTCAGACCATCGGAAACGGCGCATTCCAGAGCTGCGGCAGCCTGTTGAACATCGACCTGCCCAACAGCCTCACCACGCTGGGCAATTCCGCCTTTGACAGCTGCGGTACAATGCTCTGGGCGGATCTGGGCAACGGCATCCAGAGCCTGGGGGACTATGCCTTCCTGTCCTGCAGCAATCTGGTCAGCATCCATCTGGGCAAGCCGACGGCGGTGGGCTACCGGGCCTTCTACGGCTGCGAGAAGCTGAGCCATGTGAGCTACGGCGGCAATGTGACCGATTGGACAGCGCTTGCCTTCGAGGAGGGCAACGAGCCTCTGAAAAACGCACACCGCCATGACCTCTGCAGCGAGAGCCCCGTGGTCAACTATGTGTCCTGCGGCGGTATCTATGCCTACTGTAACTTCTGTGATGCGGCCATCCTCTATATGGAGGGCGGCGGCACCGGCCACTGGTTTGAGGAGGGAATCTGCAAGGTCTGCGGCGTGCCGGAGTACCTGGAGTATACCATCCACCCCAATGCCTGCACCGCCATTGTGACCGGCCTTAAGAGCCGGGTCTCCCAGGTGGACATTCCCGATACCATTGAGGGCTTCCCGGTTACCTCCGTCGATTTCCAGGCCTTTGCCTATGATGAGGGGCTGGAGAAGGTCACCATCGGTAACAACGTAACCACCATCGACTCCGGCGCCTTCCGTGGTTGCGCCAACCTGAAGGAAGTGGTGCTGGGCAACCGGGTCGAGACAATCGGCGGCGCTGCCTTCTATGATTGTGATGCCCTGACCACCATCTATCTGCCGGACTCCGTTAAGGATCTGCAGTCGGCAGCTTTCTGGGATTGCGATGCCCTGGTCTCCGTCACCGGCGGCAACTGCGTGGAGAGTGTCACTGCCTCCGCCTTCTACGATTGCGACAGCCTGCTCGGCTTCGAGGGCGGCGAAAATCTGAAAGAAATCGGCAAATATGCCTTCTATCACTGCGATTCCCTGCAGACTGTGAGCCTGCCCGACAGCCTGACCACCATCGGGGAGTACTGCTTCCAGGATTGCGACAAGCTGGAAAATGTCACCTTTGGCACGGGGCTGAAGAACCTGGGTACCTATGCCTTCTATGACTGCGATGCCCTGACCGCCGTGGTTTTCCCCGGTGCGCTGGAGCGGATCTGCGAGTATACCTTCTACAGCTGCGATGCGCTGCGCTATGTGGATACGGGCAAGGTGGAGGGCTGGATCGAGTTCTATGCCTTTGCGGAATGCAGCGCTCTGGAAGAGCTGGTGATCGGCGGCTCAACCTATCTGAGAAATGATGCCTTCGCAAATTGCAGCGCCCTGAAGAAGGTCACCATGCCCACCACCCTGGAGTACAGTGACCATGAGGTTTTCACCGGCTGTGATGCGGTGGAGGAGGTGCATATCACCGATCTGGCCGCCTGGTGTTCCATCCACTTCGGCACCATGTCCGCAACGCCTCTGTGCTACGGCGGCGACCTGTACCTCAACGGGGAACTGCTGGTGGATTTGGTCATCCCCGAGGGCGTTACCTCCATCGGAAGCTATGCCTTCCTGAACTGTGCGTCCATAGAGACCATCTCTCTTCCCTATGGTCTGGAGTCCATTGGTACCAGCACCTTCCACGGCTGCAGTTCTCTGCAGGAGATCTATATCCCCAATACGGTAACCTCGGTTGGAGGTTTTGCCTTCCGCTATTGTACTTCTCTGACCTATGCGTGGGGTATGCAGGGTCTTACGGCTATTTCCGACGGAATGTTTGACAGCTGCAGCAGCCTGGTTTCTGCCCGAGTGCCCTACGGCGTAACCTCCATTGGCGCAGCGGCCTATCAGGAGTGCAGCTCTCTGGTCTATGCCTCCCTCCCCTCTACGGTGACCTCCATTGGCGAGCGTGCCTTTGATCAATGCGAGCGCTTCTGCCATGTCCTCTTCAGCGGCAGCCAGAACACCTGGAAAAAGGTCCAGATAGGCAGTGGCAATCCTCTCCTGACCATCGTCACCTTCCACTATGGCGTAAGTGAGGGTATCTTATGGTATGAGATCGAGGGTGCGCTGTATCCCCGCTGCACCATCTGCGACACCTACCTGACCGAGCGGCCGCAGTGCTTCCACGACGAAATGCGCCTCTATGATGAGAGAGCGGCCACCTGCACCGAACCCGGCTACACCGGCGACGTGAAGTGCCTGGTCTGCGGCGATATTGTAGAGCGTGGCCAGGTCATTCCTCCTCTGAACCACCCCGACACCCGTGTAGACGGGAAAATCGAGCCTACCTGCACCGAGCCCGGCTATTCCGGGGATACCTGGTGCTATCTCTGCGATGCCTATGTCATAGCCGGCGAGACCCTGGAGCCTCTGAACCATCCGGAGCAGGCGTGGGTCGGTGCCTATGATCCCACCTGTACGGAGCCGGGCTATACCGGCGACCTGCAGTGCCTCACCTGCGGCATCTGCCTGGAGCAGGGCGAGGCCATTGCGGCAACGGGACATTCTCAGACCGAGTATCGGAACGCAATGGACCCCACCTGCCTGGAAGAGGGCTACACCGGCGACCTCTACTGCGGTGTCTGCGACCAAGTGCTGGAATACGGCGAGACCATCGAAGCCCTGGGTCACGGCGAGACCTATCTATCCGGTGCCTACGAACCCACCTGCAGTGAGCACGGCTACAGTGGCGATCTGCGCTGCCTGCGCTGTGACGATATTGTCACCCCCGGTGAGGCCATTGCGCCTGTGGGTCATATCTACGAGAACGGCCTGTGCATCTACTGTGGCGAGGCAGAGTACGTGGAGATCCCCTTCCTGGACGTGAAGGAGACGGACTACTATGCCAATCCCGTCCTCTGGGCGGTGCAGCAGGGTGTGACCAACGGCACCTCTCCCACGGAGTTCTCGCCGGAGAAGCCCTGTACCCGTGGGCAGATCGTCACCTTCCTGTGGCGTGCATTCGGTTCTCCGGAGCCGAAAATGGTTGTAAATCCTTTTACGGACGTCCCCGAGACCATGTATTACTACAAGGCCATTTTGTGGGCGGTAGAGCAGGGGATCACCACCGGTACTTCTGCCACCACCTTCTCCCCGGAGAGCACCTGTACCCGTGGTCAGGTTGCCACCTTCCTCTGGAGAGCCTGCGGCAAACCTGCACCTGCAACGGGTGAGAATCCCTTCTCCGATGTCAGCAGCTCTGTCTACTACTACGAGCCCATCTTGTGGGCAGTGGAGCAGGGCATCACCAACGGCACCGGAAACGGCAAATTCTCCCCCGAGGACAGCTGCACCAGAGGCCAGATCGTCACCTTCCTGTATCGAGCCTTAGCCAAAGAATAACAAAATAAAAAGCCGCTCCCTTTCGGGAACGGCTTTTTATTTGAGAATTACTCCTCAACGATAGCTTCCATGGGGCAGGTGTCGGCGCAGGTGCCGCAGCTAACACAGGTATCAGCGTTGATCTCGTACTTGCCGTCGCCCTCAGCGATAGCTTCCACGGGGCAAGCAGCGGCGCAGGCACCGCAAGCTACACAAGCGTCAGTGATCTTATATGCCATGATCTTTTCCTCCTATATGTAGTGTTGTTGGTTTGCAGCTTTATTCTATCACGTTTTTCAAAAAATGCAATCGGTAAAAACAAGAAAAGCAGAATATTTTATGATCTGACACCTGTATCAACCTTTCCCTTGACGGAAGCGATTGCATTTTGTCCAAAATGTGATACAATAAGAAAAAACGGGAGGTGCGGCATGGCGGAGACACTGGGGCAGAAATATGTTCTGCATTTAGAGGATGAGAGCTTTCCACTCTCTACAGATTCCATGCTGCTGGCCTCATTTGTGCGCCCCGGCAGAAAAATGGCGGATCTGGGCAGCGGCTGCGGAACACTGGGGCTGCTGCTGTGTGCCAAGAGTGAAACCCTTAGCGTACAGGGGATCGAACTGGACAAGGCGGCGCATCTTCGTGCCTTGGAAAATATCCGTGCCAACGGTCTGGAGGAGCGGCTGTTCTCCTGCCACGGGGATGTGCGGCAGATCCGCACGCTTTTTCCCACGGGCAGCTTTGACGGGGTCATTTCCAATCCGCCTTATTTTCCTGTGGGCAGCGGAAAAACCAGCGAGAAGCACGGTACTGCCCGTAGCGAGGAAAACCTGACTTTACGTCAGCTCTGCGAGGCGGCGGCCTGGTTGTTGCCCACCGGCGGACGATTTTCCCTGGTGCATTTGCCCTCCCGACTTTGTGACGTGCTGTGCGAGCTGCGACGTGTGGACTTGGAGCCCAAGCGGCTGCAGTGGGTGCGGCACAGAGCAGCTTCTCCCTGCTGCCTCTTCTTTGTGGAGGCAGTGCGGGGCGGCAAACCCGGCCTGCGCTACGAGCCGGATCTCATTGAATTTGACGAAAACGGCCTTCCTACCGAGGGTTACAAGGCCGCCTACCATATAGGAGGAGACAAATGAGCGGTACATTGACTCTGGTTCCTACACCCATTGGGAATCTTTCGGATATTTCGCCCCGCTGCCGTCAGGCGCTGGAGCAGGCGGATTTTATTGCCGCCGAGGACACCCGTGTGACCCTTCGCTTGCTCAATCATCTGGAGCTGAAAAAGCCTCTGGTGAGCTATTATGAGCACAACAAGGAATTCAGCGGCAGAAAAATCGTGGAGCGCATTCTGGCCGGGGAAAACTGCGCCCAGGTCTCCGATGCAGGTACGCCTGCCATCTCCGACCCCGGTGAGGATCTGGTGCGCCTCTGCGCCGAGAACGGTATCACCGTCACCTCCATTCCCGGACCCTGTGCTGCCATTACGGCGCTGAGCATGTCCGCTCTCCCCACAGGCCGTTTCTGTTTTGAGGGCTTCCTCAGCACCAACAAGAAGCAGCGCCGTGCCCATCTGGAGAGCCTGAAGGCCGAGACCCGTACTATGATCTTTTACGAAGCGCCCCACAAGCTGACAGATACGCTGAAGGATCTTCTGGAGACCTTTGGAGCGGAGCGCTCCATCAGCCTCTGCCGTGAGCTGACCAAGCTCCACGAGGAGGTGCTGCGGCTGAATTTGGGCGAAGCTGTGGCATATTATGAGGAAAACGCCCCACGGGGCGAGTATGTGCTGGTGGTAGCCGGCGGCGAACTGGAGGAAAAGCAGAGCGATCTCCCGGCTGCGCTGAAGCGGATGCAGACGCTGATGACAGAGGGGCTCAGCCGAAAGGATGCCGCCAAGCAGGTATCCAAGGAGACCGGCATTCCAAAAAACACCCTTTACGATGCCGGTTTGGGTGGATAGTATTTCCCTTGTACTTTTCCGCAAACTGTGCTATACTATAGGGTGGATAGATTTGCGGAAGGGGAGGCGACACCGTGCTGGCACTTTGGATCATACTGGGCATATTGGGCTTTTTAGCGCTGGTGATCACGGTGATCTGCCTGATCCCCTTTTATGTGTATGTATTTTACGACAAAGAAAACAGCCTGTATTTTCGGTACAGGCTGCTTTGGATGTATCTTGGAGAGGACCCTGATCCGGATAACCCCATTGTGCTCCTGCTGAAGGAGCTGTCCGGTCTGTCCCATTTTGACTCTATCGAATCCCTGAAGGAGAGCATCGCTACCCAGGGTGTCGGCACGACGCTGGGGCAGATCCTCCGGGTGCTGCTCTCTCTGGTGCGTGAGATCGTCCATCTGCTGCCCAAGTGCAAGCTGCGCAAGCTGAAGCTCCGGGCGGTCTGCGGTGCGGAGGAGCCCGACGATGCGGCCATGGCCTACGGCGAGCTCTGTGCTGTGGTTTACCCGGCGCTGGGGGTGCTGGATCACATTGTGCCCATCAACCGGAAAAAACTGACGGTGGATCTGCGCTGTGACTACGAAAAAACAGAGCGGGAAGTGGAACTGGAGGCACACATCCGTGTGCGGCTGGGACCTGCACTGCTGGCCCTGTGGCGTGTCATGCTGGATGAGGCCAGAGCGGAGGCTGCCAGAACGGCTCAGCCTGCGAAAAAGTCCAGCACGCAGCGCAAATAATTCCGCAGTGTCTCTTCACTGCCGTAGAAGATGGTGTGTTTTGCCTCCGGGAAGACGGTTTTTTTGCAATTGGGCAGCCGCTTTGCCAGCTTATCCTGGGGCTTCAGGTAGACCACCCTGTCCTGCCCCGCCTGGGTCATAAGGATCTCCGTCCGGATTGGCGCAAGAGACTTTCGATCCAATAATTTTTTATGAATATTCAATGTGCTGTGCATCCAGCCGTGGGTAGAGGCGGCGTTTTGATAACGGGGCTCTTCCCGGCGCAGCCTGATATGGTGCTCGAAGCGGCTGCGGCTGGCATCAGAACTCTTCTCAAAGACCGGATTGGGGTCAAAGTCCTTTGTATGGGGGAAACGGGCGGTGAAGCCCAGCTTCTTGCCCTCCCGTTTGGTATACCAGGACAGGAACCAAATGGGCAGCGGCGCCACGGGAACCACCATGGGGGAGGATAAGACCGCTTTTCCGATTTTACTGGGGTGCTTCTGCAGGTACAGGGTTGCAACGGCGCAGCCCATGGAGTGACCGAAGAGATACACGGGACGACCCTTGGCTTCAGGGTAGACTACCTCCTGCATAAACTGCTCCAGATCCTTTCGGTAGTCCTCATAGCTGTCCACATGGCTCAGGCTCAGAGGCTGTACCTGCCGCCCGGAAAGGCCATGGCCTCTCTGGTCATAGAGGAACACATGGTAGCCGGCCTGACGGAAATAACCGCAGAGCTCGTGATATTTCTCGGAAAATTCCGTAAAGCCGTGCACCAGCACCAGGCAGCGCTGGGCACCCTCCTTGGGAAAGTGCTCGTAGTAGAGGCTCAAACCGTCAAAGGCGGTGAGCGTTCCTCTTTGGCGAACGGCTTGCAGTTCCTGCTCCAGCGCCTCCATGCGTTCTGCGTATTGGACTTCGGAAAAAACCTTCAGTTCCATGGTTGACCCTTCCTTTGTTTAAAAATCAGAAAATACGGTGATGATTATGGCAGCGAAAGCGAATCGGAAAAAGAAGAGGGTTTTGCGTGTCATTTTGATCACATTTACTGCCTTTATACTCCTGTCTCTGGCGGCTACCAAGCTGGTTTATGACGGAATTTTCCGCCGCTATGATCCGCCTGTGGTCTCTTGCTCCTGCCTGGAGCGGGAGGAACTGCGTTTTGCAGCCGGGGACGAGGATCTTCAAGGCTATTATTACCCAGGCCGGGAGAAAAAAGTCCTGGTTTTGCTTGCACCGGGCTTCCATGCCGGTGCAGACAGCTATGCTCAGCAGATCCGCTATTTTCAGAGGCAGGGCTGGGGGGTCTTCAGCTTTGACCCCACCGGCAGCTATGAAAGCGGCGGTGAGAGCTATGTGGGCTTTCCCCAGGAGATCTATGATCTCAGCGCTGCCCTGGACTATCTGGCCTCCTGTGACCGCTACGGCTATGAGGAACTGGTACTCTTCGGCCACAGCCGGGGGGGCTATGCGGCCTGCGCCATGGCGGCATCGGACTATGACATCAGCGCCATCATCAGCGTGGCCGGCGTTAACAGCGCCATGGATGCGGTGATGGAGCCGGCCACCAATGCGGTAGGGCCGCTGGCCTACGTGAATTATCCCTTCCTCTGGCTGTATCAGAGCTTGCTCTTTGACTACGAAACCGCCAATTTAGAGGTTTCGGAGGTTCTGGGAGACACTCGGATCCCCACCCTCATTATTCACGGTGTGGCGGACGAGACGGTGTCCCACGATGCCCATTCCGTCATGGCCCATCGGGCAGAGATCCGGTCGGACAGCGTGCATTTCCTCTCCTGGGAAGAGACGGGAGCGCAGGGGCATGTGGACATTCTCTACGATGCCGACGGCACGGCCAACGAAGAACTGATGGCGGAGATCGCCGCCTTTATCAATAAAGAGATAAACTAAGAAAAAAGAGAGAAAAACTATGAAAGAAATCGTATTGATCCCGGCATATCGCCCGGATGACTGCCTTTGCGAGCTGGTGGAGAGGCTCCATGCAGAGGGCTTTGGCATCCTGGTAGTGGATGACGGCAGCGGCGAAGCCTACGAAGCGATTTTTCGGCGGGTAAAGCCCTATGCCCATGTCCTCACCGCCGAGAAAAACGGCGGCAAGGGCTCTGCACTGAAGAAGGGTATGGCGGAATTGACAAAGCGTTTTCCGGAAATGGAGTTCTTTATCACCGCCGACGCCGATGGACAGCATCGGGTAGAGGATATCCTCCGTGTGCGTCATGAGCTCCGTGAGGGGGCCGGCTTTGTGCTGACCATGCGCCGTCTGCACCGCAAGATCCCCTTCCGCTCCAAGATCGGCAACGATCTGTCCCGTTTTATCTATACCCTTCTGTCGGGTCACTTCCTCCGGGATAACCAGTCCGGTCTCCGTGGCTTCAAGGCGGAGCATATCTCCTGGCTGCTGCAGGTGGCGGGGGAGAAGTACGACTACGAGATGAACACCCTCTACTATGCGGACAAGCAGCACGTGAGCATTACCACCCTGCCCATTGATGCCATCTACATCGACGGCAACAAATCCTCTCATTTTGATCCCGTGAAGGACACGCTGAGGATCTATCGCCGCCTCTTTGCCAGCGCCGCAGGCAGCTTTGCCGCTCTGTTCTTGGCAGAGGTGCTGATGCTGGTGGCTTCCCTGGTGTTCCGTTTTACGTACCTGAACTACACCGTCCCCACCGCAGGTGTGCTCTCTCTGGGCTTGCACCTGATTTTGGACCGGGCGGTGATCTTCCGCAATATCCTCTATCGGGATACCATGCGGCAGACCATCCATACCATCATCCGCTATGTGGTCTATACGATTTTGTGCTACTTAACCTCTTTCATGTTCCCCTGGCTGAACGATTTCGGCATGGGGCTGTGGCTGAGCTTCAATTTTGTCATGATCCTCTGCGTGCCCTTTGAATACTGGCTGCGCAAGGGTGTGTACATCTCCGCTTATCGGGAGTATAAGAAGGATTAAGAACATATAGCACAGGGGCTGTGAAAACAGCCCCTGTTATTTTTTAGCTTTGCAGCGATTTTTCCAATTGGCTGATAAAGTCGGCATCCGTCAGCCGCAACACCTGATGGATGCAGGCCACCACGGTCTGAGCGGTGGCACAGCCGTGCATCTTGACCACGGTCTTTTTGGTGCCTAAGAAGGTGGCACCACCACGGTTGTTGAAATCATAGCGGGCAAGCAATTCCTCGTGCAAGGCGCTGAGAGCTTCGCTGGGGGCTTTCTTCATCTGCTCCTCCACCAGGGTCAGGGCGGCCTTGCCCACGGCCTCGGTGTTCTTCAGCAGTACATTGCCCACGAAACCGTCTGCCACGATCACATCGGCCACATCGGAGACCATGTCGCTGCCCTCAATATTGCCGATGAAGTTCAGCGGCTGCTCCTTAAGAAGCTGGTAGACCTCCTTGGTGTTCTCGTCGCCCTTACCGGGCTCCGTGCCCACGTTCATCAGGCCGACTCTGGGAGATTCCATACCGCAGAGGCACTTCATAAAGGCATCGCCCATACGGGCAAAGCGTACCAGATCCTTGGGCTTGGCATCCACATTGGCGCCGCAATCCACCAGGCACAGGAACTCCCGTCCGGAGCAGGGGAGGGCAGAGCAGAGGGCAGGCTGCTTCAAACCGGGCAGCAGACCCAGATGGACAATACTGCCCACCAGCAGAGCGCCGGTGCTGCCGGGACTCAGGAGCGCCAAAGCATCGGGATCTTCCTTCAGCAGCCGCAGCGCCATGACCAGAGAGGATTTTTCTCTGCCACGGAATACGCAGGCAGGCTGCTCCTCCACACCGATCACGTCCTCGGCGTGCTTCAGGGTGTAGCGGTCTGCGGAGATCTTTTCTGCCTCCATAACGGGCAGGATCTCCTCCTGCTTGCCCACCAGCACCAGATGGAGCTGCAAATCCTGCTTCAAAGCGGCGGCAGCGCCACGGAGGATGACCTCCTGTCCGGCATCTGCGCCGAAAATATCAATAATAATCTTCTTCATATCCTTATTCAATGGCCATGATCAGGCTGTAAACCGGCTGACCGCCGTAGATATAGCCGGTTTCCAGCAGAGGATAGGCCGCCTCCACACGGTTTTGCAGTTCTTCCAGCGCCTCGTCGCTCAGATCCTCGCCGTAGAATACGGTGAGCACCTGCTTGTCCTCCATCTCCTCCAGTGCCTGCAGCATTTCCATGGCGGCATCTACCGCATTGGCAGCGGCAGAGAGGATCTTATGGTTGGCAAGGCCGATGTGGTCGCCCTGCTTCACGGTGATGCCGTTCATGCAGGTGTCACGGGTGGCGGTGGTCACCTGACCGGTGGTCACGCCCTCCAGGGGCATGGTCATGGACTCCAGCAGCTCCTCCACGGTGTCCACATAGAGATCCATCATGGACAGGGCGCTGTAGCCCTCGGCCATGGACTTGGTGTCGATCACATGAACATCGGCATCCTTGAATAAATCTGCCGCCTGACGGGCGGTGAGAATGATATTGGAGTTGTTGGGCAGCACAATGATATGCTCACTGTTGGCCTTGCGGAAGGCTGCCAGGAAATCCTCTGCGGAGGGATTCTGGGTCTGGCCGCCGGAAACCGTGATCTTCACACCAATCTCCTTAAAATAGCTGTCAATGCCTTCGCCGCAGGTCACGGCCACCACGGCATACTTGTCCTTGGGGCCCTGCTTCTGTTCCACCACCTCGCTGTGCTGGACGGACATATTCTCCATCTTAAAGGTGAGGAACTCGCCAAACTGACGGGCATAGGCGATGACCTTGTCGGGAGTGAAGGTGTGGACATGGATCTTGACAATATCCCCATCCATCACCGCCACCAGAGAGTCACCGATGGACTCGTAGTAGTCGATCATGGGCTGCAGAGAGAAATTGGCAATGTCGCACTTGGCATGCATCAGCTGCAGGATGAACTCCGTGCAGTAGCCGTACTCCAGCACGCTGTCAGGGCCGAAGGAACCCGTGGTTACGGAGGCGGTTTCCTTCAGGCTGCTGTCGGCAGCGCCCTCGGACTCGATGACCTCACCACGCAGTGCCGCCTCCATGCCCTCAAAGATGCAGACCAGACCTGCGCCGCCGCTGTCCACCACACCGGCTTCCTTCAAAACGGGAAGCAGCTCGGGGGTGTGCTGCAGCACATCCCGCAGGTGGGCGATCAGAGCCTTCAGGCAGTCTTCGAAGCTGTCGAAGCGGTTCTCCTGCAGGAAAGCAGCGCCCTGACGGATCAGAGTGAGAATGGTGCCCTCCGTGGGCTTCATGACGGCATGGTAGGCATCCCGCTGACCCAGGCTCATGGCATAGGCGAAGTCCCCAAGGGAGATCTCCTCCTTGCCCTCCATACCCTCGGCCAGACCGTGGATAAACTGGGACAGGATGACGCCGGAGTTGCCTCTGGCGGAGAGCAGGGTGCCACGGGCAAAGGCTTTCATATACTCGCCTGCGGCGGCGCCTTCCCTGGCATTGCCCACGCCGCCGGAGAGGGTACGGGTCATGTTGGTGCCCGTGTCGCCGTCGGGGACGGGGAAGACGTTCAGATCATTGATCAGATCGGAATTTCTCAGCAGATTGCGGTAGCCGTTGAGCAGCATGGCGCTGAGCTCACGGCCGGTTAAGAATGCGGTCATGGGACAAATACTTCCTTTATGTAATAATTATTCTTTGCCCTCAATGGTAACTTCCTTGCCGTGGCAGAAGGCGATGATGGTGCCGGGACCCACAGAGGCGCCCACAATGGGGCCGATGGTGCTGATATGGGTTTCCTTGAAGGGAACCTGCAGCAGGATCTCCGCCTTCAGCTGCTCTGCCACCTCAGGCACGTCGGCATGAGTGATGTAGAGGCATTGATTTTCGGGGTCGATGACGTTCTCGGCCATCATGTTGGCGATCTCCTTACGGGCATTGGCAGCGCCCTTGGTCTTCTTCACGGCGAAATTCTGGCCGATGACATCGGAGATGATGATGGGCTTAATGCCGAAGAGATTGCCGAAGAAGGCCTTGGAGGCCTTGATACGGCCGGCACGGCGCAGGTACTCCATGGAGTCCACAGTGCCTGCCTGGTTGACCTTCAGGCGGTCAGCTTCCACATAGGCTGCCACTTCAGCGGCGCTCTTGCCTTCGGCACGGAGCTTGGCGGCGGTGAGCA
This sequence comes from Oscillospiraceae bacterium, assembly GCA_017481325.1. The sequence goes on from JAFUPG010000012.1 coordinate 24,367, forward strand.
CCATAGAGCCCTGACCCAGAGAGCTGCACAGGGAGTCTACGCAGTAGATCTTGTTGTTGGGATACTTTTCGCTCAGCTCCTGAGCCACCAGCCTGGCAAGACCAATGGAGCCGGAGAGGGCAGAGGAGCAGGAAATGTACACAGCGTCCATGCCTGCCTCCAGGGTCTTGGTGAAGGCGGTCTCAAAAGCCTCACGGGGAACCTGGGTGGTGCGTACACGCTTGCCGTTGCGCATCAGGTCGTAGAATTCCTTGGCGGAGTGGATACCCCAGTCCAGATCGGCGGGGTATTCCTTGTCGTCCACCACATAGTTCATCTGTACATATTCGATGTCATAAGTCTTGCGCAGCTCTGCGTTCAGATCGCAGGTGGAGTCAGAAAAAATAATATATTGATTCATTATGAATCAGCTCCTATTCTATAAAATAATCAGCCTTTCAGCTCGGCAGCGATGGCATCCATAATGGTCTGCTCTTCCTTCAGACCCTCGGAGACCGGTCTGCCCTCATAGAAGGCAGCGCAGAGGCCGGGGCCGATGGTAGCGCCGCAGGAGATACCTATGTCGTTGATAATGATTTCCGCAGGCTTGATCTCCTGGCGGATGCGCTCGGCCAGGATTTCGGCCTGGGCCTTGCGGTTGGAGTGGGCAACGAAGATCAGCTGCTTCTCGGGCTCTACGATGGTGGCCTGGATGTACTTCAGGGAGGCATCAAAAGCTGCTTTCTTGCCCTTGAACTTCACCAGCACCTGGCTCATGCCCTCACGGTTGAAGTCCGCCATGGGGTTCACACCGGCCAGCGTGCCAAAGAAGGCCTTGAAATTGCTGATACGACCGGTCTTCACCAGGAAGAACAGGTCGTCCATGGAGCCGATCTGGTGGATGCAGTGCTTCTTTTCCTCAATGAAGGCGGCGGTCTCTTCGATGGTAGCACCCTCGTCACGCTTCTGGCAGGCCATAACGATCAGCTTGGACAGGGCGGTGGAGTAGCGCAGGGAGTCCACGCAGATGATCTTGCGCTCGGGATACTTCTTCCGCAGCTCCTCTGCCACCAGCAAAGTGGCCTGATAGGTGCCGGAAAGGCCGGAGGACAGGGAGATGCTCAGCACGTCCTTGCCTGCGGCAAGATGCTTCTCAAACTTGGACTCGATCTCACTGACGGGAGCGTTAGAGGTTTTGTAGAGCACCTTGCGGCCCTTCATGGAGTTGTAGTACTCCTCGGCGCTCATGCGCTCGAAATCCAGGTCGGCGGGCTCGGCATGGCCGTCGGGGAAATATACAACGCCCAGAAGCACATCGGGCACATTGAAGCGCTCACGCAGCGGAGCGGTAAAGTCCGAGGCGCTGTCGGGAATGATGACAAACTTGTCCATGGGGATCTCCTCCTAAATAGATTCGCCGTACATTATAGCTTATTTTTCGACTTTTTTCAATGGATAAATTGCTTTTTATGGATTTCTATGCTATAATCGCCCTAGTTTTTTTGAGGAGTTGTGACAATGACGACAATTATCATTTGTATTGTCGCTTTTTTATTGCTGAGCGGCCTGACTTTTATGCTGATCTACACCCTTCCCATCTCCATGCGTGTCTACCGGGACACCCTGGTGCGCACCTCGCCGGAGAAATGGGGACATGTTTGCTCCGCCACCTGGCACCCCGAGCAGAGCGCCATGTGGGAGCAGGGCCTGGCCTGGGCAGAGCAGTACAAAGACCATATCCAGGAGCAGTGGATCGAGAACGAGGGTCTGAAGCTCTACGGCCAGTATTTTGACTTCGGCAGCGACCGCTGCGTCGTGATCCTGCCCGGCCGCTGTGAGTGCCTGAAGTATTCCTATTACTTCGCTGAGCCCTACCGCAAGGCGGGCATGAACGTGCTGGTCATCGATGCCCGTTGCCACGGTCTCTCCGAGGGAACGCACCCCACCATTGGAGTCAAGGAGTCCGAAGACCTGCGCTGCTGGATCAAGCTGCTGACGGACAAGCTCCATAACCGTGAGATCTGGCTCCACGGCATCTGCGTAGGCACTGCTACGGCCATGTGCCTCCTGGAGCAGAAGGACTGCCCCAAGGCAGTGAAGGGTCTGGTCACCGAGGGCTGCTACGTCAGCTTCCGTGAGACCTTCAAGCGCCATATGATCGCCGATAAGCGCCCCCTGTTCCCGGTGCTGGATCTGATCATGCTCCAGATCTACCGCCACACCGGCAGCAATGTCTACCGCAGAAAGCCCATCCGTGCCGTGAAGAAGATGCATCAGAAGGCTCTCTTCCTCTTTGGCAAGGAGGACGTGTTCTCTATTCCCGTCAAGAGTCAGAAGCTCTTCGATGCCTGCGCCTCTCAGGAGAAGAAGCTGGTGTGGTTCGAACACGGCAGCCATTCCCATCTGCGCTTAAACAATGTAGAGACCTATGATAACGCCATCGTGGAGTTTGTGAATGAATAAAAAGTACGCTGTTTTTACCATGGACGTAGAGGCCTTTGCGGACACAGAGTGCCTGAGCCGTGCGGGCATGGAGTTTGAGCAGGATATGCTGGACGGCCTGGATGCCTATATGGAGATCCTGGATCGCCACGGCATCAAGGCCACCATGTTCTCCGTCTGCCGCACCGCCCTACAGGCCAAGGATCGTATTCTCGATCACCTGCGCAAGGGTCACGAGTTGGCGCTGCACAGCTACGACCACCGTCCCCTGTGCCAGCTGACGGACGAGGAATTCCGCAGCCAGACCAAAATGGCCAAGGAGCTGATGTCCGAGACCTTCGGCACACAGATCAGCGGCTACCGTGCCCCCTGCTTCGGCATTGACGATTCCAAGCTGCAGATCCTGCGGGAACTGGGCTTTGACTACGACTCCAGCCACCTGGGATTTTCCCCTGCCCGTCACAGTATGCCTGTGGGCTTCCACGGCTTTGAGCAGCTGCGCAAGGGCATCCTCCGCTGCAAGGATTTCTTCGAATTCGGCCTGACCCAGGATCGCCTGTTCGGCCATGACTATCCCATCTCCGGCGGCGGCTATGTGCGCCTCTTTAACTGGGGCATTATTAAGGCCATCATCAAGGATTATATTTTCAAGAACGACTACTATGTCTTTTACTTGCATCCCTTTGAGCTGAGCAAGCAGCCCATTCCCTACCTGCCCAAGCTGAAGCTCTACGACCAGTACTACCTGAACCACGGCATTCGCAGCTACCATAAGAAGGTAGAGTGGATCATCCAGATCCTCAGCCGTGCGGGCTACGAGTTCGTCACCTTCAAGGAACTGGTGCAGCATATGAAAAACGCCTGACTTCGTGTGAAGTCAGGCGTTTTTCTCTTAAAGATTGGCCAGCGCATCTCCGATCAGGGTATAAATTGCCAGCAAGGGAAACAGAAGTGTGCCGATATAACGGAACCATTGAACAGCGTTTCTCTGTGTTGTCCCCTTAGAGGTAAACAGGCACAGCGGTATACACAGCAAAAAGCAAAGGCACACTGCGCCGGTGGTCACGGGAATCATGACCCGATGCCAGCCCGTCAGCAGGAACAGTGCCGTACAGGCCACATACAGGTACAGAAAAACTTTGTTCAGCATGTAGCGGAAACCCAGGTCGTACTCCTGATGGATGCTTTCGTAGAGCCAGTAGTTGCGCATCCCCTGTTTCATCCGTTCGATCCGCTTTTCCGACAAGCCGGTCTTTTCCGGGATCATCTCGCTGAAAGAGGCACGGAACGACACATAATAAATGGGCGGAAGCATACAGAAGATCAGCTGGATAAAATAGTGGTTGATCGCCGCCTCGTCAAAGATACGGTAGAAATCGGGAACATACATAATGACCAGGGCAATGGCCGTCAGCGCAGCGCCTATGAGCAGGCAGAATGCGGTGACCTTATGCCCCAGGTACTGGCCGATCCAGGCGCCGACGATGTTAAAAAAGCCGATCCCTATGGAGAAAGCACCGATAAAAGCCAAGATGAGAAAGCCGCTGTTGGGCGCCGGATAGAGGAAAATGCAAAAAAGCATCAGGAGGAGCATGGGAAGAAGCAGTACCGTAATGCCAATGAAGCACAGCAGCCCATAGGCTTTTGGATGCTGCCTCATAAATTCCGCATCGGACTCCCGGGTGAAGAAAAAGGCTGCGGTACCCCAATCCGGCATTTTTGAGTTAAATTTCGGTCGGATTTTCTTTTTGGACATGGTTTTTCCTTCTTTATCGGTTCAGAATTCGGGCGATCAGGGGACGGTGTACCTTCAGGGCACCTTTGGGGCAGAACTCCTGGCAGCAGAAGCAGCGGATGCACTTCTTTTTGTCGATCTTCGGCTTCTTTTTTACCATGGTAATGGCCTTGGCGGGGCAGAGACGGGCGCAGCGCAGGCAGCCGATGCAGGCATCGGGCTCCTTCAGCTTGGGGCTGGCCTGGAGGGCTTTTTTGGCGATCTTGCCAAAGACCACACCCAATTTCCCCGGCAGGAAGTTCTCAAATTGCAGGCTCTTGTTCTGGGGCGGCAGCACAAAGCCCTCCACCGGGCAGAGCTCTCCCTGTACCTCCACCTCTTCCGCACTTTGAGGGCAGAGACCACGGTCAAAGGCGGCCTTTAAGGTAGGCACGGCCATGGGTTCTGCGCCGATGAGCTTGGCGCAGACCAGATCCAGCTTGTGGCAATTCTCTGCAGCTAAAACAGCGCCGATCTTTCGGGGCGTTCCGGCGGTGGGACCGTTGCCCTCCATGCCCATAATGGCATCCACCAGATACAGCCGGGGCTTAAAATACTCGTTGAGGTCAATGATCATATCCGCAAAATCCATGGGATTGTGGAAGCGGAAGTGGTACTCCGGCTTCATGGTGCCGGGGACAGCGCCGAAGAGGTTCTTGGTGGCGGCGGTCATGGTCATCATGCCGTGGCTCTTCAGCTTGCAGAAGCTGATAATGGCGTCGGCATTTTCCAGATAGTCCGTGACGGTAAAACTCTTGGCCACCTTGGCCTGGGGGAAGAACACGCTCTTCTGCTCAAAATTGCGGTTCAGCTCCGCACCGACGGCCTCTGCCTCTCCCAGACCGCAGACGGCGTACACATGATTCAGAACGGTAGCGTTAAAAAGCTGACCGGGGCTGTCGCCGATGACCACATGAGCGCCCTTTTCCTTCAGCAGTTTGGTCAGAGCGGTCAGCAGCACCGGATGGGTGGTGCCGGCCTTCTCCGGCTTCATGGCCTCCACCAGATTGGCCTTGATGACAATGCGCATACCCTCTCTGACCCAGTCAAGCCCCCCAAAAGGCTCCATCGCCGCCAAAAGGGCTTGCGTACAGCTCTCCAGCTCATATTCCTCACAGCGAACAACAGATACTTCCGTCATAACAATCCTCCGGAGTGTACAGGAAACGGAAATTTTGCGCGGCACTTTGGTGCTGTGAACTAACAGCTAATAGCGAAAAACTAAGAACTAAGGTGTGCCTCCGGCACGGATTTTAAATCCATCGGCGGAGCCGATACCTCACTTATTAGCTATTCGTTCTTAGCCATTAGTTCTAAGATAAATTTCCCTTTGCCTCATTTTATTTGTTCCATTTTACTATTTTGCCGTGGTCTTGTAAAGAGAAAATCAAAATTTCTATGCATATTGCTCAAAAATTGTTAGAAAGATTTGTCAAAATCAGCGGAGGGAAAAGCGTTGCAATTTTGAAGGAAGTTCGATATAATAAGATTGTAATTGAAGATTGATAGCTGTAACGAAGTGCTTCGCGCACGGGCTTCCGACTATCACTCAGGGCTACTTGAGTGGAGATGTTGAACTATGCATGTAGGTTCACATCCCCACGTTTTTTGTAATTACATTAAGGAGGTCAACCACATGTACATTCTTGCCAACGGTAAACTGATCACCAGAAGCGCTACCATCCCCTACCTGCCTGATGGCGGTGTCGTCATTGAGGGCACCAAGATCAAGGAAGTGGGCACCACCGCCGATCTGAAGGCAAAGTATCCCCAGGCAGAGTTCATTGATGCCAAGGGCGGCGTGATTATGCCTGCGCTCATCAATGCCCATACCCATATCTATTCTGCGCTGGCCCGTGGCCTGTCCATCAAGGGCAATAATCCCACCAACTTCTACGAAGTTTTAGACGGCACCTGGTGGGCCATTGACCGCAAGCTGATGCTCTCCGGCACCAAGGCCTCTGCAGATGCCCTGTACATCGACTGCATCAAGCAGGGTGTTACAACGATTTTTGACCACCACGCTTCCTATGGCGAGATTCCCGGCTCCCTGTTTAAGATCGCTGAGTCTGCCAAGGAGTTTGGCATCCGCTCCTGCCTCTGCTACGAGGTTTCCGACCGTGACGGCGAGGAAAAGTGCCTCCAGGGCATCAAGGAAAATGCCGACTTCATTACCTGGTGCGAAGAGCAGAAGGATCCTATGCTCAAGGCCATGTTTGGCGGCCACGCACTCTTTACCATCTCTGACAAGACCTTTGAGCGTATGGTCGAGGCCAATAACGGTCGTACCGGCTACCATATCCACGTCTCCGAGGGCATGAACGACGTCTATGACTCCCTGCAGAACTATGGCCGCCGTCCTGTCCAGAGATTGCAGGATCACGGTATCCTGGGCCCCAAGACTATTCTGGGTCACTGCATCCATGTGAACTCCGCCGAGATCGAGATCATCAAGAGCACCGACACCATGGTGGTCAATAACCCCGAGTCCAACATGGGCAATGCCGTGGGCACCTGCCCCGTGCTGCCCCTGTACAAGGCCGGCATCCTCCTGGGCATGGGTACCGATGCCTATACCAACGACATGCTGGAGTCCATCAAGGTCGCCCTCTGCGCCCAGCGCCAGAATGCCTGCCTGCCCAATGTGGGCTGGTGCGAGGTCACGGATATGCTCTTCAAGAACAACGCCCTCATCGGCGCCCGTTACTTCGACGAGAAGCTGGGTGTGCTGGAGGCCGGCGCTGCCGCTGACGTGATCGTCATGGACTACAAGCCCTTCACCCCCTTCTCCGACGCCAATATCGACGGCCATATACTCTTCGGCATGACCGGCCGCCAGTGCCAGACCACCATCGGCAACGGTAAGCTCCTCATGAAGGACCGTGAGCTGGTAGGCATCGACGAGGAAGCCGTCAATGCCCGTATTCTGGAAGAGTCCAAGAAGCTCTGGACCGCCCTCAACGGCTGCGCCTACTAATTGCCCATGCTCAGCGCATCGGAAAATTTTTGCAAGTGGACGCTGCTGGGGTTACTGATTACATCTTTGTTTCTGCCGGTTATCCTGATCGTAAAACTGGATCTGCTGCATACCACCTATGTCTTTGATGCGCTTCTCTTCATTATGCTGGTGGTTACCACCGTCCAGGCCATCCCCGGCCTGATCGGCTGGTTTATGCTCCATCGCTACGATGAACGGGGCAAGAAGGTGCTCTCCCGCACCTATCTCACCACCCTGGCGGTTTACAGCCTCTACAGCGTTTTCCTGCAGATCACGCTGCTCTTCCCCGGCACCTTTTATATCTTCCCCTTTGAGATCGTCTGCATTTGCTATCTGCTTTTCTTCAATGTTGCGGTTTTCGTCCTGAAGCACTTCTGGACACGTGACGTATACTAATTCTGATCGGAGGATTTTACAATGTCTGAAAGAATGTATCCCATTCCCTTTAAGGATCTCATGCGCTGGGTGATCACCGAGCGTGAAAAGACCGGCGAGATCTTCGGCATCCATACCGAGTACAAGGCTGATCCCACCAAGACCCTCCCCATCTTCGGTGAGAAGATCGAAACCCCCTTCGGCCCCGCTGCCGGCCCCAACAGCCAGCTGGCCCAGAATATTATCGCCTCCTATGTGGCAGGCGCCCGTTTCTTCGAGGTCAAGACCGTCCAGCAGATGGACGGCGAGGATCTGGCACGCTGCGTGCCCCGTCCCTGCATCCTGGCCGATGACGAAGGCTACAACCAGGAGTGGTCCACGGAGCTGGAAGTCCGTCAGGCTCTGGATGAGTACATCAAGGCCTGGTGCGCTCTGAAGGTCATGGCAAAGGTCTGGGGCTACGGCGATCCCGATGGCTTTGTGTTCAATATGTCTGTAGGCTACGACCTGGCCGGTATCAAGGGCGAGAAGATCGATAACTACATCGAGTCCATGAAGGATGCCAACCGTGCTCCCGTCTTTGCCGAGTGTAAGGCGGTTCTCACGGAGCTCTTCCCCGAGGAGGCAGAGTTCATTGCCAATATCTCCCCCCGTGTCTCCCGTTCCGTCACCCTGTCTACCCTCCACGGCTGTCCTCCCGATGAGATCGAGCGCATTGCCTCCTACCTCATCACCGAGAAGAAGGTCAATACCTTCGTCAAGTGCAACCCCACCATCCTGGGCTACAAGGATGCACGCAGCATCTTAGACGGCATGGGCTATGACTACATCGTCTTTGACGATCACCACTTCAACGAAGACCTGCAGTGGGCGGATGCCGTTCCCATGTTCGAGCGCCTCCAGGCCCTGGCAGACAAGCAGGGTGTGGAATTCGGCCTGAAGCTGTCCAACACCTTCCCCGTAGACACCACCCGTGGGGAGCTGCCCAATAATGAAATGTATATGTCCGGCCGTGCCCTCTTCCCCCTGACCATTGAGATGTGCCGTCGGATCTCCACCCAGTTTGGCGGCAAGATGAAGATCTCCTTCGCCGGTGGCGCTGAGTTCTTCAACTGCGAGAAGCTCTTTGCCGCAGGCATTTGGCCCATCACCGTGGCTACCACCATCCTGAAGCCCGGTGGCTACAACCGTCTGGTGCAGATGGCCAAGAAGGTGGAGGGCATGGAGTTCAAGCCCTTTGAGGGCACCGACACCGAAGCCATCGCCAAGATGGCACTGGACTGCCGCACCGACTACCACCATGTCAAGCCCATCAAGCCCCTGCCCACCCGTAAGAACGAGGACAGAGTGCCCTGGATGGATTGCTATATCGCTCCCTGTAAGGGTGGCTGCCCCATTGAGCAGGATATCCCCGAGTACATCGAGCTGTGCAAGAAGGGTCTGTACAACGAGGCGCTGAAGCTCATCACCGAGAAGAACGCCCTGCCCTTCATCACCGGTACCATCTGCGCCCACCACTGCATGAACAAGTGCAGCCGCAACTTCTATGAAGAGCCGGTACAGATCCGTGAGACCAAGCTCATCGCTGCGGAAAAGGGCATCGATGCCCTCATGGCCAAGATCGAAAAGCCTGCCAAGGTCGAGGGCAAGAAGGCTGCCATCATCGGCGGCGGCCCCACCGGCATTGCTGCTGCCTACTTCCTGGGCAGAGCCGGTGTGGAATGCACCATTTTCGAGCGCAAGGATTCCCTGGGCGGCATTGTCCGTCATGTGATCCCCGAGTTCCGTATCTCCCACGAGGCCATTGATCAGGACATCGCTCTGATGATGGCCTACGGCACCGAGGTCAAGCTCAATACCGAGGCTCCCTCTGTGGAAGAGCTGAAGGCACAGGGCTATACCCACATCCTCTATGCCGTGGGTGCCTGGAAGGCCGGTAAGCTGGATATCCCCGGCAATGTCAAGGGTGTCATTGGCTGGATGGAGGATATGAAGGCAGGCCGTGGCGGCGAGCTGGGTCATGTAGCCGTCATCGGCGGCGGAAACACCGCCATGGACGCAGCCCGTGTGGCAAAGCGTGCCGGTGCCAAGTCCTCCACCCTGGTCTACCGCCGTACCAAGCGCTATATGCCTGCCGATGCAGAGGAACTGGAGCTGGCCATTGAGGATGGCGTGGAGTTCCTGGAGCTGGTCTCCCCCGTGGAGCAGAAGGACGGCAAGCTGATCTGCGACAAGATGATCCTGGGCGAGCCCGATGCCTCCGGCAGACGGAGCCCCGTTCCCACCGGCGAGCGTGTGGAGATCGATTGCGATCTGGTCATCTCCGCCGTGGGTGAGCAGGTGGACGACAAGCTCTTCGCCGCCAACGGCATCGAGCTGGATCGCAAGGGTCGTCCCGCCTTCAAGACCAACCTGGAGAATGTCTACTCCGCCGGTGATGCAACCCGTGGCCCCGCCACCGTAGTAGAGGGCATTGCCGATGCCGCCAAGTTTGCCGAGATCGTCATCGGCAGGAAGCACGAGTACGACATCCCTGTAGAAGCCTATCCCTCCGAGGCCGCTGCCATTGCCAAGAAGGGCATCCTGGCCATGGCCAAGGACGTGGCCTGTGAGGGCGACCGCTGCCTGGATTGCAACACCGTCTGCCAGAACTGCGCCGATGTCTGCCCCAACCGCTCCAATGTGGTCATCCGCCTGCCCGACGGCCGTACCCAGATCCTCCACGTGGATAAGATGTGCAACGAGTGCGGCAACTGCACCGCCTTCTGTCCCTACGCTGCAGAGCCCTGTAAGGATAAGTTCACCATCTTCCAGACCGAGAAGGATATGGACGACTCCAAGAACTTCGGCTTCTGCATCCTGGCTGACGGCAAGGTGCGTGTCCGTCTCTACACCGAGTGCGTCTGCGATGTAGAAGGCGAAAACGAGCTCCCCGAGGAGATCGCCCTCTTCATCCGCACCGTCAAGAACGACTACAGCTACCTGTACTGATCCCATACAGCAAAAGGCCCCTCCGGAAAAACCGGAGGGGCTGTTTTTTGAAAAGTCCGTGCCGCAGGCGTTCTTCCTTAGCTCTTAGCTATTAGTTCCTAAACAGACCGACAAATTCCCGTTTGCTGCCCTCTGTTGTTCGCTTTGCGGAAACTGTTTGCATTTTCTCCTGCGCTGTGGTACTATGATTCTAACAAAAATCATCCGGAGGAGGCGAGTCGTTTGGCAGCAGTATTGGTCACCGGTGCGGCCGGTGGAATGGGACGTGCCACCTGTTACTATCTGCACAGCATGGGTTATACGGTTTTCGGCCTGGACATCGCCGCCCCGGAGGATACCCCCTGGAACTATATCCAAACAGACCTCACCGACAGCGCCCAGGTAGAGGCCGCCTATCAGACCGTCGCCGCTCAAACAGAGGCGCTTTACGCCATCGTCCATATGGCCGGCATCTACGAGCTGAACTCTCTGGTAGAGATGACGGAGCAGGAATTTGCCCGTGTTTTTGATATTAACCTCATGGCCTGTTTCCGGGTCAACCGCAGCTTTTTACCCCTTTTGAAGCGAGGGAGCCGTGTGATCATCACCACCAGCGAGCTTGCGCCCTTAGATCCCTTGCCCTTTACGGGGATCTACGGCATCAGCAAGACCGCCTTGGAGCGCTATGCCGACGCCTTGCGGATGGAACTGCAGCTTCTGGGCATCCGGGTCAGCGTGCTGCGCCCCGGTGCGGTAAAGACGGGACTGCTGTCCGTATCCACCCGACGTCTGGAGGACTTTGTGGCGACTACGGAGCATTATGCCTGCAACGCAGAGCGCTTCCGCCGGATCGTGGATCGGGTGGAGGCGAAGAACATTCCACCGGAGAGGGTCGCCGCTCTGGTAGCGAAGGCCCTGAAGGCCCGTCGCCCACGCCTCTGTTACAATATCAACCGCAACCCCCTCCTGCGCCTGTTGAACCTCCTGCCCCTGAGAATGCAGGTATGGATCATCGGTAAGATTTTGAAATAAAAGGAGAAGCCCATATGCAGGTTTGGAATCGAAAAGAGCTGATCGAAGTACCCGAGGTCGGCCTGGGTGCTATCCGTTTTACCTATAATACCGCCTTTGGCAGAATACTGGCCAAGGGCATTCTCTGCCGCAAATTTGTGTCCAATATTTACGGCGCATGGCAAAAAAGCCGTCTCTCCCGTGGCAAGGTGAATAAATTTATAAAGCAGTACCATATTGATGTGTCCGATTGCACAAAACAGCACTTTGACAATTTTAATGACTTCTTCACCCGTCAGCGGAAACGCTATGTGGATCAGACCGGGGAAGGGGAGCTGCCTGCCATCGCAGACTCCAAGCTCCTTGCCATGCCTATTGACGAAAACAGCCGTTTTGAGATCAAGGGCGTGCCCTACACCGTGGAGGAGCTGCTGGAAAACAGCGAGCTGGCCAAGAAATTCCTGGGCGGCTACTGCCTGATCTTCCGTCTTGCCCCCGATGACTACCACCGCTATGTCTACCCCGACGGCGGCAGCCGGGAGCAGAGCGTGCTGATCAAGGGTGTGCTCCACACGGTGAACCCCATCGCCGCCGACATGAAGGTCTACCGCCGCAACACCCGTTGCTATCAGCTGCTGCACACAGCGCATTTCGGTGACGTACTGCAGATAGAGGTGGGAGCGCTGCTGGTAGGCAAGATCTGCAACCATCTCGATGCCCCCGGCAAGATGGAAAAACTGCAGGAAAAGGGCTACTTCGCCTACGGCGGCTCCACGGTGATCCTGCTCCTGCAAAAGGATCGGGTGCAGATGGATGCCGATATTTTAGAGCACTCCGCCCGTGGCATCGAAACCAAGATCCACCTGGGCGAAAAAATCGGCATAGCTTTACCGTAATTTAATTATGTAAACAAAAGGAGCAACTATGGATCGAACAGAGAGAATCGAACTGACCACCCTGTGTCTGGTGAGAAGGGGAGGCCGGATTTTGCTCCAGAATCGGGTCAAGGCCGATTGGCAGGGCTATGCCCTTCCCGGCGGCCATGTGGAGCCGGGGGAGTCCATCGTGGATGCGGTGGTGCGTGAGATCCGGGAAGAGACCGGTCTGCATTTGCGCAGAGTTTCTCTCCGTGGAGTGAAGCAGTTCCCCATTGCATCGGGTAGATATGTGGTTTTCCTCTTTTACAGCGACGACTTCGAGGGCAAACTGCATTCCTCCGAGGAGGGAAGGGTAGAATGGATCGACCGTGACCGCATCGCCCAACTGCCCACCGTAGACGATTTTGAAGAGCTGCTCACCGTCATCGAGCGAAATGACCTCAACGAATTCCTCTACATCCCCCAGGGCAACGATTGGAAAGTCGTCCTGAAATAACCCAAATCGAACCCGCAACCAAATAAATGTTTATCGGTCTGTTTGCCGCACGATCGATCGCCTCCGTAGGGCGCAACCACTGGGTGCGCCGAAACCTACCGAGCTATCGTTAGAAGCCGTAGTACTTTGTAACATTTAAAACTCTATCTCAGCTTTGCGATCCGGAA
>JAFUPG010000013.1 GCA_017481325.1 Oscillospiraceae bacterium
CTTTAAAAGCACCGTGCCGGCCAGGGACAGGGGGCGATCCATCCAGGTATTGAGGATGGCACCGCCGTAGGGCTCCACGCTGAGCTTGCAGCAGCCGCCGGTGACCTGCTCGGGGTCGGGCTTCAGCTTCAGGCAGGGCCAGTCGGTGTGGGCGGCGGCAATGCGGAAATGATCCGGCGCTGCGCCAATGGCAAAGGCGGCCAAAAAGCTGCCGTTTTTCACATAGTACTTTCCGCCGGGCTGCAAATGGAAGGCTGCTGCCAAATCCAGAGCGGCAAAGCCTGCCTGATCCAGCATCGCAGCGGCCTTTTCCACACAATGGTAGGGGGAAATACCGGCATCCAGCCAGCGGAGATATTCCTGTATTCCTTGGGACATGGTTTGTCCTCCTGTTTATGTATAGTCAAAATCAGTATAGCACAGATCCGCTCTCTGCGCAATGGAGAATGCGAGATTTTTCCGCCACTTTTTTCAGAAATATTCTTCCAACTGTAAAAATTAATAGTGCATATCCAAAGAAGCTGTGTTATAATGAATTTGTGTAAGCAAATTCACAGCCGTTATGGGGAGAAAACTCCCGAAAACGGAGAAAGGAACAAATTATGGGACTTATTAAAGCAGGAATCGGCGCTCTCGGCGGCGTATTGGCCGATCAGTGGAAGGAATTTTTCTACTGCGATGCCATCCCCTCGGATACCATTGCGGTAAAGGGCAAAAAGCGTACCTCCGGCCGCTCCTCCAACACCAAGGGCAGCGATAACATCATCTCCAACGGCTCCACCATCGCCGTGGCCGACGGCCAGTGTATGCTGATCGTGGAGCAGGGCAAGGTGGTGGAAGTCTGCGCCGAGCCCGGTGAATTCGTCTACGACACCTCCACAGAGCCCAGCATTTTCTCCGGCTCTCTGGGCAGAAGTATCCTGGATACCTTTAAGAATATCGGCAAGCGCTTTACCTACGGCGGCGAAGCCCCCAAGGATCAGCGTGTTTACTACTTCAACACCAAGGAAATCATCGGCAATAAGTACGGCACTCCCTCCCCCGTTCCCTTCCGTGTGGTGGATCAGCGTGCCGGCATCGATATCGACATCGGCCTGCGCTGCTTCGGTGAGTACAGCTACAAGGTGGTCAATCCCCTGCTGTTCTACACCAACATCTGCGGCAATTTCTCCGATACTTACGAGCGCAGCGAGATCGACAGCCAGCTCAAGAGCGAGCTGCTGACCGCTCTGCAGCCCTCCTTCGCCCGGATCAGTGAGATGGGCATCCGCTATTCCGCCGTGGTGGGTCATACCGCCGAGCTGGCAGAGGCTCTGAAGATCGAGCTCAGCGCCAAGTGGCGTGACTACCGTGGCATCGAGATCCAGAACTTCGGAGTCTCCTCCATGAAGGCCGACGAGGAAGACGAGAAGATGATCAAGGAGCTGCAGCGCAATGCCGCCTTCGCCAACCCCACCCTGGGCGCTGCCCATCTGGTGGGCGCACAGGGCGAGGCCATGAAGGCCGCTGCCTCCAACCCCGGCGGTGCCGCCATGGCCTTTATGGGCATGGGCATGGCGCAGAATGCCGGCGGCTTCAACGCCCAGAATCTGTATCAGATGGGCGCACAGCAGCCCCAGCCTGTCCAGCAGCCTGCAGCACCCGCCGCTCCCAAGCAGGACGGCTGGAAGTGCGCCTGCGGCACGGTGAATACGGGCAAGTTCTGCCTGGAGTGCGGTGCCAAGAAGCCCGAAGAGCCCGCCGGCTGGAAGTGCGCCTGCGGCAAGGTCAACACCGGCAAGTTCTGCATGGAATGCGGCGCAAAGAAGCCCGAAGAGCCCCAGGGCTGGACCTGTGCCTGCGGCACGGTGAACAAGGGCAAGTTCTGCATGGAGTGCGGCGCAAAGAAGCCCGCCGGTGTGCCCCAGTACAAGTGCGACAAGTGCGGCTGGGAGCCTGCCGACCCCAAGAATCCCCCCAAGTTCTGCCCCGAGTGCGGCGACCTCTTCAATGACGAGGACATCAAGTAAGCCTTTTTGACATAAGGAGGAAACCCAATGTCTACCATGCTGCAATACAAATGCCCCTGTTGCGGGGGCAAGATCGAATTTGACAGCAGCCTCCAGCAGCTCAAGTGCCCCTACTGCGACACCGCCTTTGATGTCAAGGATCTGAAGGACTACGACGAGGTTCTGGAAAGCGAGGAGATCCAGGAGGATCTGCAGTGGGACGACCCGGACAGCGGCCAATGGGACGGCGGCGAAGGCATGAATGTCTTCGTCTGCAACAGCTGCGGCGGCGAGATCATCACCGAGCCCACCACCGCCGCCACCCACTGCCCCTACTGCGGCAATCCCGTGGTGATGATGGGACGGCTGGCCGGTGACCTGAAGCCCGACCTGGTGATTCCCTTCCAGCTGGACAAAAAAGCTGCCAAAGCTGCGCTGCAGAAGCATCTCAGCGGCAAAAAGCTGCTGCCTAAGCTCTTTAAGGACGAAAATCACCTGGACGAGATCAAGGGTGTGTACGTCCCCTTCTGGCTCTTTGATGCGGAGGCCGATGCCAAGATCCGCTACCGTGCCACCCGTGTGCGCACCTGGATCGATTCCAGCTATACTTACACCGAGACCTCTCACTTTGCGCTGCTCCGTGAGGGTGATCTGGCTTTTGACAATGTGCCTGTAGACGGCTCTTCCAAGATGGCCGACGACCTGATGGAATCCATCGAGCCCTACGATCTGAGCAAAGCCGTGGATTTCCAGACCGCCTATCTCTCCGGTTTCCTGGCCGACCGCTATGATATCGCCTGGGATCAGAGCATTGACCGTGCCAACCAGCGTGTGAAAAAGAGCACCGAAGATGCCTTTGCCCGTACCGCCGCAGGCTACACCACCGTGCGGCCGGAGTCCATCAATATCAAGCTCGCCAACGGCAAGGCCAAGTACGCCCTGCTTCCCGTGTGGCTTCTGAACACCACCTGGAACGGGGAGAAGTACACCTTTGCCATGAACGGTCAGACCGGCAAATTCGTGGGCAACCTGCCCATGGACAAGGGCGCTTACTGGCGCTGGTGGGCCATCTGGACGGCCATTCTGGGCGCAGGTGCCTTCCTGGTGCTGTTCCTGCTGCGCCTTATGGGCATTTTATAAGGAGGTGCAGAAGATGAAGCGATTTTTGATTTGTCTTAGCCTGTGCCTGCTTCTGAGCCTGATCCTGATGCTGCCGGCCTTTGCCGCCGCTGACCGTCTGGTGGACGAGGGCGACCTCCTCACCGACAGCGAAGAGCAGGCGGTGGAAGCCGAGCTGGATCGCATCAGCGAAGAATGGGACATGGATTTCGTCATCGTGATCCCGGAGACCCTGGGCGGCGAGGACGAGCAGGTCTATGCCGACGACTATTTTGACTACAACGGCTACCGCTACGACGGCGCTCTGCTGCTGCTCTGCCCCTGGGAGGATGCCCGGTATCTGAGCACCTGCGGCGAGGCCATTGACATCATCGAGCTGGATGCCATCCGTGATGGCGTGCTCGGCTACTACGAGGACGGCGACTACTATGCCGCCTGCATGGGCTTTGCCCAGACCTGCGAGAGCCTGCTGCAGGACAATGCCGATTCCAAGGGCGGTTTCCCTGTAGGTCTGCTGTTCATCGCTCTGATTGCGGGTGCTGTGCTCTCCTTCCTGATCCCCATGAGCGTGCTGAAGGGGCAGCTGAAGTCCGTTGCGCCTAAGGCGGCTGCCACGGACTACCTCCGCAAGGGCAGCATGAATCTGCGTGTGCAGCGGGATATGTTCCTGTTCCGGAACGTGAGCCGTGTTGCCAAGCCCAAGAACAACTCCTCCGGTACCCACCGGTCTTCCTCCGGCCGAAGCCACGGCGGCGGTCGGCTCTAAGGAGGCGCAGGAGATGAAGAAATTCCTGCCCCTGCTGCTGTGCCTGTGCCTGATTTTTGCCCTCTGTAGCTGCGGCAACGGCGATCCCCAGGGGGATTATGTGCTGCAGAGCTTCACCATGGACGGCATCAGCTACAGCATCGACCAATTGGAAACCATGGGGCTTGATTCCGAGGTCAGCATCAGCTTCCACGAGGATCAAAGCGGCATTCTCCGCTTCGGCGGCAAGGAGACAAGCTTCAACTGGGACGGCAAAAACCTCCTGAGCGAAGGCGACAGCCTGCCCTACCGCTTCGAAGAGGGCAAGGTCATCCTGAGCTACCAGGGCACGGAGATGGTCTTCGCCCGGGAAAACTAAGAAAGGCGGTTTGCAGCCGTGGCCGACGTATTTGATTCCAAATATCTCAATTCCAAAAATCCCCTGGTGCTCGCCCTCTGGACAGAGCTCCACCGGGGCGCCCTGAAAAACCACGGCGGCGCCTTCTCCTTCCGCTACAAGGTGGACACCTCTACCACCTACTACCGCTACACGGTGCATGTGTTCTCCCCCACGGGCTGGGATGCCACCCAGTACTACTATGACCGTGACTCCGACCGGAATCTGAAGGAGGCCATTGAGCTGCTGAAGCCCTTTTTGAGCACCTGGGAACTGGAGTACGAGACCGCCGGCGACAACCGCAGCCCCAATCCCTCCCCCGGAGACACCGGACGGGTCATTGCCGAGCGCTATGTCCGCTTTGATGTCAGCGTGGTGGAGTCCATGCGGGTCTTTATCGCCTACAGCAAGGAGGGCTTTGACTTCCAGATCAAGTTGCAGGAGCAGTACTCTGCGCTGTTGGATCGTTTCCTGGAGGGGCTGGACTACCGGGTCAGCGATTATCTCCGGGAGGGCAGAACGGAGCTTCCTCTGCTCCTCTACCCCCAGGTCACGGATACCCAAGCCCGTTTCCACAGGGATTTTATCAGCTTTTCCGGTCTGGGGATGCAGCCTCTGGCTACCATTCCCATGCGCTACGGTTTCCTGACGGCGCTGATCCGGCAGGCGTTGCCCCGTCTGAAAGCCCATGGCACGGTCAGCTGGGACATCTGGCCCTACTATGACAAGGGGAAGGTCTTCCTGACCGGCACGGTCAGCCTCAGCGTCAAGGCCGAGGATCTGAAGGCCTGGTAAATACAGCATAATACAAAACTACCCGAAGAAGCGAAAACGCTTTTTCGGGTAGTTTTTTATGGAAGCTGTGCCTGTGGCACGGGGTTGGAATGCTTCGTCCGTCAAACAGAAATTTGCCGAACAGTTGGATGCAGTGCCAACTACCACCGTAGGGCGCAACCAACAGGCGCACCGAAACCTACCGCACTACCGCCAGAACCCGTAGGGGCAGGATATATCCTGCCCGTGGCATCACCGACAGGCAACGCACCTACAGCTGCTCTGTGAATTTACCATAATATAATTATGTAAACCGCGTATATTTAGCACAAAGGTACCTAAAATTGTACATTAAGGCTAAAAATAAACTCCGTTCGCAGTAAGTCAAACAGAAATTTGTCGAACAGTTTACTGCAGCCAAAGCCGCCTGTATCAGGACGGATTTCGTACTATGAGTAAGGTTTCGTATTACGCAATGTCATTGCGAGGAGCGTAGCGACGTGGCAATCTGTATTCATAAAGCCTCCGTTTTGCACCAAATTCCCATATATTCGAAACATTTAGAGAGCAGATTGCCACGTCGGCATAAATGCCTCCTCGCAATGACAGAGCTTTTCGGCAGCCTCTGCCTCTATCGGCAATAAGGTTTTGGTCGGAAGTAAACAGTTCGATAAAACTCTGTTTGATTATTTCAAATCCATCGGCGGAGCCGATACCTCAGTTATTAGCTCTTAGTTATTAGTCCTTAGTCTCACCGATAAACATCAATTTGACTCCTTTTAATCCTTGGGCGGAGCCCATACCTCCATCATTCACCATTCACCGGTTCAAAAGTTCCACGGGCGAACACGTGGATTCGTCCCTACGGGGTTCGACGGGGGTGCTTTTGAAAGTAATCGCCCCTACGGCGTCTGGCGATGGTGCAACCGTAGTTTGGCGTGCGCCCCTGGGACGAGCGGCGGCCGGTCGAGCAACTCCGCTTGGCGGCGCAAAAAAGGAACGGCTTTGCCGTTCCTTTTCTTATTCTTTTATGACACGCAGGTGGCTGTGGCCGTAGTATCGGAAGCAGCGGAGGGCGGCTTCATCGATGCGCTGGCCGCCCATTAAGATGGGGACGGCGGGGGGACAGGTGACCTCCGCATCGGAGAGGACTCTGCCCAGACTCATTTCCGCAGCGATCCGCTCCGAGGGGGCGAACAGCGCCTCCTTGGGGCTGCAAACCTGCTCTGCCACAGGCAGAGGCGGCGGCAATGTGGCAATGGGCGCACGGCGCTCTATGCTGAGCAGCGCATTTGTCAGCCGCTCCAAGGCAGCTTTCTCCTGCAAGGGGCTGAGCATAAATACAATATAATCGGGATCGGAAAACTCCGCATAGATGTTTTCCTTCTCCAGTTCGGCTGCTAAGGCAGCGCCCTCCCAGCCGTAGGGCTTGGTGCTGAGGCTGAGCTTCAGGGGCTCCTGCCCCACCATGCCATAGCCCGCAGCCTGCAATTGTTCCTTACAGGCGGCTACAAGAGGCAGGTACGCAGCCAGCTTGGAGGGGAATTCCTCCTGAAGACAGGCATTGGCGGCATCTAAGGATTGCAAAATCAGGTAAGAGGGGCTGGTGGAGGCAAAAAGCGCCAGCGCCTGCTCCGCCTGCTGCCGAAAAAGTTCCGGCGCTGCGGCAGAGATATGCAAATAGGCGCCTCCCGTCAGCACGGGGAGGGTCTTGTGGGCAGAGTCGCAGCAGAGATCCGCCCCCAGATCCATGGGGTGCTGGCTCCGGGGCAAAAAACGCAGGTAAGCGCCGTGGGCATTATCCACCAGCAGCAGCATCTTCCGTCTGCGGCAGATGCGGCTGAGTTCCTGCAGGTCTGCCGGCTGCCCCAGATAGTCGGGGCTGGTCACATACAGCGCCAGGGGCGACTCTGCCATGGCATTTAGCTGCGCCTCCAGTTCCTCGCCCGTCAGGCGGCAGGACAGGAGATTTTCCTGCTTTTGGGGAGAAATCCACTGCACATCCGCATCCAACAGGGCGCAGGCGGTGACAAAGCTACGGTGGGCATTGCGGAAAGCCGCCAGACGGAGGGGTTTCCCCTGATGCGCAGCGTAGAGCCGCAGGAGATAGACCATGGCTCGGATGCACAGGGAAGAGCCCTCCGCAGAGTAGAAGGTCTCCGCCGCCCCAAAGAGCTTCGCCGCATTTTCCCGACTTTGGGCAATGATGCCCTCCGCACGGTAGAGCACGTCAGCGCCCTCGATCTCCGTAATATCCAAGGGACTCCCCTGCCCCTTATGCCCCGGCATATGGAAGCGCAGCGGCTCCCTGTCCGCATAATTGCGGACAAAATCACAGATGGGGGTATCCATCTCAGTCTTCCAGCGCCTTGGCGGCCTCCAGCATAATAGCGCACTCCATGCGCTTGCGGAAGAGCTCGCAGCCGTAGGCATAGGTGCCGGTGATGTGGCCGGTGGCATGGTAGGCATTGGCAGCGCAGCCGCCGGAGCAATAGAGCTTCGCCCAGCAATCGGCACACTCGGGACGGGAGTAGACATTGCAGGCGGCAAATTCGCTCTGGACGGCGGTGTTGCTGACACCGTTCCACACATCGCCCAGCTTGAAGCCCTCCTCGCCTACGAACTGGTGACAGGGGTAGAGCTCGCCCTGGGGGGTGACGGCCATGTACTCCGTGCCGCTGCCGCAGCCGGACACACGCTTATAAATACAGGGGCCGCCCTTCAGGTCGATCATGTAGTGGTAGAAGGTGAAGGGTCTGCCCTCACGGTGGCGCTTGAGCATCAGCTCCGCCAGCTTCTCGTACTGCTCTAAGACAATGGGCAGATCCTCCTTGGTCAGGGCGGAGGGGGCATCGGGGGCACAGACCACGGGCTCCATGCTCAGCTCCGTAAAGCCCAGCTCCAGCATCTGCTCGATATCCTTCAGGAAGTCGGGGTTGGCGTGGGTAAAGGTGCCACGCATATAGTAGCCACGGTTGCCACGGGCCTTAACCAGCTGCCGGAACTTGGGCACGATCTTCTCCCAGCTGCCATTGCCGGCATAGTCCACACGGTAGCGGTCGTGAATCTCCTTGCGGCCGTCCAGGCTCAATACCACGTTGCTGCACTCTCGGTTAGCGAAGTCGATCACGTCGTCGTCAATCAGCATGCCGTTGGTGGTCAGGGTAAAGC
>JAFUPG010000014.1 GCA_017481325.1 Oscillospiraceae bacterium
CCAGCCAGCATCAAAAAGTATTGCAAAGCCAATAAGCAAAAATGTAATACCCATAAGAAAAAACACAATTGCAGTCTGACGATAATAGGGCTTTTTATTCATTGTTTCCCGTTCTTTTTGGGATGCAAAAATATAGGCATTATTAAACAGAAATCCTTTTTCCAGAAAAGAGCGGATGCTCAAAATAAATAAAAATAACGAAACCACAACAAGTGCAATTGCAACGATGAAATCTCCCATTACTGAATAACCCTCCAAATTCTTATTTATTGAACAGAATATATCACGCTTTGCTGCGCTTTTCAATGATATATCGCTGGCGCAATATGATATACGGCGTTGCCGTATGATATACTTGCCTACGGCAAGCATGATATAATATCCGTTCCTCCATATGCCGAAGGCATATATCATCGCACGAAGTGCGATATCATACCGAAGGTATATCACCCGTGACCGCAGGAACGGATATCATTGTAAAAAACCTCTTTTGTCTGGTAGACAAAAGAGGTTTTTTACATGGTGCGGGCGACAGGACTCGAACCTGCACGGTCACCCATTGGAACCTAAATCCAACGTGTCTGCCAATTCCACCACGCCCGCATGTATTGAGTTGAAAGTTGAAATTGTAAAGTTGAAAGTTAGTTTTGCTTTAAAGTTTTCACACTTGCAACCAACATTTTCTCTAATTCTGTGCAATCAGAAATAATAGACATATATTCTTGTCCCGACAGGTAGCCGGTTGCGGACATCAGCCGAAGCCAGTATTTTGTTTCTGATGTTTCTTTTAACGCAATACTGAGCTTGGAAATGAAATCAGCTTTGCTTTGCGCCTGCTGTGCTTCAGTAACGTTTGCGCCAATGCTGGTTCCGGATCGAAGGAGCTGCTTTGAAAGTATATGCTCTTTTTTTGCGCTGCGCAGATGCTTGCACAGGTTTACGATTCGTATTGCAAACTGAAAACTTTTTTATTCTATGACGTTTTCCATAACTTTCAACTTTCCACTTTCAATTTTCAATTTTGCTCAACTATTCTACCATTTCTTTGTGCCGGTGTCAAGGGAAGAAATTGTTTCGAGGGGAGGAAAGGGCGTGCCGCCGCTTTAGGACGATTTTGGGTAAGAAATGAAGAAAAACAGCAGTAAATACACTTTTACAGGTCACTCTACTGTGAGTAGAGGGAAAAATAGAGGGATTCTACCGCCCGTTCCCCCGGTGGGAGAACGGGAAAAGGGCGAAGTAGCTTGCTTCTCCCGGCCTTTGGGACTATGATGTGGGCGAGCCGTGGGCCGTTTTTTCTTTGGCTGAAAGATACCGGCGAGCGAGCATAATATGCTCCGCAGCCCTGCGGCTCACCCACTGACTTACAGGAGGAATCCAACCATGGAACAGAATATCATTCCCGTCTTTTTTGCCATTGACGATAACTATGTACCCTTCTTCAGCGTGGCGCTGGCCTCGGCAATTGAGAACAGTTCGCCCGGGCGCAGCTATCGTGCCATTGTACTGCACCGTGGCCTGAAGGAGGAAAACCGCAGAATCCTCAGCGCCATGGCAGCGCCTCATTTTGCTGTGGACTTTGTGCCCATGGGCGAGGGGCTGGAGGCCATCACCGACTCGGCGGAGAACCGCATGCGCTGCGACGAGTTCACCCTGACCATTTTCTTCCGCCTCTTCATTCCGCAGATGTTCCCCCAATACGACAAGGGCATCTATCTGGACAGCGACATCGTGGTCAACGGCGATCTGGCAGAGCTTTACGATACGGAGCTGGAGGGCAACTACCTGGGTGCCTGCGCTGACCTGTCGGTGTCCGATGTGCCGCCCCTGGCAGCGTATATGGAGCAAGCGGTTGGTGTTTCGGCAGACCGCTATATCAACTCCGGTGTGCTGCTGATGAACCTGAAGGAGCTGCGCCGTGCCCGGTTGCACAGCCGTTTCCTGTCTCTGCTGGAGACTTATCATTTTGACAGTGTTGCGCCGGATCAGGACTATCTCAATGCTATGTGTAAGGATAAGATCCGCTATCTCTCCGCCGCCTGGGATGCCATGCCCAATCCGAAGCAGCCACGGCTTTCCGACCCAAAGCTGATTCACTATAATCTCTTCTCCAAGCCCTGGTGTTATGACGGCATTCAGTATGAGGAGTATTTCTGGAATTATGCCGATAGCAGCGCTTTCGCAAAGCAGCTTCGGGCGTACAAGCAAAACTTCACCGAAGAGCGAAAAGCTGCCGATGCTCTGTGCCTGCAGCGGCTGATCCGCAAAGCAGAGGGCATCACAGCCTCTCCGGTAACCTTCCGAAAAATGGCGGAAAAAGGAGTGAAGATCCGTCTATGATCCTGCAGAAAAACCGACTTCCGGTGATCCAAAACATCCGCCTTGCAGCGGAAAAGGGAGATTTTTATGCCAAGGTGGAGGTGGACGATCCCACGCCCGACAGCAGGGAGAGCCGAGCCATTGTGGAGGCATACCTGAGGGCAAGACCCACCTGCAGCTACCGTTTCAAGTGCTTTCTGGCACGGCACTTTGCCAATATAGCCTCTTCCATCCTGAACCGTGACACGGAAATCCTGGGCATGGAGAAGCTGCAGGGCTTCACAGGGGGCGCCATGATCACCAGTAACCACTTCGGCCCTACAGAGAATACCATCATCCGCCATCTGGCAAGAAAGCTTGGAAAAAACCGGCTCAATGTCATCGCTCAGGTGAGCAATTTTGCCATGAAGGGGCCCATCGGCTACCTGATGAACTACGGCGACACCATCCCCCTGTGGCAGGAGCCCCACTATTTGCAGCGTGAATTTACGGAAATTTTGAACGGACTACTGAAAAAAGAGGAGTTCGTTCTGATCTACCCGGAGCAGGAGATGTGGTTCAACTATCGCAAGCCCCGCCCCACCAAGCGTGGTGCCTATTATTATGCCGCCCGTCTCAATGCGCCGCTGATCTGCTGTTTTGTGGAGATGGTGGAGAAGCCGGGCATGGACACGCCGGAGTTTCACAAGCTGCGCTACCGTCTGCACATTCTGGATGTGCTGCGCCCGGAGGCGGGCAAGAGTATCCGTGAAAACAGCGAATGGATGCGCCAAAGGGACAATGAACTGAAGAAGGCCGCCTACGAAAAAGCCTACGGTAAGCCCCTGGATTACACATTCAGCCCCTGGGACATCGCCGGCTGGATGCCAAAGGAATAAGAAACGACCACGGAGCAATCAAAAGCGCTCCGTGGTCGTGCTTGCATTATAAAAACAAGTTAGAACTTGCGGCAGGTGAAGAGGATCACCTGTCTGGTTTCGGCTTCGGCTTTCAGCAGTTTAATGGCGGCTTCTGCTCGAGTTTCGTCAAAGTTCACCAGGGCATCGTCCAAAATCAGTGGAACATCTCCGGGCAAAAGCTGGTGACTCATGGCAAGCCGCAGTGCCAGATACATCTGATCGGCCGTGCCGCAGCTCATGGCGGCGGCGGGGCGCATGATTGCAGCCTCGCTCTCACGAACGGAGAGCTGCAGCTCCGGATCCAGGCGCAGGGTCGCATATTTTTCGCCGGTCAGTGTTCCCAGGATTTTTCCGGCTTCAGCGGTGATCCTGGGAGAAAAACGGGAACGAAGGGCGCTGTCTGCCTCCTGCAGCGCAGCCATGGCCATATCAATGACCTCCAGCTGCACCGTATCACGGTCGATCTGCTCTCGCAGCTGCTCAGCCTCTGCCTCCATGGAAATCAGGTCTCCCATGGCGGAGAGCGCACCGTGAATTCGTTCCAATCGGGAACGGAGTTCCTCCGATTTTCCAACGGCACTGCGCTTTTCGTACAAGAGCTTTGCTTCATCAAAGGCCAAAGCCTCCGGATCAGCCTCCGCATCAGGCAGCTTTTCCAGCAAGGGTTGCATTGCCTGATGCTGCTGGCGGAGATAGTCCGTCAGACGGCGCTGGGATTGCAGCTTTTCGTGGGTTTGCAGCCCTTCTGCCACAGCCCGGCGGCAATCGTCCGCAGAAACACAAGTGGGAGCAAAGCTTCGTACCTGCAGCAGCAGTTCCGCCAGCTCTTCCCGAGCCTGCTGTTCCGCAGCCAGAAGCTGTGTCCGTGTTGCCTCCATCTCGGCGCTGCGTGCATGATACTGCTTCAGCTGCGCAGCGTAGACCCAGCCCTGTGGCTGGATCATCAGCGGATCTGTCACACCGTAACGGTCTAATATCATCTGCGCCCGTTTCTTTCCGGCTTTTACGGCAGCATTGGATCTTAGATGCAGCACCAGAAAAACTACCATCCCCAGGAAACCCAAACCCAGCAAGCAGAAGCCCAATATTCCGGAGAAGGATTGCAGCACCAGTCCTGCTACAACACAGAGGGCGAATAGGAATGTGGGTAAAATGGGGATCAGGGGCTTGGCGGCCAGTAACCGCTGAACCTCTTCCGTATCTCGCCGTGCCTGTTCTGAGATCGATTCCCCATCACAGTTCTCAAAGCCCTGGGGAGGCGTCGGCTTTTGGATTTCTTCAGACAGGAAGACGGCATCCATCTGCGCTGTGTGCAGGGCATTTTCTCTCTGCTCCAGCTGCCTTTGCAGACCGTGCAGTGCCTCCTCGGAGGGCAGTGTCTTAGCTGCATCCTCCAGGGCTTCACACAGCGCCTCCTGCTGCGCCAGCTTGCTTTCCAGCTCAAGTAAAGCGGCACGCTTTTGCGCCTTCCGGGCAGCATAGAGTCGATCCAGCTGTGCCTGTGCGCCTTGCTGCCGATGCACTTGCTCCTCTGCCTGTGCTTGAAGGGTTAATGCCTCCTCTTGCAGGTGCTGCATATCCTTCAGCCGCTGTTCCAGATCTTCCAGCCTGTCGGTCGCACGGGAAATGCGGCCGGAGCGGCCGATGAGCTTTGTGCGACGGCTTTTTAATTCCTTCTCCAGTTCGGAGTAGCTCTTGCCCTCTTCCTCGCCGGTGGTGACCAGGGCGCTCATGCGCTTTTCCAGGGCGGCATCCTTGCTTACCGCCAGCCCCAGCTGGCGGATAAAGGCGCTGCGCTCGAAAACCGAACGTTCTACGCCGCAGAGTATTCTGCCGCAGTTTTCTCCTGTCAGCTCCGGCACGGGAATGCCGCTGTGAGTCTCATGGGCGGAGAATTTGCCCATGGGGATGCGCCCCTGGGTGCTGCGCTCAATGGTGATCCTCTTTCCGTTCCACTCCAGTTCAACAGAACCCTCCCTGGCACTGCCGTCCCAGGGACGGTAACGCTCCTTGGCAGGCAGACCCTGGTTCTGGGCATTGGCACGCTCCGAGGTGTCGATGCCGTAGAGCATGGCCACCAGAAAGGCACTCCAGGTGGATTTTCCTGCTTCATTGGGCAGATAAAGCTCATTATAGCCCTCCTTCAGCTCCAGGCTGCCCTTGAGCTTACCGAAGGAGGCTCTCATTTTATGGATGATCATAGGGGTACCTCCCGTCCGTCCATCAGGGCGGTCACCAGCTTTGCGGCACGAGCCAGCTTGTCCTGCCGTTGGCTGTCGCTGCGGTCATACTCCGTTTTCAGTGTCCGCAGGAAATGCCCACGGAGGGTATCCTCCCGTTCGCCTGCCCACAGTTCTTTTTTGGGAACGGTGCAGTCCCGAATCGATAGACTGAAAAATTCGGCAGACAACTGCTCCTCCAAACAGGCAATATCCAAAGGCTCCGCCTCGCCGGTCAGCAAAATTCGGTAGCAATCACGGCTCGTGTCCTTGGGCAGAACGGCTCGGATGGAGGAAAGAGGATCTTCCCCGACCTCCACCGAGAGAATCTCGTATTTTCGTACATTCAGGGGTATAAATTTTCCCTCGCAGCGGCTATTTTCCAGGGTCAGCAGGTTGACACCTTTTTCACCGCACTCGTCGAAACCCCGTCCCATAAGGCAGCCGGGATAGGCGCAGAGCGTTGCCCCGAATTTGTCGGCGCTGCGGCTGTGTACATGTCCCAAAGCCAAATAGTCCAGACCGGAGCGTGCTATTTTTTCAGAGGAGAGGGGACTGTAGGGAGAATGGGGCTGCAGATCCCCGTGGAGCACCATCAGATTGTATACCCCGGACTTCTCCACTTGAAAATCTCCCAGCAGATCCGGCATCTGTGGCGAGGTAAAGGCGGCGCCGTACACATGGCAGTTCAGCTCCGGAAGGGAAACACGCTCTATTTCCGATGACGTAAAAATATGGACATTATCCCCCCAATTCTCTGTGACATAGGGGGAGCCGGGGCGCACATAGTCATGATTGCCCGGAGCAATAAAAATCTGCGCCTTCAAAGAAGCAAATAACTGCTTCAGCGCATCCAGCGTATCCCGGTATACCCGGGCACTGTCGAAAAGATCCCCGGCCAGCAGCACCAGGTTACAATCCTTGGCAATTTGCCCCAGCTGCTCCAGTGCCTGCCGTTGCTCCCGGCGTGCCTTGGAGGCATTTTCCGGAGAGAGGGCGGAAAACGCCGAATCCAGGTGAAAATCCGCTCCGTGGAGGATCTTAATCATGGAGCGCCACCCTCTCCACGGCGGTGCAACGGCCGGTCTGTACATCGATGGTAAAAATACAGCCCTCCAGCTTGGCAGGTCCCGGGGCAGGCTCGTAGCGACGGGTCAGATCTCCCCGGAATTTCTGGATGGACAGCTCCGGGCGAATGCCCAGCACACTGTTTCTGGGGCCGGTCATGCCCAGATCCGTCAGGTAGCCGGTACCCTTGGGCAGAATGCGCTCATCGGCGGTCTGAACGTGGGTATGGGTGCCCCAGACGGCGCTGACCCGTCCATCCAGCATCCAGCCCATGGCCAGCTTTTCCGAGGTAGCCTCGGCATGGAGCTCCACAAAAATCAGCCTGGTATCCAGCTTTTTCAGAATGCGCTCTACCTGCAGGAAGGGGTTGTCCGGTGTATAATCCATGGCGCAGCGGCCGATGAGGTCAATGACGGCGATCTGCCCGAACTTGGTATCAAAGAGTCCCCAGCCCCGTCCCGGCTGCTGAGGCGGCAGATTGGCAGGCCGCAGCACATAGAGGCTGTCCTCAATATAGGGGACAAGCTCCCGTTTGCCCCAGGTATGGTTGCCCATGGTGATCACGTCTGCACCGGCGGCAAAAATATCTTCTGCGTTCTTGGGTGTCATGCCCAGCACAGCTGCATT
The DNA here is from genome assembly GCA_017481325.1 of Oscillospiraceae bacterium. The sequence goes on from JAFUPG010000014.1 coordinate 7,133, forward strand.
CTCCCCGTTGACCACGCAAAAATCAATACCCGTCTCCCGCTTTAACCGGGGCAGGTTCTTTCTCAGATATACAAGGCCGCTGTCGGCGACCACGTCACCTACGGCCAGCAGTTTCATTTCCATCGGATGTCCTCCTTGCGATTGGATTCATCTTTATTATACCGAAAAAATATCCCGGGCACAACAGCGATTTTTGCTTTTTTGACAGGAAGGGACACGATGCGCTATTTCCCGGGCATTTCCCAATATATTGTGGTTATAAAAATTAAAAACACAATTTCTTGCGATTCTGCTCCGTGATTTCGTGGAGTTTCGCAGAGGACTTTGGTAAAATAAGGGCGAGGAGAACAGGAAAGGAGAGGAGTTGCATCCATGAGAAAGAATCGGGATCTGCTGGAAAACGGACGGATTCTCTATGTGCCCATAAAGAGAATTCACCCCAATCCGGCGCAGCCCAGAAAAATCTTTGATCCCGAGGGATTACGGGAACTGGCTTCCAGCATCCACAACTATGGGATCCTGCAGCCCCTGACAGTGCGGCGCAAAGAGGGGGAATATGAACTGGTAGCAGGGGAGCGGCGGCTGCGGGCGGCAAAGCTGGCGGGGCTCTGGGAGGTGCCCTGCATCCTGCTGTCGGTGGACGAAGAACAGTCGGGAATGGTGGCCCTGGTGGAGAATCTGCAGCGACGGGATCTGGACTACATAGAGGAGGCGGAGGGGCTGTCCCGGCTTATGCGGCTTTACGGCCTGAGTCAGGAGCAGGCGGCGGCGAGGGTAGGGAAGAGCCAGAGTGCCGTGGCCAATAAGCTGCGCCTGCTGCGTCACAGCCCGGAGATCCTGCAAAAGCTGCGGGAGCACGGTCTGTCGGAGCGGCATGCCAGGGCACTGCTGAAGCTCCCCGGGGAGGAGGCGCGGCTGCAGGTAATTGAGGTCATCGTAAAACAGCAGTTGAACGTAGCAAAGACCGAGGCATATATTGACAGCTATCTGGAAAAGCAGCAGGCACCGAAAAAGGGCATTCGGAAATTTATTCTGCGAGATGTGCGGCTGTTTCTCAACAGTGTAAACCACTCTCTGGACCTGGTGAGGGGAGCGGGGATCGATGCCAAAGCGGAGCAGGCGGAGACCGAGCAGGAGATCATCCTGACCATCCGCCTGCCCAAAAGGGTGTGCTGAGAAAAATGTAAAAAATTATAAAAAGAATGCTGCAGCTCCTTTCGATGCACTTTGCAGTTCTTTGCCCACGCTTCTGTTGGCTGAAAGCGCTTAAATTTGGATAGTAGGCGTTTTCAATTTGTGATTTTTGACATTTTTATCGATTTTTTGTCCTGACCTTACAGCAGAATAAATAAAACTGGGAAAATGTTTTCAATCTAAAAAGTTTTTTGCGGAAGAATGAATTTTTTTACGGAAAATGTTTGCATTATAATGAAGAATGTGGTATAATCTTGTGCGCAGTAAAAATCTCAAGTAAGAAACTAATTGCGAAACGGCCACACCGTTTCCTATGACAAGAAAGGGGTAATTCACAATGCACAAGTATGTATACCTTTTCACCGAAGGCAATGGCTCCATGCGTGAGCTGCTCGGTGGCAAGGGCGCCAACCTGGCAGAGATGACCAACATCGGTCTGCCCGTTCCTCAGGGCTTTACCATCTCCACTGAGGCTTGCACTCAGTACTACGAAGATGGCCGTAAGATCAACGACGATATCCAGGCTGAGATCATGGAGTATGTCTCCAAGCTGGAAACCATCACCGGCAAGAAGTTCGGTGACAAGGAGAACCCCCTGCTGGTCTCCGTCCGTTCCGGCGCTCGTGCCTCCATGCCCGGCATGATGGACACCATCCTGAACCTGGGTCTGAACGAAGAAGTCGTCAACGTCCTGGCTGAGAAGTCCGGCAATGCTCGTTGGGCATGGGACTGCTATCGCCGCTTTATCCAGATGTACTCCGACGTCGTTATGGAAGTCGGTAAGAAATATTTCGAAGTCCTCATCGACGAGATGAAGGAGAAGAAGGGCGTCACCCAGGACGTCGACCTCACTGCTGAGGATCTGAAGGAACTGGCCGGCCAGTTCAAGGCTGAGTATAAGTCCAA
>JAFUPG010000002.1 GCA_017481325.1 Oscillospiraceae bacterium
GGACTTGCTTGCTGCTTTCTTTTTATACATAATGGCACCACCTTTACTGTGCCATTATATCATTTGAGATGTCCAATATTTCGGACTTATACAACATCTAGGTTCGTGCTGTTTTAAGCCGATAGCCTAAATTTCTGTTTGTCTTTGGTAAATCGCAGGCGGGTCGTGAACGACTATGCTATTTCATTTCAAATCCATGGGCGGAGCCCATACCTTCGTCATTCACTATTCACCGCTAAATATCAATTGATTGGACATTGAACGCCTTTGGAGGAAACTGCCATGCATTTGGAATTTGATCGGGAGCGGATGCTCCGTTTGATGGAGGAATTTTATATGCTCAGCGGCATGAAGATCGCCCTCTTTGATGCCGGGGGCAACGAGCTTCTGGCCTATCCTCTGGGGGATTGCGCCTTTTGCAGCGCCATGAAGAGCTGTCCTGCCTCCCGTAAGCGCTGTAAGGCCAGCGATATGGAGGCGGTGAGCCGCTGCCTTCGGGAGCAGAAAATGCGGATCTACCATTGCCATGCGGGGCTCATTGAGGCCGTCGCACCACTGGTGATCGGCGGCGCCTCCGCAGGCTGCCTGATGATCGGTCAGGCCACAGATTTAGAGGAGGAGCGTGCTCTGCAGGGACTGTTGCACCGTGGCAGCGAGCTCTGTGCCAAGGTCCTGCAGTCAACGGATGCTCCCGTGGTCAAAACCGCACCCCAGCTCCGTGCCGCCGCCCATCTCATGGATGCCTGTGCCGGTTATGTCATTGGCAATGCGGCAGTGCAGCTGCGCCATCCTGCGCTGGCGGCAAGGCTCCGCAGCTATCTTTTAGAGCATCTGGCGGAGGATCTGCCCTTGTCGGCAATTACCAAGGCGCTGGGGGTAGGGAAGAGCCGACTGTATCAGATCTGCGAGGCGGAGTACGGTAGGAGCGTGGTGGCCTACCTGCGCCATCTGAGAATCCAGCGGGGAAAGGAACTGCTCTCCGGCAGCAGGCTGACCATCGGAGAGATCGCCCAGGCCGTCGGCTTTGGGGACTATAACTATTTCTGCCGGGTCTTCCGTAAAGAAACCGGTCTAACCCCCAAGAACTACCGCAAGCAGAGCCAATAGCCAATTTGCCCCATATTTCCCTTCTTCGGATGTTCCGCAAGGGATCGTCCGGAGAAGGGCATTTTCTGATATGATTCTGACTACGTAGTCAGGAAAGGGAATTTGCGGTGAATTCATAAAGTAAGCTCTGTAAAGACCTTATAAATCAAGGGGAATTGAGTATTTTCACCAAAAAATTCGCTGATATTTTGTTGAATATGTTTTCTTGCGCTATGTATAAAATGGTGGTAATATAAAAACGTAGTCATACGAAAGGAGGGGTACTATGCCGCAAAGAAGACCGGTATCTATCGAAAGAGGCGCTCTGGACTGGCAGGTGTTTGCCCGCAGGGGCAATTTCGCATCCCCGTCCCTGCAGATTTGTCAGCGCACACAGGAGGCACCGGGCACGGTCTATACCCGCCTTGTTTCTGAGAAAAACGGGCGAATCCTCCAACCCTGGAAGGCAGCACAGCCGCTGGGCGGCGGATACTGGGAGGCGGTGCTCCGTGTGCCCGTGGGCGGCCCCTACCGGCTGGAGACCTGCGCCAAGACCGATGATATGAAGTTTGACGATGCCCTTTCCGGCGATTTCCGCCAGCACCTTTTTGCCGGTGACCTGTTCCTCATTGCGGGCCAGAGCAATGCCGCCGGCTATGCCAGAGACAGCATTCCCGATCCTCCCTGTATGGGTGTCAGCGTGCTGCGCCTCAACGGAAAGTGGGATCTGGCAGCCCATCCTATCAACGACGGTACGGACAGCATCCGTCCCGTTATGGAGGTCTGTATGCCGGCGCACTCCCCCTGGCTGATCTTCGCCAAGAGCCTGTTTCGGGAGACCCGGGTGCCGGTAGGACTGCTTCCGGCGGCCATTGGCGGCTCTCCCATGAGCAGCTGGGTTCCCGGCGGTGTCCTGTATCAATCGGCGCTGGATACGGTCAGGGATGGCGGAGCGATCCGGGGGGTCCTGTGGTATCAGGGCTGCGCCGATGCGCTGGACTATAACACAGGGAACTACGGGCAGCGATTTTTGTCCATGGTAGAGGCCTTCCGCAAGGACGTCGGCCAGGCGAATCTGCCCTTCTTTACCTGCCAGCTCAACGGCTTTGCCGCCCCCGGAATTCCCGAAGATGACATTGCCTGGGCCGGCATTCGGGAACAGCAGAAGCAGTGCAGCCGCCATAAGGGGGTCTACCTGCTGCCCACGGCCGGATTAAGGCTCTATGATCAGATCCACAATTCCGCCCGTTCCAACCTGACCATTGGGCGGCAGATCGCCTCCCAGGTGCTCCACGTGCTTTACGGACGGGAGCTGCGCTGGCGACCGCCGGAGGTGATCCGTGTGACAAGAGCGCCGGAGCAGCTGATTTTGCAGCTGTCGCCGGTGAACGGCGGCCTCCAACTGGAACCCAATGTGCGCCGTGCCTTTACGGCTCGGGAAGGGGAGCGTGAGTTGCCCATTCGGCTGGTTCGCACCCAAAAGGACGAGTTGATTTTAGAGGGCAAGACGCTGCACCGGGCAGATCGCCTCAGCTATGCTCAGACCAGAGATCTTACAGATGCCGGCGTATTCGATCGGGTGGGGCTCTGGGCGCTGGCACCCTTTGACCTGGATCTCAGGGACATTGAAGACGAAACTGCGGAGACAGCCGCAGGCAAAAATATATGAAATAGGAGAGATAAACTATGCAAGTGTTTTACTTACCGAAAGACGGCGTTTGCGGCGATTTCATCCCCTACTACAATAAAGAACGAGGCTGCTTTGAGGTCTACTACCTCCACGATTACCGTGGCTTTGACGGTCAGACCGAGGGCACCATCTACCGCCGCCTGAGTACCACCGACGGCGTCCACTTCACCGAAGAGGGGGACATGATCCTCAGAGGCAGCAATCAGGAGCAGGATCTCTTCTGCTACACCGGCTGCGTGGTGATCCACGAGGGGCTGCAGCACATCTTCTACACCGGCCACAATTACCACTTCATGAGCCGGGGCGGCAGAAAAGAAGCGGTGATGCATGCCGTGAGCAAGGACGGCAAGACCTGGGAAAAGCGTCTGGATCTCACCTTCTATGCCCCCGAGGGGCTGGATATCGAGCTCAACGACTGGCGAGATCCCTTCGTTTTCTACAACGAGGAGGAGAAATGCTGGTGGATGCTCCTCTGCACCCGTAAAAAGACCGGCCCCGACCGTATGCGTGGGGCAACCGGCCTGCTGAAGTCTCAGGACTTAGACCACTGGACCTACTGCGAGGAGAGCTTCTGGTCGCCCTCCAACTGCTGGTGTCCCGAGTGCCCCGAGCTGTTCCAATGGGGCAAATACTGGTACTTTATCTACTCCACCTTCAACGAATCCGAGGGCCTGCGCACCTATTACCGCATTTCCGACAAGGTCACCGGCCCCTGGAAGGCCCCGAAGAACAACACCTTCGACGGCAGAGCCTTCTATGCCGGCAAGACTGCCTTTGACGGCGAGAAGCGCTACATCTTCGGCTGGAATCCCACCCGTACCGGCGATACGGACAGCGGTGTGTGGCAGTGGGGTGGCTGCCTGGTGGTGCATGAGCTGATCCAGCTGGAAAACGGCGAGCTGCGGGTCAAAATGCCCGATGCCATGCCCGAACTCTTCTGTGAGGCCAAGCCCATCTGCTGCAAGCCTCTGCTGAAAGAATTCCGTCAGACAGCGGAGGAGCTGTTCCTCCGTGAGGCCTCCGGCTTTGCCGCCTGCGTGTCCGAGGAACTGCCGGAGAAGTGCATGATCGAGGCAGAACTGCTGCTGGCTCCCGGTACCCGTGATGCAGGCATCACCCTCCATGCGGACGAGGCCGGTGACGAGGGCTACTACCTTCGTCTGGAGGCGGATCACAGCCGTCTGGTCTTCGACCGTACCCACCGTGTTTGCGAGCATATTGACATTGAGCGCAATGTGCCCATTGAGACCGGTATCTGGCACAAGCTGACGGTGCTTCTGGACGGCACTGCCGTCACCGCCTGGCTGGACGATGCCTATGCCATCTCTGCCAGAATGTACGAATATCAGCAGAAGCGGATCATCCCCTTCGTCTCCGACGGCGCTGTGACCTTCCGCAAGCTGACGGTTCGCCCCTTAAAGGAGGCTGAAGCATGAGCTCCCTGACCAAAAAAAGGCGGGGTGTCTCGGGCTGGCGGCGCTTTTTCCGGGATTGGCGGCTGTATGTGATGCTGCTGCCTGCTCTGATCTGGCTGGTGGTCTTCTGCTATGTGCCCATGTACGGTGTGCTGGCAGCCTTCCAGGACTACAAGGTCAGCAAGGGCGTTTTCGGCAGTGAATGGGTGGGTCTGAAGTATTTCAAGATGTGGTTCGACTCCAACATCTTTACCAACACCCTGGGCAACACCCTGCGCATCAGCCTCAAGTGCCTGATCATCGGCTTCCCCGTGCCCATTCTCTTCGCTCTGCTCATTAACCGTGTCCGCTATCGCCGCTTCCAGAAGGCGGTGCAGACCATTACCTACATCCCCAATTTCATCTCCACGGTGGTTCTGGTCAGTATGATGTCCATTTTCTTTGCCCCCAACGGTGTCTTTAATGTCATCGCCAAGGCCATTGGTATTCAGGAGACCATTACCTATGCCAACGGAGAGCAGTTTGACCTGATCTTCGTGCTCAGCGGCATCTGGCAGGCCATGGGCTTTAACTCCATCATCTATGTGGCTGCTCTGTCGGGCATTGACCCCGGCCTTTATGAGGCCGCCAAGCTGGACGGCGCATCTACCTGGAAGATCATCCGCCACATCGATCTGCCTGCCATGGTGCCCACCATTGTCATGATGCTGATCATGAATGTGGGCAGCCTCCTGTCCGTTGCCCATGACAAGATCCTCCTTATGCAGGCCGGTACCAACATCATGCAGACGGAGATCATCTCCACCTATGTATACAAAATCGGCGTGCAAAACGCCCAGTACAGCTACTCCACCGCCATCGGCCTCTTTAATGCCGTGGTGAATTTCGCCCTGCTCCTGCTGGCCAATTACATCAGTAAGAAGACCACCAAGAGCGGTCTGTTCTAAGGAGGTGGGCAGATGAGAAAGAAAAATCCCAACCGCATTCGGGACTCCAAGGGGGATATGATCTTCAATCTCTTCCTGACACTCCTGATGATCGTGGTTATTATCATCATCGCTTACCCCCTGTATTTTGTGATCATCGCCTCCTTCTCCTCTCCCACGGCGGTCAACGGCGGCGAGGTGCTGCTCCTGCCCAAGGATATCACCTTCTCGGGCTTCAAGAAGATCCTGGAGTACGAGGAGATCTGGATCGGCTATAAAAACAGCGTGATCTACACCGTGGTAGGCACTCTGATCAATCTGGCGGTGACCCTGCCTGCGGGCTATGCCCTCAGCCGCAAGCGCCTCTTCGGCAGACGACCCATTATGCTTCTCTTCGCCTTTACCATGTTCTTCTCCGGCGGCATGATCCCCACCTACATGGTCATTAAGAAGCTGGGCATGCTGGATACCATCTGGGCCATGATCCTGCCCGGCGCCTGCTCTGTGTATAACATCATCGTCACCAAGACCTTTATGGAGACCAGCATTCCCGGGGAACTGATCGAGGCCTCCACCATTGACGGCTGCGGCGATTTCCAGACCTTCTTCCAGGTGGTTCTGCCCCTGTCCAAGCCCATCATTGCCGTCATGACCCTGTTCTATGCCATTGGCCACTGGAACAATTACTTCAGCGCCCTGCTCTATCTGGATGACCCCGACAAATACCCTCTGCAGTTGATCCTGCGTGAGCTGCTGATCCAGAACCAGATCTCCAGCGGCATGACCTCCGGCAGCGCTGCCAGCATTGCCGAGCGTGCCCTCATCGCCGAACAGATGAAGTACGGCGTTATCATTGTTGCCTGTCTTCCCATGATGATCCTCTTCCCCTTTGTGATCAAGCATTTCAAGAAGGGTGTCATGATCGGAAGCATTAAAGACTAAAGGAGGAACTTTTGATGAAAAAGAAACTGATCGCTCTTTTGTTGATCCTGGCCATGGTGCTGTCTTTGGCGGCCTGTGGCGGCGGCGACTCCGACGAGCCCGAAGGCTATATCACCAATGACCCCGAGACCCTGGCTGCCTTTATGAACACCGAGGGTCTGCCCATTGTCAAGGAGGGACAGACCGCCTCTCTGCGGATCTTTGTGGCCCTCAATGCCAATGCCATCGACCCCAACGACATGCTCTGGACGGAGTATGTGGAGGAGAAGACCGGCATCGACATCATCTGGGAGTTCTGCTCCGAGTCCATGGCCAGCGAAAAGCTGCGCCTGATGCTGGCCGGCGGCGAGGATATGCCCGATATCATTATGAACTCCATTAACAAGAAGGAAGTTGTCCAGTACATGGACGAGAACCTCTTCCGCCCCATGGATGACCTGGTGGATACCTATATGCCCAACCTGGCCACCATCTATGAAAAGCGCCCCGAGTACAAGCAGAATTCCGTCGCTCCCGACGGCCACATCTACGGCGTGCCCTATGTAGAGGAGATGTACGGCCTGGGTATGTCCCCCGGCCCCATCTATGTCTACAAGCCCTGGCTGGATGCCCTGGGTCTGGATGTTCCCACCACCCTGGAGGAGTACCGTTCCTTCCTGGAGCAGGTCAAGGCCAATGACCTCAACGGCAACGGCGAAAGCGACGAGATCCCCTTCACCTTCCAGTACGGCGGCTACGACTCCTACGAGGGCTACCACTGGATCGTATCCTGCTTCGGTGTCAACGACAACTTTGCCCACCTGTCCGTAAAGGACGGTAAGGTCATCAACACCGCCACCCAGGAGGGCTTCCTGGAGGCTGTGGAGTATATCTATCAGATGTATGCCGACGGCCTCATTGATGCGGACTCCTACTCCGCTCCCATGTCCGGCGACCCCCGTGCCCGTGTGCTGGCCAAGATCAATGCGGAAGAGCCCATTGTGGCCTCTGTGCAGATGTTTGACCCCATGGGCGAGATCACCATCAGCACCGAGCGCCGTGAGGACTATGTGCCGCTGCCCCGTCTTACGGGACCCAACGGCGACCTCTCTGGCATCCACTATAACCAGACGGAGATGACCTCCGCCACCCGCTGCATCATTACCACCAATTGCAAATATCCCGAGCTGGCTGCTCGTTTCATCGACTTCTGTCTGGCTCCCGAGGAATCCGTCCTGCTGAACTGGGGTACCGAGGACTATGTCTATGTCCGTGACGAGAATGGCGTTCTGGTCTGGGATATGAACGAGGACGGCACTCCCGCCCTGAAGGAGGGCTATGAGTCCATCAACGAGATGCGCTGGGCAAGCACCCCCGTCTACGGCGGCCTGGTCATTTTGGACGAGTACTACGACACCGTGGTGGAATATCCCCAGGACGCAGCCCTGATCATTGCCGGTCAGAGAGCGGCCGGTTCCGAGGAATACCTGGCCGAGCTGGAGTACCTGCCCGACCTGTGGTACACCGAGGAGGAGATGGATATCCTCACCCAGAATGAGATCTATGTGAACAATATTGTCAATTCCTATGTAGCCACCTGGCTCCAGGAGGGCGGCGCACGTGAGCAGTGGGATCAGTTCCTTGCGGAGCTGGAGGCTGCCAATATCGATGCTGTTCTGGGCGCTTACCAGTCCGCCTATGACCGCTACCTGTCACAGAATGGAGGAGCGCAGCAATGACATACAAGCGACTGACGGCCTTATTGCTGGCCTTGTGCCTGCTTTTGGGTCTGTTTGCCGCCTGCGGAAAACCGGACGGGGATACGGAGGACTCCACCCAGCCCTCCACCCAGCCTACCCAGGAGAAGAAGGACTACGGCGAGATCGGTGAGATGGACGGTGTCCAGTACGACGAGAAGTACGGCGACCTGATCACCCCCTATGCCCGTCTGGCCATCTCCCTGCAGGAGGAGAGCGAGAGCTTCTCCTATTCCGACGGCAGCGCCAAGACCTTCCAAAGCAGCCCTTCCCAGATCACCACGGATTTCTCCGATACCAAGGCAAAGGTCACCCAGAACTGGGATGGGAATACCGAGCTCACCACCACTTTTACCGCTCAGACCGACGGCTCTATGGACATTGTCCAGAGTATGTACGCCAAAGAGGGCGGCATCTCCGATGTGAGCTTCCGCATTACCGTGCCCATGAAATACTCCGTGATCATCCCTGCCTGGGACGGCATCTGCCTTAACGAAGAGCAGCCCGAGATCTATGACAAGCGTACCTATCTGGCCTACCCCAGAGAGTGGCAGGCGCAGATGTTCCTGATCCAGGGTACCAATGGCGGTGTTCTGATCCATGCCAGAGATGCCGGTACCCAGTTTAAGGGTCTGAACATCACCAACGACGGCGAGAACTTCTATCTGGATGTTCACACCATCCCCCAGGCTCCCTTTACGGACTATAGCAATTTCGAGACCGTCACCTGGAGCGTGATCCCCTACAAGGGGGATTGGATCGACGGCACTCTGCTCTACAAGGCCTATTCCAACGAGACCTTCCGCCTAGACGAGGCAGCGGTCAGCCAGCCCGATTGGGTGGACGACATCGCCCTGGTCTGGATGGACGACATCGACTCTCTGGAGAAGCTGGATCTGCTGGCTCAGCAGGTGGATCCCACCAAGGTGCTGATCCAGGTGCCCGGCTGGAGAGCCTATGAGTACGACACCAACTACCCCGACTACGAGCCTGCAGACGGCCTGAAGGAGAAAATCGACTATGCCCATTCCCTGGGCTTCAAGGTCAGCCTCCACTGCAATATGATCGGCTGCTCCTTCTCCTCCAACGAGTGGGAGGAGGGTCTGAGCGAATTTGCCTGCCTGGATGCCTACACCCGGGAGACCATTGTGGAGGGCTACACCGCCTTCGGCAAGGACTACCGCTTCGGCCAGATGAACCAGGCCTCCGTAGAATGGCAGGATATTATGGTAGAGCGCATGGTGCAGGTGGTCAAGGACACCGGCGCCGACTGCATCCACCTGGATCAGAGCCTGCTGTGCTTCAATGACGGCCGTGGCCTGGTCAACGGCATGACCACCATGCAGGGCAATGTTGAACTGCAGCGCCGTCTGGCAGAGGCACTGCCCGGCATCGCCTTCTCCGGCGAGGGCATCAACGAGTTCAATATGGTCTATGCCGATTTCCTGCAGCAGCACGTCTACGGTCTGGACTCCAATGCCGACGTGTGGAGCGATGCTTATTTTCAGCAGATCCTGCCTGTGACCACCGTCCTCTACGCCGAATATACGGATATTTACCACTATCCCGCCCTGACCACCGCCGACGAGGAATATGAGGAGCAGTTCCTGGCCTGGTACCGAGCAGGCAATATGCGCTCCGGCACCCTGCCCTGCCTCTACCGTGAGTCCGTGGCCTCCTTCGATGAACCCACCGAGAGCTTCAAGCTCATTATGGAAGATGCCCGTTTCTATGCGGAGCATAACCCCATCATCAACACAGGTGATTGGTCTGACAAGGCCATTATGTCCTACGTCCTCAATGATAGTACTATCGCCGAGTGGATCGAGACCGATGAGGATATCAAGTTCTACCCCAATATCGCTGAGGAGAATTTCACCACGGTCTTTGTCCACAATGTCACCTCCTACGAGACCGACCGCAGCCTTCCCGGCTGGGTGCTCTATGACAGCGAGAGCCTCCACGGCCTCCGTGAGGACACCACCTACTACCTGACCTCCACCCCCAGAGATGACAATGCCACCCATATTACCTCTCTGGAGGACAATCTCACCACCCGTGGCTTTATCAGTAACCCGGAGTATACCGCCATCGCCTTTGACGAGGTGATCCCCTCCAACAAGATCGAGATCGATCTGCTGGCTTATGACGGCGAAATGCGTGCCGGTGAAGTCCTCTTCGACGGCAAGACCGATTCCTCCGGTACCTTCAATTCCATGCAGTCCTTCTGGTACACCTTCTCCGATCAGGGTCAGGTGCGCCATATGGGCGACCGCCTCATGTTCCATCCCCCCTGGGTAGACGAGATCATCGACCTGGGCTACAGCTGGTACGAGGTGGATGTGCCTCTGGAAGTGGTGGGCAATGCCACCTTCTCCGCCTCCTTCCAGCTGGCCAGCGCCGAGAGCGCCGCAGGCTCTGACGGCGTGGTATTCAAGGTCTACGCCTGGGCAGAGGGGGATCAGAGCGATATGGAGACCGCAGAGATCTTCTGCACCACCGCCATTGCACTGCCCCTGAGTCTGGATCTCACCCGTTTTGAGGGCAAGACCGTCACCATCCGCATCGAGTGCTACACCGGCGGAACGCCCCGTAATGACTCCTGCCATGTGGTAGCGCCCATGGTAGAGCAGATGACCGGCAAGGTCTCCCGTGAGATCACCTACACCGTCAAGACCCACGATGCCGTCACCGGCATTCTCTCCCTCCTGGGCAGCGCCACCATGGAGGATCTGGGGGATCAGAACTATGCCATCACCGCCAATATTTCCGACACGGTCTGGCTGCTCCATGCCCCCAAGGCCATTTCTGACGAGACCGATATGACGGTCTATCCCGGCATGGCCGCCTGGCTGATGGATTCCGGCGAATCCATTGCCCCCACCGGCGACCTGGCACCCCAGCAGCAGGTTGCCGAGAGCAACTACGAGCTGCGCAACGGCATTTTCCAGCATCCGCCCCAGACCGGCACCTCCCAGTACAGCTGGCTCATCACTTTGCCGGAAACGGAAAGCGCCCGTTTCGATACCTCCATCGCCATGAAGACCGGCTCCGGCATGTCCGACGGCGTGACCTTCCGCATTCTCATCAACGGTCAGGAGGTCTTCTCTCAGGCCAAGGCAGGTGCCGGCGGCTATGAGGATGTTTCTATCGACCTGAGTGACTACCGGGGGCAGACCATCATCCTGACCCTCTGCGTAGATTCCGGTGCAGGCAGCGCCTATGACTACGCCTTCTGGGGCGATCCCCTGATCTATACCAGGTAAAGGAGGAACGAACAATGAAACAACTGAAGAAACTGATGGCTGTTTTGCTGGCACTCTCCCTCCTGTGCGGTATTTTTGTCACCGTGGCCACCGCTGTGGTCGAGGGCGACAGCTACGCCCCCAATATGGACAATTGGGGCACCCAGAATAACAACGGCTGGTACTATCTCTATCAGGATACCTCCGGCAACTACCATGAGCTGGATTTCTACGATGCCACCGCCGCCATCCCCTGGCAGCAGAACAACTTTGCCTTTGACCCCGGCGCCATGAACGAGATGCTTTTCATCTCCAAGACCCAGGCCTTCACCGGTGAATTGGGCAGCAAGCCGGTCTACGGCTATCAAGTCCCCGAGAGCGGCAAGGTGGAGCTGAGCTTCCGCACCCACGGCCAGAGCACCATGCAGGTCACTGTTCTCAAGGGCAGCAGCCAGCTGACCACCATCACCCCCAATACCACCGGCCCTCTTGGCGGCTTCACCATGCAGACCGTCACCGCCGACGTGGCCGCCGGAGATTGGCTCTATATTGTCATCTCCGCCACCGCTGCCGACCGTGAGGTCTGGATCGATACCTTTAACGTAAAGTACCTCTCCGTAGGGGAAGGCGGCGAGACCGAGGAGCCTACCGAGCCTCCCATCGACCCCAATGTCACGGTCTATGCCCCCAATATGGACAACTGGGGCACCCAGGGCAACAACGGTTGGTACTACCTCTACCGTGATACCTCCGGCGGCTACCATGAGCTGGACTATTACGATGCCACCGCCGCCATCCCCTGGCAGCAGAACAACTTTGCCTTTGATCCCAATGTCATGGGCGAGATGCTCTTTATCAGCAAGACCTCCTGCTTCACCGGCGAGCTGGGCAGTGTTCCTGCCTATGGCTTCAAAGCGCCCCTGTCCGGCGAGGTGCAGCTGACTTTCCGTACCCACGGCCAGAGCAGCCTCCGTGTGACGGTGCTCAAGGGTGGCAGTGAGCTTGCCTCCATCACCCCCAACACCACCGGCGCTGACGGCGGCTTCACCGCCCAGACGGTCACCGCCAATGTCTCTGCCGGAGATTGGCTTTACATTGTCATCTCTGCCACCGGCGCTGACCGTGAGCTGTGGATCGACAGCTTTAAGGCAGAATACCTCTCCACCGGGGAGCAGCCGGAAGATCCCGAAGATCCCGAGCAGCCCGAAGACCCCGAAGATCCCGAGGATCCCCGGGAGCTGCCCGCCTATGCCCCCGACCTCAACGCCTGGGGCACGCAGGGCAATAACGGCTGGTACTATATGTACCGTGCCACCGACGGCAGCTACCATGAGCTGGACTTCTACGGTGCCGATGCCCCCATTGCCTGGCAGCAGAACAACTTTGCCTTTGACCCCAATGTGATGAACGAGATGCTCTTCATCTCCAAGACTCAGGCCTTCACCGGCGAGCTGGGCAGCCTCCCCGTCATCGCCTACAAGGCGCAGCACATGGGTCAGGTGCAGCTGACTTTCCGCACCCACGGCCAGAGTACCCTCCGTGTTACGGTGCTGCAGGGGGATACGGAGCTGGCTGCCATCACCCCCAATACCAACGGCTTTACCAACCAGACCGTCACCGCCAATGTGAACCAGGGCGATATGCTCTATATCGTCATCTCCGCCACCGGCGCTGACCGTGAACTGTGGATCGATAGCTTCAAGGCGCAGTATCTGGCAGTGGATGAGCAGCCGGAGCTGCCCGATCAGCCCGACGATCCCGACCTGCCCGATGATCCCGATGAGCCTGACGACCCCATCCTCCCGGAGAACCCCGAGGACCCCGAGCCCATCGTTCCCGAAGTCGGAACGACCTGCGCTCCCGACATGGCTCACTGGGGCTGCGGCAACAACAACGGCTGGCACTATATGTACAAAAATGTCGGCGGTCAGTACCTGCCCCTGGACTACTACGGCGCCGATGCTGCCATTGCCTGGCAGCGCAATGCCTATGCCTTTGACCCCGCTGTGATGAACGAGATGCTCTTCATCAACCGCACCCAGTGCTTCACCGGCGAGAACGGCTCCAAGCCGGTCTACGCTTATCAGGCGCAGCGTGGCGGTCAGGTGGAGCTCAGCGTATCCACCCACGGCCAGAACAGCATGCAGATGGAGATCTTCAAGAATTCCGAGCTTCTGAAGACCGTGAGCTTCACCACTGAAGGCCCCGATGCAGGCTATGCCACCACCAAGCTGACCGTGGATGTGAAGGAAGGCACCTGGATCTATCTGGTCATCTCCGCCACCGGCGCTGACCGTGAGGCCTGGGTCAAGGATTATTCCGTCACCTATCTCTCCGTCAACGACGAGAAGGAGGAGATCTCCGATCAGCTGATCTACACCCCCGACACCAAAGCCTGGGGAACTCAGGGCAACAACGGCTGGTACTACCTCTACAAAGGCGCTGACAATGTCTACAATCAGCTGACCTATTGGGACAGCACCGCCGCCATCGAGTGGCAGCGGGATGCCTACGCCTCCAACCCCAATGTGGATCAGGAGATGTACTTCATTGCCCGTCAGAAGTTCTTCTTCGGTGAATTGGCCACCAGCCCGGTCTATGGCTTCCTCTGCCCCGTGGGCGGTCAGGTCAAGCTGACCTTCGTCACCCACGGCCCTTCGGAGCTGTCCATGACTCTGTCTCAGAATAAGACCGTGGTGGATACTTTCTCTCTCAGCACCGACGGCCCCGAGGCCGGCTACACCAAGCACGAGTACATTCTCGATGTCAAGCAGGGTACCTGGCTGTACATGGAGGCCGACGGCACGACCCAGGTTCGTGAGGGCTTTGTCAGCTACTACGGTGTGGAGTACCTCTCCACCAACGATCTGGTGGAGGAAGAGGACAACAGCATCGTGGGAACAGTCTACACCCCCGATCTTGACGTCATGAAGCAGAATAATAACGGCTGGTACTATATGTACTACGACAATATGACCTGCCGCTACGAGTATCTGGATTACTACGGCGGTGGCGCCTCCATCGATTGGCAGCGCAATGCCTTTGCCTTCGACCCCTTCCTCATGGGCGAGATGCTCTTTATGAAGAATGACCGCTTCTTCATCGGCGAGAACGGAAGCTGCCCCGTCTATGCATTCAAGTGTCCCTCCGGCGGCACGGTTCGCCTGAAGATCCGCACCCACGGCCGGGAGGATATCTATACCAGCGTCTACCACAACGGCTACTATAAGGACAGCTTCTCCTACAATACCACCGGCCAGTACAACGGCTTCACGGAGCACACCCTGGAGCTGGAGGTCAAGAAGGGCGACTTCATCTACCTCTACTGCGGCACCCGTGGGGTCAACCGTGAGGGCTGGATCAGCTTCTACGGCGTGGAATACCTGACGGAAAACGATCAGGAGGGCGGCTATGGTCAGGCCCATGTCTATATGCCCGATATGGACGATTGGGGCAAGCAGGATAATAACCACTGGAGCTTTGCCTATCTGGATAAGGATGACGGCCTCTTCCGCCGCCTGGCCTTTGTCCGCTCGGACAATAATTTCCAGGGTACTGCTGACGGCGGTTATGAGTATCTGCTCATCAAGGAGCTGGAGATGCACCCCGCTGTCAAGGGTTCTCCTGCCAAGGTCTTTACCTGCCCCTCCGGCGGCAAGCTGCGCATCTCCTTCCAGGCCTGGATGCAGGCGGCACAGAACAGCCTCACCGGCACCGGTATCGCCATCTATCACAACGGCGAGAAGATCTGGCCGGAAAATGAGGACTGGTATCAGCTGGATAACTCCGTGACCATCAAGCACATCACCGTGGAGGTGGCGCAGGGTGACGATCTGGCCATTGTAGTGGATGCCATCAATGCCAACAACAGCTTCGATGCCACCAACGTGCGAGTCTGCGCCCGTTACAATTCCTATAATGATGCCGTCCGCACCCAGTGGCCGGAGTATCCCCGGGAGGCCACCGGCGACAACACCCCCGACGTTCCCGATGTCCCGGACATCCCCGTCACCGAGGCTCCCACGGAGTCCACGGAAGCACCTACCGAGCCCACGGAGGAGAGCACCGAGCCCTCCACCCAGGGCACAGAAGGGGAGGGCGACAAGGGCGCTCCCTGGCTCTGGATCGGCCTGGGCGGTGGCGGCGCACTTCTGGCGGCCGCAGCAGCGCTTTTCTTCCTGAAAAAGAAGAAAAAAGGAAAATAATGTAACAAAAAAGCAATATATCTGCTATAATAACAACATTACGCCCCGTCCCCTCTCAAAAATGCGCTGAGGGGACGGCAGGCGCTATTGTCAGAACGTAGAGAGGATGAAAATCTATGGTTTCCAGCAGAGATGTTGCACGCCTTGCAAAGGTCTCCCAGTCCACGGTTTCCAGGGCTTATCGGGAGGATGTCTATATCGACCCCAATACCAGAAAGCGTGTGTTTGAGGCTGCCAAGCAGCTGGGCTACTATCCCAATTTCTCTGCCCGCAGTCTCCGCAATCAGCAGAGCCGCATCATCGGCTTGATGCTCTCTGACCCCAACAACGGTTTCTTTGCATCGCTGTCGCAGCATATCGAGAAGCGAGTGGCACAGGAAGGCTACCGACTGCTGCTGGCTTATAACGAGGAGAATGCGGAAAAGGAACGCAATTCTCTGGAATCTCTGATCTCCACCCGTGCCGAGGGCGTTTTGACCATTCCCGTCTCCCGTCGCAATGAGGATATGTACCAGATCATGCGCAGCAACCGCATTGGTACGGTGCAGCTTCTGCGACCGGTCTACGACAATATGAACACGGTCATGGTCAACGACGAGCTGGGCGCTTACATCGCAACCAAATATCTCCTGGAGCAGGGACATCGGCGCATCATCTTCACAGAGTACTCGTTTAACCAGGATATCCCCGCAAAGACCTTAGGCTACCGCCGTGCCTGTGAAGAATATGGCGTAGATCCTGAACCCGGTATTTTGAATCTGCCCTTCGCCTCCGGCCTGGACGGACTCATTGCCGGTCAGATCGTGGGCTACCGTGCCACCGCCATTATCAGCGCCACCGGTCCCATTACTCTGGCAACTCTGAAGGCCTGCGATGCCTGCGGCCTGAAGATTCCGGACGATCTCAGCATTATGGCCTATGACGACAGTGCCTGGCTGGAGTATCTGAAGATCTCCGCCATCACCCATCCCATGCAGCTCATCGGCGACAACATGGCCGACCTGCTGTTCCGGGATGTCGAGGCCTACCAGAAGGGCGAAGAGCCCGATAGTGAGCAGATCTCCATCAAGCCCTATCTGCTGCTGCGACAGTCTGTGAGAAAGCTATAACAACTCCGGGAATCCCTGCGCCTTTGTCCAAAAGGCGCAGCAGGATTCCTTTTTTTATGAGGAGGGAACACTATGAAACTTGCAAACGGTATCTACCGCCTTTCCTTTGGCACACCGGAAGAACTGACCCCGGTGTCCGTCTTAAAGCCTCAGCCCTGTTACGATGCCCTCAATGCTCTGTCTGACGCTGCGCTGCCTTTCCCCAAGGAGGCTGTCTCCTTCCGTGAGAGAGCAGGCGGCTGCCTGCTGGAGCTGCCCTTAGATCCTGCGGAGGATCTCTACGGCATGGGTCTGATGCTGAAATCCTTCCGTCAGACCGGCCTGAAGAAGCAGCTCCGTGCCAACTCCGACCCCACGGCGGACACCGGCGACAGCCATGCCCCCGTGCCCTTCTATCTGTCCACCCATGGCTACGGCGTGCTGGTGGATACGGCACGCTATGCCACCTTCTACATGGGCAACTGCAAGGTGCGAGGCTCTAAGCAGGATCAGGAGGGCTTTGCCTCTGCCGGTACGGAGATCGGCCACTGGTGGGTCAAGTCTGGCTCCGGCAACCTGTTCATCGATATCCCCGCCGCCCGTGGCGTGGATCTGTACTTCTTCTGCGGCGAGGACATCAAGGATGCCCTGGCTCGCTACAATCTCTTCTCCGGCGGCGGTGTGCTGCCTCCGCTGTGGGGTCTGGGCGTGATGTACCGTGCCTATATGCACGGCGATCAGGAGCGGATTATGCATTTGGCCCGTTCCCTTCGGGAAGAGCAGATGCCCTGCGATATTTTCGGCTTTGAGCCTGCCTGGCAGACCCATTTCTATTCCTGCACCTACAAATGGGACGAGGGACGTTTCCCCAAGCATGAGGAGATGCTGCGGGAGCTCAACAAAATGGGCTACAAGGTCAACCTCTGGGAGCATGCCTATGTGAACCCCGACAGCCCCATTTTTGAGGACATGAAGCCCTATGCCGGTGACCATTATGTCTGGGATGGCCTGGTGCCGGACTTTAACACCGAGGGCGCAAGAAGGGTCTTCGGCGGCTACCATAAGAAGCTGGCTGCCGAAGGTCTCAGCGGTTTCAAGCTGGATGAGTGCGACAGCTCCGACTTCACCGCCAACTGGGGCTTTGCCAATTTTGCCCAATTTCCCTCCGGTCTGGACGGCGAGCAGATGCATACCCTTTTCGGTGCGCTCTACCAGAAGACCATGGTGGAGATCTTCGAGGAGCAGAATAAGCGCACCTGGGGCGAGGTGAGAAATGCCACAGCTCTGGCAGCGCCCTACCCCTATGTGCTCTACTCCGACCTCTACCGCCACGAGGACTTCGTCCGAGGCATGGCCAGCGCCTCCTGTTCCGGTATTCTCTGGACACCGGAGGTGCGCCAGGCGGACAGCGATGAGGAGCTGCTGTGCCGCATTGCCGCCGCTGTAGTCTCTCCCCAGATGGTTTTGAACTGCTATCAGGTCAAGACACCGCCCTGGAAGCAGTGGGATATGTGGAAAAATCTGGATGATATCCAATTGCCCAATGCAAATGAGCTGACGGATAAGGTGCGCCAACTGCTGCAAATGCGTATGCGCCTGATCCCCCATCTCTACGCTGCCTACTACAATTACTACAAGAAGGGCATTCCTCCTGTCCGTCCGCTGGTGCTGGACTACCCCGAGGACAAGACCGCCAGACCCATTTTTGACCAGTATATGCTGGGCGAGGGGCTCATGGCAGCGCCCGTCATCTATGAATACGGTACCCACCGCCGCATTTGGCTCCCGGAGGGCAACTGGTATGACTTCCACACCGAGCAGCGCCTGACAGGTGGCCAATGGATCGAACGGGACACCAAACCCGGCGATATTCCCCTCTTTGTCAAGGAGGGCACCCTCCTGGCTCTGGCAGAGCCGGAGCAGTACATCCGCCCGGATACCCGTTTCAAGCTCCATATGATCGCCTATGGTCCCGGCAATTGTAGCCTCAGCCTGATCTCCGATGACGGTGTCAGCAACGATTACCGCAAGGGTGTGGGTATGGCCACCTACGAGGCCGTGGGCTCCAATCTGCGCTGCGGCGGTGACGATTCCCGTTATCTGGTCAAAGACTTCCGCCGTGTCTATTAATTGAGGAAACAAACTATGAAAAAGAATCGGAACAAACTACTCAGCCTGTTTCTGTGTCTGGCGCTGCTGGCAGGACTGATCTGCATCAACACGCTCACGGTCTCCGCCGAGGTCAAGGCAGGCGACAGCTTCGCTCCGGATTTTGCCGCCTGGGGCAGCCAGAACAACAACGGCTGGTACTATATGTACAAGAATACCGACGGCATCTACCGCAATCTGGATTATTACGATGCCACTGCCTCCATCTCCTGGCAGCAGAATGCCTTCGCCTTCAACCCCAGCGCCATGAACGAGATGCTGTTCATCAATCAGAAGAGCTTCTTCACCGGCGAACTGGGCAGCCTGCCGGTCTACAGCTTTGAGATGCCTGCCTCCGGCACCGTGACCCTGTCCTTCCAGACCCACGGCCCCAGCGGCATCGGCCTGCGTGTCTACCACGGCAGAACCGCCGTCAGCTTTAACGGCGCAACGGAGATCGCCTTCAATACCGCCGGCTTCACCTCCCACAGCGCCAAGCTGGAGGTTAAAAAGGGCGACCGCATCTATATGGAGGGCTTTACCACCTCCGCCAGCCGTGAGGGCTGGGTCAGCAATTACTGCGTCACCTACGATACCGTCAGCACCGAGCAGGAGGCCGACCATGTCTACGCCCCCGACACCGAGGGCGGCTGGGGTGTGCAGAATAACAACGGCTGGCACTATCTCTATCGGGACACGGTTACCGGCACTTACAGCGAGATGAACTACATCGGTGCCTCCAACACCGAAGAGAATTTCACCGATTGCTTCTCCGTAGACAGCATCTTCCCTTACTGCTTCATCACCAGAGACCGGATGCATCCTGCCACCAAGGCCGACCCCGTCAAGGCCTTCTGTGCCCCCGTAGGCGGCGAAGTGCAGTTGAGCGTCAACGCCTGCCGTGGTGCGCAGGTGCTGGAGGGAAGCCCCTCTCTCCTGCGGATCTACAAGGGCAATGAGCAGATCTACCCCACGGACACTGCCGCCCTGACCCTGACCGACAGCCTCTCGGAGATCCGCCTGACCACCCAGGTGGCCAAGGGCGAGTGGATCTATATTGTCCTCACCTGTAACGGCAGCAACATCAACGGCGACGTGCTCATGACGGAATCCGCCACCTATCTCTCCGTTAACGAGGCGGCTATGCCCGTGGTTTCTCCCGTCCCTGTTTACGAGGGTTTCCAGATTCGTGAGAACCCCGAAAACAGCGCCCTGACCGACCTGCGCCTTACCTACAGCCTCTCTAAGGAGGCCTTTGGCAACATGGGGCAGACCGCCGAGTATTCCATGACAGAGCTGGGCTTTGTCTGGGCAGAGGCGGAGCAACTCAATGGTCGTCAGCCGGATCTGAATAATGCCAATGTGGCGGTGGCTCAGTCCATCAACGTGGGCGACCCTGACAGCTACCTTTTGACCCACAAGATCTCCGCCATCACCGATCCCTCTGCGGTCTATGCTGTCCGTGCCTATGTCAAGTGCAAGCTGGACGGTGTGACACGGATCTTCTACTCCGAGACCTCCACTGCCTCGGTCAATGACTATGCCCGTTATGCCGATCCTACGGGGGATATTGTCACCAATCCCGTCACAGCAGATCTGGGCAGCTTCAGCCTCACCTCCGCCCAGGGCGTTTTGACGGTGAACAAGGCCTATGTGGCCTCTGCCACCTGGCATAAGACCAAGAGCCCCACCTCCATGTCTGTCAGCGGCAGCACCGTCTCCGGCAGCTTCTCCGGCGGCAGCATGTCCATCACTGCCCAGAGCCGTCCCGACGGCGCTCTGGCGCTGATCCCCTCTGCCACCGTTACCTCCGGCGGCATCGGCGGCATCGGCGTGGGTCTGTCCTTCTCTATGGATTATGATGTGATCCTCCCGGCCTGGGGCGGTGTGCGCCTGACAAAGGAAAATCCCCACGCTGCGCCCTTCCCCAACGATGGTCCCAGAAGCTACATCGAGTATGCCCTGGAGTGGGATGCCCAGATGTTCCTGATTCAGGGCGAGAATGGCGGCTGGCTGGTCTACCACGAGGATGACGGCAGCCAGTTCAAGCGCCTGTGGCTGGGCAACGACGGAACAAACTTCAACTTCGTCCTGGAGACCGTCCCCCAGGCGCCCTATGATAACTACACCTCCTTCACCGCCAACCCCTGGGTCGTGGTTGCCTACGAGGGCGATTGGACGGCAGGCGCAGCCCTGTATAAGGAGTTCGCTGACGAGAAGTTCCGGGTGGATGCCATCAATGCCGCCAAGCCCCGGTGGGTCGGTGAGATCCAGAGCATGGTGCTCTCCGATCTGGATGCCTACGGCATTGCCGGTCTGGAAGCCCTGGCCAAGGAAATCGACCCCTCTGAGGTGGTGGTCATCGTCCCCGGCTGGCGCTACTATAACTACGATGTCAACTACCCCGACTACACCGCCAAGGCTGGGATCAAGGAAAATGTGGCCTACATCCAATCTCTGGGCTATAAGGTCTTCGTCCATGTGAATCTCATCGGCTGCGACGACGAGGCACCCGAATATACCCAATATGCCCTGGAGGACGACCGTTATTTAGACGACTATTCCAAGGAGCCTTTCTTAGAGAGCTGGACTACCACCTACTCCGTCAGCTTCTGGCTCATGAACCCCGCCAGCCCCACCTGGCAGGATCTGCTGGTAGAGCGCCTGGTGGCCGTTTATGAGGAACTGGGTGTGGACGGCTTCCATATGGATCAGAGCCTCCTTTGCTACAATGACGGCAGAGGCTATGTCAACGGCATGACCTCCATGCAGGGCAATGTGGCGCTGATGAAGAAGCTCTCTGAGGCGCTGCCCAACTGCGCCTTCTCCGGCGAGGGTACCAACGAGATCACCGCCCGTTATATCTCCTTCCTCCAGCGTGCGCCCTACGGCATCAACACCGGCATTGCCTCCGGCGCAGGCAGCTACGACGATCGCAAGATCGCCATGATCACCCCCCTGGATGCCTACCTCTGGAGTGGCACCACCCGCCTGTACCACTATCCCGCCATGCCCACCACGGAAAATGAGGCCACCTACAATGCCTACCTCCGTGCCGGTCTGCGCTTGGGCGCTCTGCCCACCATGATGCGCTTCTCCGCTTCGGAGATCATCAGCCAGAGTGCAACCACCCGACGTGCCCTGAATCTGATGCGCTGGTATCAGGAAAATGACCCCCTGTTCAACTATGCACGCTGGAACGGCGAGGCATATGTGGTCTGCTACCGCACCAGGGGCGGCAAGGTCGTTGCCCTCAGCGAAGCGCTGCTCTGGTAAGGAGGTAGTATGAAGAAATATCTGATTCCCATTGCTTTGCTGCTGGTGGTGGCGGTGCTGTTCACCGCTACCTGGGCAGCGACACCCTTCGAGGATGTGTCCGAGGGCGACTGGTATGCTGCCTCCGTGGACTATGTCTATGAGAAGGGCTTGATGAACGGCATCACGGAGACCACCTTCGAGCCCAACAGTACCATGACCCGTGCCATGCTGGTGACGGTGCTGGGGCGCATGAAGGGCGTGGACGTGACAAACTACGAGAGCGCTCCCTTCACCGATGTGCCGGACGGCCTGTGGTTCACTCCCTATGTGGCCTGGGCAGCGGAGAACGGCGTGGTCAACGGCATGCCCGACAATACCTTCCACCCGCTGGACAACGTGACCCGTCAGGATGCGGCCTGCATGATCGCCCGCTATATCCGCACACTGGATGCGGAACTGGAGGAGAGCGGCAGCACGGATTTTCCCGATGCCGCAGAGATCGCCCCCTACGCCCTGGAGAGTGTCAGCTTCATGAGCCGCACCGGCCTGATCCGGGGGGATAACCACGGCAATTTCAATCCCCGGAATAATATCACCCGTGCGGAAGCCGCCACCATCCTTATGCGCCTGGATCAAAAACTGGCGGAAGCAGAAGAACCCTCCACAGAAGAACCCACCGAGCCCTCCACCGAAGAACCCACCGAGCCTCCCATCCCCGATTGGATCGAAACCGTCGACGGCGACACCGACAGCGAAGGCTGGTCGGAGCGGATCAGCTAAGGAGGAACTATGTATTTTATTGGAATTGATCTGGGCACTTCCTCTGTGAAGCTGCTCTTAATGGAAGAAAAGGGCACCATCCTCCGCACAGTCAGTCGGGAGTACCCCCTGTCCTTCCCCAACCCCGGCTGGTCGGAGCAGGAGCCCCACCACTGGTGGGGGCAGAGTCTGGAGGGCTTAAAAGAACTCCTAAAAGACACCGATGCCTCCCAGGTGGGCGGCATCGGTGTGGGCGGCCAGATGCACGGCCTGGTGATCCTGGACGAGCAGGATCAGGTCATCCGTCCGGCGATCCTGTGGAACGACGGCCGCACCGCCATGGAGACCCAATGGCTCAATAGGGAGATTGGTAAGGAGAAGCTCAGCGCCTATACCGCCAATATTGCCTTTGCCGGCTTCACCGCCCCCAAGCTCCTCTGGCTAAAGGCCAACGAACCGGCACATTTTGCGGCCATAAAAAAGATCATGCTCCCCAAGGACTATCTGGTCTACCGCCTCACAGGTGTCCATGCCTGCGACTACTCCGATGCCTCGGGCATGCTCCTGTTGGATGTCAAGAACAAATGCTGGTCTCAGGAAATGCTGGAGATCTGCGGCATTTCCCAAGAGCAGATGCCGAAGCTTTTTGAAAGCTACGAAACCGTAGGTACGGTCAAGCCACAATTAGCGGCGGCGCTGGGACTTTCCGAAGATGTGATCGTCTGCGCCGGAGCGGGGGACAATGCCGCAGCCGCCGTGGGAACGGGAACCGTAGGCGACGGCGCCTGCAACCTGTCCCTGGGCACCTCCGGCACGGTCTTCATCACCGCCGGGGACTTCCGTGTGGACGAGAACAACGCCCTCCACGCCTTTGCCCATGCCGACGGCAAGTACCATCTCATGGGCTGCATGCTCTCTGCCGCCTCCTGTAACCGCTGGTTCATGGAGGATATTCTGCAGGATCGGGACTATGCCGCCCTGCAGCAGGAGATCACGGAGGAAAAGCTGGGCAGAAACCATGTCTACTTCCTGCCCTATCTTATGGGCGAGCGGAGCCCCCATAACGATCCGCTGGCCAGAGCCGCCTTTATCGGCATGACCATGGATAGCGGCCGTGCAGATCTTCTGCAGGCGGTGCTGGAGGGCGTGGCCTTCGGCCTCCGTGACTCTGTGGAGGTGGCAAGAAGTCTGGGGATCTCCCTGACCTCCTCCAAACTCTGCGGCGGCGGCGCCAAGAGCCCCCTCTGGCGGAATATTCTGGCAAATGTTCTGGATCTCCGTCTGGATCTGGTGGAGACCGAGGAAGGACCGGCCTACGGCGGCGCTATTCTGGCGGCGGTTGCCCGGGGCGTTTATGCCTCTGTAGAGGAGGCTGCGGCGAAGATCGTCCGCATTACGGGCAGCATCTGCCCCGATCCGGCGCTGAGAGCTCGTTACGAGGAGAAATATCAGATCTTCAAATCCCTCTATCCTGCTCTGCGCCCTCTGTATCCCACCTTATAAAACAGGTCGCCCCTGCCAAAACGGCAAGGGCGACCTGTTTTTATGTAATTCCCAATTACAGTTCCAATCCCAGGGTCAAAATTCCCAGATTCTTCTCATAAATGCTGTCAAAGTCAGCCAGTGGCAGGGGATTTGTGCCTTGCCCCACCTCGATGGTATAGCCCGGGCGATCGTAGGTCAGGATGAACCAGTCCTTGTAGCCCGCAAAGCCCGAGGCAAAGGGGGTGTCCTCCAGAGTATAGCCGCTGACTTGAGCGAAGCGCCTGCCAATGGCCTCTGCGCCCTCCGGCTCCATGTCCAGATATTTCCAGTAAATCACCTCTCCCTGGGCGTGATAGGACAGGGTCAGACGGGGATTGATCTGCGCCGTGATCTCCGCCATGGCTTGACTCTCCGGCTGATCCAGCGGCGCTTCGCCCACGTAATCCCTGGGAGCCGGTGCGGTAAAGCCCTGGGCGAACTTGTTCTCCCGTGCCTGTTCCCAGCCTGCCGGGTAATTGAGATTCAGATCCACCCCTCGCAGATTGGCCTTCCAGCCCTCGGGGAAGGGAATGGACGGATAATTTGCGGCAATGGCATCGGCGGCCTCATACTGGGCGCTGCCCCTGACAATGGCGCCCGTCACCAGATCCACCCCGTCAGGATTGACCATGGGCGCCACATAGAGCTGTGTCCGTCGAAACAACTGCCGTGCGTCCCGTCCGAAGATCCTGCCGCCCTCTGCCACTGCCTTGGCATAGTCCTCCACAAACTTCATCAGAATGGGCGTGGTGATCCATTCGTTGGCATGGTGGCTGGCATTATAAAAAACAGAGCGTTGCCCCTGACCCAGCTTCAGCAGGATCACCGGCCGGTTATAGGCCGTCTGCGCAATATCCCGCCGGGACAGAAAGGGATAGCGTGCCATCAGCCCACGAACGCAGAGCCGCAGCAGCTGAGAGCTAAAGGGTACATCCGTTGGCACTACTGAAAATGAATAGGGCACGGTCAGATACTGCCCCACCTGCAGCCGCTCGGGGCGCTGCCCGGGATTGGCGGTGAGAATGGCCTGCACCGTGGTGTCAAACTGTCGGGCGATGGAAAAATAGCTGTCCCCGGGCTTAACCAGATAGCGTTCATAGCCCAGTAAATAGGGCAGCAGCTGCTGCATGGTCAGGGCATCCTCCCGTCCCGTGGGATTCAGCCCCACCCGTTGTTGAAAAGCGCCCAGATCGGGAACGCCCGCCCGTCGCAGCGCTAAAGTCGTCAAATCCAAAAAAATCCCCTCCGACACAGCCTATGTCGGAGGGGATGGGCTTTATTCATCCAGCAGCTCGTTTAAGTAGCGGTAACCTGCCAGGAATTTTTCCAGATGGTAGTTCATCACAATGGTGTCCCGACGGGTACATTTTCTGGGCAGCAGACGCTCAGCAGGAATTTTCAGACCCAGTTGCTCCAGAATTGCCCGATTTTCCAGGGCAATATCGCCCAGACAGTCCATGCCGCAGATGGCCTCCAGCTCCTGCATCATGCGCTGCACCAATTGGTTGCAGCCGCTTAAGAGGGCTTCTTCGTTTTTTCTGCGGAGGAAACGCTGCTCATGGTAGAGGATCAGCTCCTGATCCAGACTTCTGACCAGCACCAGATCCTCCGACAGAGCGGGGAAACGCTCCAGCACCACGATCTGCTCTGCCTGCTTCAGCAGCTTGCCCTGCAGCTCACGCAGCAGCTGCACGATGCGCCGCTTGTTGCTGTAGGGACGGATCACAATGTTGATCAGCAGGGCGATCAGAATACCGCCCGCCGTAAAGACCACACGGAGAATGGAATCCCCCAGCAGATCATCCGAAGGGGTCAGGGTAGCGGATAAAAACACCAGGCTGGACAGGGTAATGGCATAGTTGATTTTCAGCCGGTTGCACAGCACGATCACTACCAGGATTCCCGTCCCTACCAGCACTGCCGGTGTGGAGTTGGGGAACAGCAGCGCCGCCCCATAGCCCAGCACCGTGCCGCAGACCACGCTGACCACCTGGGTCAGACCCTGCCGCAGGGCAGCGGAGATGGAGCGCTCAATGCCCAGCATGGCACCGAAAGCAGCGAAAAACACAGCATCGGTATTGTCGGTGATCAGCCGGGAGAGAAGCACGGCAATGGCAACCGACAGGGCAGTTTTCAGAACACGGGAGCCGAAGGGGAAATATTTTCGGATTTTTTTCATCATATCTCTTCCTTTCGCCCACAGTATAGCAGAATTCTTTGGATTTGCAAGGATTATTTCTGAGGAAAAGCTGTATTTTTTGCAAAATTGTGATAAAATGAACCTCCGGAGAGTGATGATTATGTCCATTCGTACAGCCACCGTGGCGGATGTCCCCACCATGCTTGCCATCTATGAAACATTCGTGACCCAAACCGCCGTCAGCTTTGAATACATCCTGCCCACCGAGGCAGAATTTACCCGTCGCCTGCAGGAGCATATGGCTGTCTACCCCTGGCTGGTCTGGGAGGAAGGGGGAGAAGTTCTGGGCTACTGCTATGCCGGCCGAGCCTTTGAGCGTGCTGCCTACAGCTGGAATGCCGAGATCTCCTGCTATCTTGCCCCCACCATCCGCCGCAAGGGCATCGGACGGCAGCTCTATGCCGAGGTGGAGCGCATCCTCACCGCCCAAGGGGTGCAGAAGGTCTTCGCCGTGGTCACCTCTGCCAATATGCCCTCTGTCCGCTTCCACGAGGCCCTGGGCTACCAACAATGCGCCCTCTTTAAAGAAGTGGGCTACAAGCTGGGCAACTGGTACGACGTCATCTGGCTGGAAAAGCGCCTAAAAACCGACCCCAACCCCCAAGCATTCCCAAAACCCTGGACAGAGCTTTGAGATTAAGGTCAATTTACCGCAGCACCTTAGTGTTGTGAACTAATAACGAATGACGAATGACTAAAAACTGAGGTGTGCCTACGGCACGGATTTGGAATATAGATCCCGTCAAACAGAAATTTGACGAACTGTTGGCTGCACTAACAATTACCACCGTAGAGCGGGAGCAAGCCCCCGCCCTACGATGTCGTACGGAACTGCAACAGACCGATAAACAGAAATTTGTCGAACAGTTTACCGCAGCCAAAGCCTCCCGTATCAGGAAGGATTTCGTACTATGAGTAAGGTTTCGTATTACGCAATGTCATTGCGAGGAGCGTAGCGACGTGGCAATCTGTATTCTTAACACCTCCGTTTTGCACCAAATTCCCACATATTTGAAACATTTAGAGAACAGATTGCCACGTCGGGCTTAGCCCTCCTCGCAATGACATGGCTTTTCGGTAGCCTGTACCTCTATTGGCAATGAGGTTTTGGGCGGAAGCAAACAGTTCGAGAAACATCTATTTGAATTTCGTGCATTTTCCATGGGCGGAGCCCATACCTCCGTGATTCATGATGATTCGTTCGTGATTCGTTCCTAAGCTAAATTGACCTTTACTGCCGTAGCATACTGTTGTTTGCCTTTCTCCTGAAAAACGAAATCGGAAGTGCTCCATCCTGTGAGAGAACTTCCGATTTTATATTTTCTGCCTGGGATAGGGCGCTTTCTCATTCGTCAGCCCCAGAATATAGTCCACAGAGGTACCATACAGCCCGGCCAGCCGGATCAGAATATCCGAGGGCACATCCCGAAGCCCCCGTTCATACCGGGAGTACTGCGGCTGCTTCATGCCCAGAAACTCCGCCACCTGCTGCTGGGAAAGATCCCCATCCTCCCGAAGATCCCGCAACCGGGGATAGTAATTTAGCATACAATAAATCCCTCCTGATAAACAAACAGACGATGTGCCCTATGGGAATGCATCGTCTGTTTTACTCGTTTTCGCTGAGATCAAGAATCAGCTGCATTACGTGCTCTGCTTTCCGGGGAGGGAGCTTGCCAAGAGCTTCCAAAATTTCAGCACTTTTCTTTGGCGATTTGGAAGCCTTATCAAAGTACTCCATGGGAGAGATGCCAAAATAATCGCAGATATAGAAAAACCCGGCCATGGAGGGGAGGGTACGCCGATTTTCGATCTTGTTGATATAGCTTTCGCTCTGTCCCAGAGACAGACTCATATCCCGTGCGGACACGCCCTTTTCCATCCGCAGCTCTGTCAGCCGCTCCGCAAACCACTGCGCCTGATCCATCCGATCACCCCCTGCTTTTGCATATATTATAATTCCTTAGGCAAGGAGTTATAGGGAATTATTATCTGTATTTGTCTTGACACAGGGAATTAAAAGATATATAATATGCATGACGAGGAATTTACGACCTTGAAAAAGGACATTCTATTGATAACACTCATCGTTGCGAAATGATATTTCCTCGTTATCGTTCTTTAGGAGGTGAGGAATATTCTGCTAGTATTTGAGAAAAAACTTTTATGGATTGCAAATGATAGTAACTGGGAGATAATGTATCGTGAAAAAAGAATATGAGGATGCATTAAAGAAGATTTATGATGCGGCTAAGAACACGAAAGACCATTATGTGATGTGTGTGGATTTAGAAAACAAAGAAAAGCGAAAAGAGATTGTTGATTGGCTAGAAGTAAACGGCTACATACAAAGAGCGGAGGCCTTTGGAAGATCGAATATTCGATGTATAGTAACGGAAAAAACAGTAGAATACTTTGGAGGGAAATAATATGAGTAAAATACGTAAAAATTTGATTGTTCTAATTGCGTTAGCACTGGTATTTTCTATATTTCCTCAACTGGCTACGCCTGTAGAAGCTTCTTCCATTGTTGGTCGTGTTGGCTCTTTGGAATGGATAGTCAACCAATCAGGCGGGGAGTTAATTATTCAAGGAACAGGAGCAATGCTTGATTATAGCCGGGGAAATCCTGCCCCTTGGAAAAAGTATAGTGAATATGTAGATAGCATCTATATTTTACAAGGGATTACCTCAGTTGGAAACTTTGCTTTTGAAGGTTTTGACAATGTGACCGAGGTTTCGTTCCGCGGGGACAGTGTAACAAAAATAGGCGATAGTGCATTCCATGGTTGCATTAAGCTCGAATCGATATTCATTGGGAATAGTGTTTGGAGAATTGGAGAGAGAGCATTTTATGAATGCGAGAGTTTATCATTTGTTGATGTCGGTGACGGTGTGGAATCAATAGGGTACTATGCCTTTAATAACTGCAAAAATATGACAGATATATACATCGGAGATAGTGTAAGATTTATTGATTCGGGAGCGTTTAATGGCTGTGAAAATATAGAAACAGTAACAATCTCAAATTTGAAGGCCTGGTGTGGGATAGAATTTGTTAATCAAGCCTCAAATCCTCTACATGAAGGTGCAGCTCTGAGTGAATTAGGTGACCCATATGATGAATTGGTGATTCCTGATGGAATCACTACTATTAAGTCTTATGCATTTTGGGGATGCAGTAACGTACTTAGTGTAATAATCCCGGATAGTGTAAGGAAAATAGAGAGCGGTTCTTTGCGTGAATGTTCTAGCTTGGTAAATGTGACAATAGGTAATGGCGTGACAAGCATTGAAGACCGGGCGTTTTGGTTTAGTACAAAACTAAAACATGTGCTCTACAAGGGAACGAAGAACCAATGGGATGCCATTCAAAAGGGAGAGTATACAAGTGAGATAACGGAAGCAATCATCCATTATGCTGCATCGGGTGATGAAGTGTATTGGAGAGGGCCTGAGGAATACAAGTCGCTATGTTGTACCGTTTGTGATAAGGTCCTTATGCAAGGCTGCATTCATGAAGAGCCAGAGCTAAGAGATGAGATTGTCCCCACATGTACAAAAGACGGATACACAGGAGATCTATACTGTGCCAATTGCGGTGAATTGATTGAGAATGGAAGAAATATTGATGCGTTGGGTCATCAATATGAGGATGGCAGCTGCATTCGATGCGGCGAGATATATAATCCCTTCGGCGATGTATCGGAGAGCAGCTACTATTACGATCCCGTCCTCTGGGCGGTGCAGAAGGGCATCACCAACGGCACTACCCCCACCACCTTCAGCCCCTATGATCCCTGTACCCGTGGGCAGATCGTCACCTTCCTGTGGCGTGCCTTCGGTTCTCCCGAGCCTGAGAAGGACGAGAACCCCTTCACCGATGTCCCTGAGAATATGTATTACTACAAGGCCATTCTCTGGGCGGTGGAGCAGGGGATCACCACCGGCACTTCCGCAACCACCTTCTCCCCGGAGGACACCTGCACCCGTGGTCAGGTTGCCACCTTCCTGTGGAGAGCCTGCGGCAAGCCCGAGCCTCAGGGCAGCGAGAATCCCTTTACCGATGTGCCCGAAACTGTCTACTACTACGAGCCCATCCTGTGGGCAGTGGAGAACGGCATCACCAACGGCACCGGTAACGGCAAGTTCTCTCCCGAGGACAGCTGCACCAGAGGCCAGATCGTCACCTTCCTCTATAGAGCCTTGGCCAAATAAAGAACCCCAAACCGCCTCTGACCGGCCAGAGGCGGTTCTTTATATAGGCGGTTTTTCTCTTTGTGAATAATCGTCACAGATTGTTCAAAAAATATTTCACATCCACTCTTGACTTTACAGAAGGATTGGTGTATATTTGGTTTAGCACTCAGGAGGAAAGAGTGCTAACACCCAACGGAGGAGAGTGCTATTATGGAATTGTCGGAGCGCAAGCAGAAAATTCTGAAGGCCATCGTTGATCTTTATATCCGCACCGCTGAGCCCGTAGGCTCCAAGACCATCGCCCAGCTGCCGGATATGGATTTCTCCTCCGCTACCATCCGCAATGAGATGGCAGAGCTGACCAACCTGGGCTTTTTGGAGCAGCCCCACACCTCTGCCGGGCGGATTCCCAGCCCCACGGGCTACCGTTTCTACATCGACCGCCTCATGCAGGACTATCGTCTCAGCGTAGACTAGACCCAGTCCATCAATCAGGCCATGGAGCTCCGCATGCAGGAGTTCGACCGGGTCATGAGCAAGGTCGGCAAGCTGGTCTCCCAGCTGACAGACCTTCCTGCCTACGCCATGACCGCTCGAACGGGCTGCGTCACTGTGCGCCGTTTTGAGGTGCTCCCGGCTGACCGTGGCAGCTTCATTTTAGTGGTCATGACCAGCGACGAGACCGTGAAGAACAAGCTCATCAAGCTGCCGATCAATGTCAATGAGACGGATCTGAAGCTGCTCTCCGCTGTTTTGAATGCCAGCCTCACGGAGATCCCCGCCGAGCAATTCACACCGGAACTTCTGGATCGTGTGAGCCGCAGCGCCGGCGCTGCCGCCGGTCTGATCCCCATTATCGTGGACTATGCCGTCCACGTGCTGGAGGATTGCGGCAAGAGTCAGGTCTATCTCACCGGCCAGAACCGCCTCTTAGGCCATCCGGAGTATCAGGATCTGGGCAGAGCCCGTCAGATCCTGGGCGCCCTGGACGAGGACACCATCTCCAATCTGCCTGCCAAGCTGGACCCCAACAGCTCCATGCAGATCTTAGTCGGCCCCGAGAATGTGGCCCAGGAGCTGAAGGACACCTCTGTAGTGGTCACCCGATTTGACATCGGCGACGGCATGCAGGGCATGATCGGTGTGGTAGGCCCCCAGCGAATGGATTATGCACAGATCACCGCCCGCCTCAGCTACTTTGCCGAGGGTCTGGGACGGATGTTTGGAAAACCGGAGCTCCCTTCCGGCAACAAGGAGGAAACCTAATTGTCTAAGAAGAAAGAAGCGCCCCAGGCCGAAGAGGTCAAGGAAGCCGCTGTAGAAGAAACCGTAGAAGCTCCCGAGAATGCGGAGCTGGAACAAGCCAAGGAAGCCTTAGCCAAGGAGCATGACCAGTACCTCCGTCTGGCAGCGGAGTATGATAACTTCCGCAAGCGCAGCCAGCGGGAAAAGGACGGCATTTATCAGGACGGCGTGGCGGATACCGCCAAAAAATTCCTGCCGGTCTATGATAACTTAGAGCGTGCCCTGGCCAACGACACCACGGACGAGGCCTACAAAAAGGGCGTTCAGATGATCATGAACGAGTTCACCAAGATTATGGAGAACCTGGGCATCACCGTCTACGGCGCCGCCGGGGAGACTTTTGACCCGGAGAAGCACAATGCGGTCATGCACATCGAGGATGACAGCCTGGAAGAGAACTCCATCGCCGAGGTCTTCCAGAAGGGCGCCATGCTGGGCGAAAAGGTCATCCGCTTCGCCATGGTCAAGGTGGCCAATTGATTTTGTATACAATTCACTTTTATATAGGAGGAAACAACAATGAGTAAAATTATCGGCATCGACTTAGGTACTACCAATTCCTGCGTAGCAGTGATGGAGGGCGGCGAGCCTGTCGTCATCGCCAACGCAGAGGGCAACCGCACCACCCCTTCCGTCATCGCCTTCTCCAAGACCGGCGAGCGTATGGTAGGCCAGGTGGCAAAGCGTCAGGCCGTCACCAATGCTGACCGCACCGTCGCTTCCATCAAGCGCCATATGGGCTCTGACTACAGGGTCAATATCGACGGCAAGAAGTACACCCCCCAGGAGATCTCCGCCATGACCCTGCAGAAGCTGAAGGCTGATGCCGAGGCTTATCTGGGCGAGACCGTCACCCAGGCCGTCATCACCGTGCCCGCCTACTTCTCCGACAGCCAGCGCCAGGCCACCTAGGACGCCGGCCGCATCGCCGGTCTGGAAGTGCTGCGCATCGTCAACGAGCCCACGGCCGCTTCTCTGGCTTACGGCCTGGACAAGGACGGCAACCACAAGATTCTGGTCTAC
>JAFUPG010000003.1 GCA_017481325.1 Oscillospiraceae bacterium
AGGCAGTCGATGAGCATGGTGAAGAGATAACCGTCAGTTGCAGGATCGTAGTAGTCGAAGCACAGTTCAGCGTAGGCCAGCACGGAGTAAGTATCTACGGTGGTGTAGTACTCGTTGCCCTCGGCATCGAAGAAGTGGAGCACGGCTCTCAGCTCGCTGCCCATTTCTACGGACTGAATGCCTGCCAGATTGAAGAGCATACGCTCGGGATCGGTGGTCAGGTCGGGATAGAGGGTCACGGTTTCCACGGTCTTCTCGCCGCCGCCCATGGGGTAGCGATCCTTTTCAACGGTCAGGTATGCGCCCTCGGTGACGTAGTTGGGAACTGCTGCCAGAATATCGGCCAGCTTGATGCGGTAGTTCATCTGCAGGTCGGAGTCGAAGCTGACAGTGTGGCTGACCTTGACGGTAACCTCAGTAGGCTCGGCTTCGCCGGATACGACGGTGATGTTCTCAAACTTGGAGATGCCACGGTAGAGACCCAACTCTACGTTTTCATTATTTTCAGCGGGCGTTGCGGTGGCGGTGAAGGCGGTTTCGTTGCCTGCACCGGTGACGGTGACGGTCAGGTCACCGCCGTTGCTACGTGCAACGGTCACGTGGAACTTGCAGCCGTTGCCGCTGAGCCAGTCGTAGTTCACGCCGCCCACCTTTATAAAGGTCTGGTTGCCGGAGCCGTTGTTGGAGTCCAGCTCGATGGTGACACCCAGCACCTTGATATAGGTGGAAGAACTATTGTCGTTGGTCACATCCAGTTCGAGAGTGAAGTTGTCCTGATCCTTAAGGAGATCATTCCACACACGGTTATGGGTGGCTTCGTTGTAGGTGACGGTCAGATTTGCCTCGTCGGTGGCTGTCCAGCCGCTGAAGTCGCCGCTGTCGTTATCCCAGCCGAAGTCGCCGGGGGTCTTGACCTCCACGGGAGGCTGCTCCTCCACGCCGCTCAGATCCACATTGGCGCTGAAATAGCGCAGAGCCGTATTGGCCACCACACGGTAGCCCGCATTGTTGGGATGGAGGCCGTCGGCCAGCAGCCACTCTCTGCCACGCATATCGTAGTAGGAATCGGCATAGATGCAGCCGAACTCCTCTGCCAGGGCACGGATCCCCGCATTCCAGGCGATGATATCGGCGCTGCTCTGGTCGTTATGACCCTTGGCACAGAGGCCGAAGACGATGATGACGGTATCGGGTAGGGCAGCACGGATCTCCGTCAGGTAGCCACGGTAGTCGGAGATGAAGGTCTCGTAGGTGGTACCTGCGTGGTAGTCGTTGATGCCGTAGGCGATGGTCATGAGGTCGGGGTTGTTGGGAACGATATAGTCCTGCACCGTGTCCTTGGCGGCGGGGAATACGCCGTTGCCGCTGGTGGTGGACATCATGGTGCCGGAGATGGCCTTATTGATGAGGGTCAGTTCGCTGCCCTGGGCGGCTTCTGCCAACTCGGCGAAGAGGTAGACCCAGGCATCCGTGCGGTTCAGAGCGCAGGCACCCTCGGAGATGCTGTCGCCCACTGCCACATAGGTGGTGAAGGGAGCGCCGGACTTCAGGACACGGGCGCTGCGGCTGATCTTCAGGGTCTCGGTGTAGAACAGCAGGTTGGCGCTTGCATGATCTGCCAGAGTACTACGGTCTGCGGCCAGCACATTGGCCATGACCGCTGCCTGATTGGCACCGGAGAGGCTGCGGTACAGGCGGAGATCCAGACCCAGCGCCAGATCCTCCACGGCTGCGGTGAGGGAGGCGGTATCGGCAGCAGTGACAAAGGCATTGAGGGCATCCTCGCTGCGGTCGGTGGCAGCCAGACTGTCCAGATCCAGATTGTAGGAGGTATTGACCGCCAGGCAGGGGTCTTCCCGCATGAGACGGGACAGGATCTCGCCGGAAATCAGGGCATTGCCCAGGTCGTTGGGGGTCTTGCCGTCGTCGCCGACGGTGTGGGCGGCATCGCCCATGGCGGTGGTGAGGTCGGCATAGATGACACCCTCGGCCAGGGCCAGCTCATAAAGGGCGGCATTGTAGGAAGCCACTGTCTCTACGCTCACTTCGCCCAGAGCGGCATCGGTGACATAGGGCAGGCCGGTTACTACCACTGTAGCCCCGCTTTCCTTGACCTCCTTGAGGATCTCAGCATAGGCGGCGATGAAGCTGTCTGCATTCGTACCTGCCAGCAGAGCGCTGAGGCCGTCTGCCAGGATGATAAGGTCAGCGCCGCAGGTGGGAAGGGCATCCTTCTCCACGGTGACGGACTCCAGGGCACGAAGCTGATACTTGGCGATATCGCTGTTGAGGCCGCTGATCCATTCGCCAATCAGGTCGCCTGCATAGGCTGCCTTGACAAAAGGAATGGCATCGCTGCTGACATCAATATTCTCGAACTTGGCAGCGCCGCCGTAGATACCCAGCTCTACCGCATCGCCGGTTTCGGAGGGGGTAAGGGTGTAGTTGACCAGGGCGCTCTGATCCGCACCCAGAATGCCGACGACGATATTGCCGCCTGCCTTGCGGGTGATGCAAAGGGAGTCTGCGCAGCCTGCGGCATCCAGCCAACGGTCAAAATTGCCGTTGGGCTTGATACCCAGCTGCTCACCGTTGCCGCCTCTGCCGTCCAGCTCGATGTACTGCCCCAACACCTTCACATAGGCGGAGGTGGCATCGTCCAGATCCAGATCCATGCGGACACAGAAGTTCTCCTGATTCTCAATCAGGCTCTTCCAAATGCGGTGGTTGTTGGCGGTGTTTTCATAATTGGCGGAGATATTGACACCGTCGATGCTGAGCCAGCCGGAGAAATCCTTCTCGCCGTTGACCTCGTCGGTATCCCAGCCCCAATCGGCCACGCTCTGTGCCTCCACACCGGCTACGGTGACATTGGAGAACACCGCCTTGCCGGTGCTTTCCATGACGCCGATGAGCAGATTCTTGTTGGAGGGGTCGGGCACATCCAGAGAGTGGATGACAGGCGTGGCATTGCCTCTGCCCAGAAGCTTGACGGACAGAGCGCCGCCGTTGCCACGAGCCAGGGTGATATCCACGGTCTGGTTCTGGGCATTGTACCAGTCCCAGCCCACCTTGTCGAAGAGCTGGTTGCCGTTACCGCCGTCTGCTGCGATCTCAATGACATTGCCCAGCAGTTGGATATAGGCACGGTGGTTCAGGATCTGCACCGTCAGATTCATGGTGAAGTTCTCAGGATCGGTGAGGACGGTCTTGTAGAGCGTCATATCCATGACAGCGCTGCCGTCTACGGTAATAGCGCCCTCCGCATCTGCCGTCCAGCCGCTGTAGGAAGCATCCTCGCTGACCCAACCGAATTCGGAGGGAGATACGGACTCGTTTTCCTTCTGCTCGTAGGTGATCGTCACGTTACTAATCTCCGTTGCAGTATTGTTTCTGTAAATCTTGGTCTCACAGGCGGTGCAGGTCTTGATCTCCTCAGTGACCATATTGCCGGAGAAGGTGTAGCTGTCTAAGGTTGCGCCGCTGTCGTTATTGCTGACCGTCCAGGTAAAATCACCGGAATCGGCATTGTAAGCCAGCTTCACATGGACATCGTCAATGGGGGCATCCTGCTCGGTAGACCAGTTGAAGGGGCGGTCGGACCAGCCGGAGCCATCCCAGACCTGGGCGGAAGCCGCTACCTGATACTTGGCGCTGCCATTGCAGAAGCTCTGGATGGAGAACTTGAAATAGTCGTCCGCAACGGCATTGCGCACAACCAATTCCACCGTATCCGCCCAGGTGTTGGGGGTGGTGGTGCCCGTGACGGTGGGAAGGGTCAGATCGTACTCGAAGACATAGCTTTTGGAGCTGTCGATCTGATGGTCGGCCACGATCCAATCGCCGTCGCCAACAAAAGTAACGGGTATTCCGGTCACGGTGGGGGTCTCTTCCTCTTCCACTGCGTAGGTGATCACCCCATTGCTGATGGTGGCAGCGGTGGAATTGCGGTAGTACTTGGTCTCGCAGGCGCTGCAGGTCTTGATTTCCTCGCTGACCATGGTGCCGGAGAAGGTATAGGTATCTACGGTTGCGCCGGTGTCCTTATCGGTGACCGTCCAGGTGAAATCGCCGGAGTCGGCATTGTATTTCAGCTTCACATGGACATTGTCAATGGGAGTGTCCTGCTCGGTAGACCAGTTGAAGGGGCGGTCGGACCAGCCGGAGCCATCCCAGACCTGAGCGGAGACCGCCAGCTGATACTTGGCACTGCCGTTGCAGAAGCTCTGAATGGTGAACTTGAAATAGTCGTCAGCAGTGGCATTGCGGACGAAGAAGTCCACCGTGTCTGCCCAGGTATTGGGGGTGGTGGTGCTGCCGATGGCGGGGAGCGTCAGGTCGTACTCAAAAGTGTAGCTCTTGGTGCTGTCGATCTGATGGTCGGCCACGATCCAATCGCCGTCGCCGGTAAAGTTGACAGAGATCCCCTCCGTCGTGGCAAAGACCGCAGCCGGGAGCACCGACAGCAGCATGGCCAAAACCAGCAAAATGCTCAAAAGTTTTTTCATGTGCTTTCCTCCTTTGAAGCTCGAAAATGTTGACAATCATAGTTTAACAGCTTGACAATACTTCCGCAATCCCTTATACTGTCAATAAATTACACTATTCTGCTATTATTTTGAGGTGAGATGGATGCACGTAATCTCTGCTGACTACGAAAAAGTCTTGGAGAATTCCACATTTTCCTATAAGGATGACCATAATTTTCTGATTATTTTAACAAAATCACCGGCAATTTTTCGTTTTCGGGGTGAAAACCATCGGTTGGAAGGACAGCAGCTGCTCTGCTGCCGTCCGGGGCAGGATGTTGAAATTATACCCACGGAGCACTATTTGATCCTGGACTACGTGGAATTCTCTGCCGAGGACAATCCGGAGATTGAGCAGCTGCTTTTGCCTGACCGGAAGCCGGTACAGCCATCTCATTTTTTCGAGCTGGCGGGCTATCTGCGGCATATCTACCATATGTACTACTCTGCCGATCGCTATCGCCTGCAAAAAATGGCGGGTTTTTTGCAAATCCTGCTCTACAGCGTGGCTTCCGGCGACGAGCTTCCTGCCGACCAATCCCACACCGGTCTGCTGCTGCACCGTCTGCGGCAGCTGCGTCGCCTGATCTCCGATGATCCCACGGCCTACAAAACCGTGGAGGAGGCCGCTGCCTTCGTAGGGCTGAGTCCCTCACGGTTTCAGCATCTGTATCAGCAGTATTTTAAGATCAGCTATATCAATGACCGCATCCGCTCCAAAATGTTCCGTGCCCGATCCCTTTTGAAGGACACGGATTGGACCGTTGCCAGAATCGCTCAGCACCTGGGCTACGAGACCGAGGCTTTTTTCTCACGGCAGTTTAAGCAGAGAAACGGGGTCTCCCCTGCCGTGTATCGAAAGATGAACGGCTGAGAACCTGCGCCGCCGCAAAGCGAAATCTCCCATTGGCAAAGAGGCAAAGGGGAATTTGTCGAACCGTTGGGCACACTCCCGATCAATATCAAAAGCAGACTGCCTTTGGTGGCAGTCTGCTTTTGTGATCTGTATTTCGGCCGGGATGGCTTTGTTTTTAGGCCAGGATGGCTTTGTGGTAGACTTTCTTGCCCTTGCGGAGCTTGATGCCGTTTTTCAGCTGGTCAGCGGTGAAGGTCACGTCGATGGAGGCGACCTTTTCGTCGTCGGCAAAGACGCCGCCCTGCTGCACCAGTCTGCGCCCCTCGGACTTGGAGGGGATCAGCTTGCAGGTCAGGAGCAGATCCAGAATAGCGATCTTTCCATCGGTCAGCTGGGCTTCCGTCAGCTCGGTGGTGGGCATATTGGCATCGTCTGCGCCGCCGGCGAAGAGAGCCTTGGCTGCGGCACGGGCCTTTTCCGCCTCTTCCTCGCCGTGCACCAGCTTGGTCAGCTCATAGGCCAGGATCTCCTTGGCGGTGTTCAGCTGGCTGCCTTCCCACTTGTCCATGGCATCGATCTGCTCCAGGGGCAGGAAGGTGAGCATACGGATGCACTTGAGCACGTCGTCATCGGCCACGTTGCGCCAGTACTGGAAGAAATCGAAGGGGGTGGTCTTCTCGGGGTCCAGCCAGACAGCGCCCTTGGCGGTCTTTCCCATCTTCTTGCCCTCGGAGTTCAGCAGCAGGGTGATGGTCATGGCATGGGCATCCTTGGCCAGCTTGCGACGGATCAGCTCGGTGCCGCCCAGCATATTGCTCCACTGGTCATTACCGCCAAACTGCATATTGCAGCCGTATTTCCGGAAGAGGTAGTAGAAGTCGTAGGACTGCATGATCATGTAGTTGAACTCCAGGAAGCTCAGGCCCTTCTCCATGCGCTGCTTGTAGCACTCGGCTCGGAGCATGTTGTTCACAGAGAAGCAGGCGCCCACTTCACGGAGCACGTCCACGTAGTTCAGATCCAGGAGCCAATCGGCATTG
>JAFUPG010000015.1 GCA_017481325.1 Oscillospiraceae bacterium
GCTTGGTGACGGCCCAACGGTCCAGGGCCGCCATCTCAGAGGCGGGAGTCAGGCTGTTGGGGTCGAAGCCGTCCAGATTGCCCAGGCAGTACCGGGCGGTGTTGCGGAACTTCAGATTGGTCTGGCTCAGCTGCTTGAAGATCTCCTTGGAGCAGCGGACATCGGCACGTTAGTCTGCGGAGGCAGCCCACAGACGGACGATATCAGCGCCGAAATCACGGATCAGATCGGCGGGATCTACACCGTTGCCCAGGGACTTGTGCATGGCCTTGCCTTCGCCGTCCACCACCCAGCCGTGGGTCAGGCACTTCTTGAAGGGAGCGCCGCCGCCCAGAGCGCCCACGGAGGTGAGCAGGCTGGACTGGAACCAGCCACGGTACTGGTCAGCGCCCTCTAAGTAGATGTCAGAGGGCCAGTTCTGGGCATCATCCAGGCGCAGGGAGGCGATATGGGTGGAGCCGGAGTCAAACCAGCCGTCCAGGGTGTCGGTTTCCTTGTCGAAGGTCTTGCCGCCGCAGTGGGGGCAGGAGAAGCCTTCGGGGATCAGCTCCATGGCATCCTTGGCAAACCAGGCGTTGGAGCCCTCTTCACCGAAGATCTTGGAGATCCGCTCGATGGTCTCGGGGGTGCAGACGGGCTTGCCACAGTCCTTGCAGTAGAACACGGGGATGGGCAGACCCCAGCGGCGCTGACGGGAGATGCACCAGTCGGCACGGTCACGGATCATGGCCACCATGCGATCCTTACCCCAGGCAGGCAGCCACAGCACGTCGTCGCAGGCCTCGGCGGCCTCGTCCTTAAAGGAGTCTACGGAGCAG
The DNA here is from genome assembly GCA_017481325.1 of Oscillospiraceae bacterium. The sequence continues at coordinate 819 of JAFUPG010000015.1, forward strand.
AACCACTGAGGTGTGGCACGGAAGATGATGGGACTCTTGCAGCGCCAGCAGTGGGGATAGCTGTGGGTAAAGACCTCAGAAGCGAAGAGAGAGCCGTCGACCTTCATATCCTCGACGATCTGGGTGTTGGAGACATCATAGCGCAGACCGGCATACTTGCCTGCGTCGGCGGTCTGGAAACCACGGTCGTCTACGGGGACGATGAGATCCATATTGTAGCGGCGGCAGGTCTGATAGTCGTCAGCGCCGAAGCCGGGAGCGGTGTGGACGCAGCCGGTACCGGAGTCCATGGTGACGTAGTCGGCGGTGACCAGCATGGACTCCCGCTCCAGGAAGGGATGCTGGGCGGTCATATACTCAAAGAAGTTGCCGGGGAAGCGCTCGACGATCTCGTAGTTCTCGATGCCGCCGGCGGCCATGGTCTTCTCCAGAAGTGCCTCGGCCAGGACGTACTTCTCACCGTTCTTGGCATCCACGATCACATAGGTCTCTCTGGGGTTCAGGGCGATGGCCAGGTTGCCGGGGAGGGTCCAGGGGGTGGTGGTCCAGATGATCACATAGGTGTCCTTGCCGTCCAGCTTGCCCTTGGTGTCCTTCAGGGCAAATTTTACATAGATGGAGGTGCAGGGATCATCCTGGTACTCGATCTCGGCCTCTGCCAGGGCGGTCTCGTCCTTGGGGCACCAGTACACGGGCTTCAGACCCTTGTAGATGTAGCCCTTGCGGTACATTTCGCCAAAGACCTTGACTTCCTCGGCCTCAAAGCGCTTGTCCATGGTCTTGTAGGGGCGATCCCAGTCGCCCAGCACGCCCAGGCGGCGGAAACCGGCCATCTGGCGGTTGATAAAGTCCTGGGCAAAGGCCTCGCAGGCGGAGCGGAACTCGGTGACGGGCATGGTCTTGTGGTTGAGCTTGTTCTTCTTGATGATGGCAGACTCAATGGGCATGCCGTGGTTGTCCCAGCCGGGAGTGTAGGGGGTGCAGTAGCCACGCATGGCGTAGGAACGGACGATGAAATCCTTCAGGGTCTTGTTCAGGGCGTGACCCATGTGGATGTCGCCGTTGGAGAAGGGAGGGCCATCGTGGAGAATGAAGCGGGGCTTGTTCTCATTCTTCTCCATGAGCAGCTTGTAGACGTCGATCTTGTTCCAGTTTTCCAGCATACCGGGCTCACGCTGGGGAAGACCGGCACGCATGGGGAAATCGGTTTTGGGTGTGATGATGGTGTTTTTGTAGTCCATAACAGAAAAAACCTCCGTTGTATTTCGAAAAAATAAACACCTCTGCCTCATCAAGAGACAGAGGTGCAGCTCTGCGGTACCACTCTTGTTCCCCGAAAAACGGGGCACTCGAAACGGGATAACGGCCGTGAACCGTCTGCGCCTACTACGATTTCGGGCAGATGCTCCGGGGTGATGGACGTTGACTTGCGGCTGTCTCGCAGCGACCGACAGCTCTCTGAACGCAGAGGAAAACGCTCTGTCCCCTTCTCAGCAGGTGATTATTTCTTTGTGGGATGGTAGTTAGGACCAAACTGCAGGTCCTCGAATTTCTTGAACTTCTCCTCTTTGGCGGGAGCGGGGGCAGCCATTTCCTGCTGTACCAGCTCGCCCAGGGAGGGGGCGCTGAGGCTCTCCTCGATCCGCTGGCCGATCTCCTCGATGAGGGCATCAGCCTTCTCCTCGGTGGTGGGAGCGGAGGGAGACTTGTCAAAATCAAAAGCACGCTTCTCTTCCTGGCTGGGAGAGATGGTCTTGCCGTAGGGGGGAGCTTCCTTGGCCTTGGGAACCTCAGGCAGCTCCTGCTTCCGCAGCTCGTCGATGAACTCCAGCTGGCGCTTCAGGCGCTTTTCCATGGAGTCCAGGAACTGGCCGGTGGCCTCCTTGGCCACGGCAAGGCGCTCTTCCTCCAGGTTGGCCTGCTGATCCAGATTCTTGGTCTTGGCAGACACGGTGTCCTCGGCCTCACGGAGCATTCGGGCGCACTTCTTCTCCGCATCGGCGACCATCTGGTCGCAGGTTTTCTGGGCGGCGATGATGGCGCTCTGCATGGAGGACTCCTGCTTGCGGTACTCCTCCAGCTTCTCCACCAGAATGCGCATCTTGCTCTTCAGGACGGAGTTTTCCTTATACAGGGTAATATAATCTTCGGTCAGGGGCTCCAGAAAATCGTCCACGGAGTCCATATTATAGCCGCCGAACACGGCTTTTTCAAAGGAGATCTCCTGGATCTGCTGGGGGGTCAGCATGGTGCTTCAGCTCCTTATCTTTATATATAGGTCTTGGCGGCTTCCTGGCTGTCTTCCCACTCGCCGGTGATGCTGACGTTGTAGGGCGTTATGAGGTAGGTGGAGACGGCCACCTTCTTGATCTTGCCGTCCAGGGCGTAGGCCACGCCGGAGAGGAAATCTACCAGGCGACGGGCGATGTCCTTGGTGGTGTTCTCCAGGTTCAGCACAACGGCTTCCTTGGCACGCAGGTGATCGGCGATCTCGGAGACCTGGTCGAAGCGGTCGGGCTTCACCAGAATGACCTGCAGCTGCACACCGGGGCTGATGCTGACCACACGGCCGGCATTGCTCTCTACGGGAGCGGCGGGAGCGGAAGAAGTGCTTCTGGAATAACTGCTGCTGCGGCGGACAGGTTCCTCCTCAGGCAGCTCGTCGTCGTACTCATCATAATCGTCTTCCGCATCGGAATAGGGGTGGGTCAGCTTTCTGATGCTATCCATAAAACCCATGGATCATACCTCCATAAATCAATTCAAATTCTTTATTTGTAATATCTTGCGCCGAAAATGGCAGTGCCCACACGGATCATGGTACTGCCGCAGGCAATGGCATCCTCAAAATCGTCGGTCATGCCCATCGACAAAATATCCATGCTGATATTATGCGATTTTTTTGACGTTATGTCAACAGCAATTGTGCGAATTTCTTCAAAAAATTTGCGATTTGCGCCTTTTTTGTCGGAAACAGGGGGGATGACCATGAGTCCCTTCAGCTTGCAGTGGGGGAACCTGTCCATCTGGGGCACCAGCGCATAGACCTCCTGCACCGTAAAGCCGGACTTGCTCTCCTCGCTTGCAATGTTGATCTCAAAGAGGATGTCCTGGCAGATGCCCTGCCTGGCGGCCTCCTTTTCGATGCACTCCAGCAGCGCCAGCCGATCCACGGACTGGATCAGATCCACCTTGCCCACCACCTGCTTGACCTTGTTGGTCTGCAGATGGCCGATAAAATGGACGGGAGCGCCCTCGTAGGCGTTTTCCTTCTGCTTCTGCACCAACTCCTGCACCTTGTTCTCGCCGCAGCAGTCCACGCCGCCTGCAATGGCACGGCGCACCCGTTCTGTGTCATTCATCTTGGTGGCGGCGCAGAGCAGGATCTCCCTGGGGTCCCGACCGGCGGCCAGAGCGGCCTGATTCATGCGTTCACGGATGGACAGAATATTTTGTTCGATCATTGGATCACCTTCCCGTTTTCTATTTCCTGGGTTGTTATTATCAGTACATCCTCTTCCTGCAGGGCATTGGGCTCGCCGACCCGGTATTCCGCCAGCACATTTTCGCCCAGATCCCGGAGGATGGTGATTTCCTTCCATTTTGCCCGCTGTCCCAGCAGCACATAAACGCCGGTTTCGCCGTCTATGTGATAAAGTGCCGCCTTTGGCACCTCCAGGCCACGGAGTCTCTGCCCCAAAATTTCGCCGCTCAGACGGCGGCAGTTCAAGATTTGTCCCATTTCCCGGCGGCAGGAGAAGACCGCCAGCTGTTTTCCCTCTGCCACGGGGCTTAAATGGCAGAGGTTCATGGGCAATTGCCCCAGCATATCAAATTCCAGAGTCAGCCCTTCGCCCACTTCATAGCCTGTCCCCTCCGGCAGGAGGGCGGCGAAGTACCAGGTCTGGCCGGAAACCAGCTTGCCCATGGCGCCGGAGGGCGGCTCCGGGCACTGCAGCAGTTGAAAATCTCCAACGCCCATGGTTTGCATGGCCTCATAGGTCAAAACACCCTCAAAGCCGTCGATGCTCTGAGAGAAATAGCCGCTTTTTGCGGTGCAGAGCGGAATTACGGGGTGCGTATCGGCCTCGCAGCAGCGAAAAATCCCATAGCATTGTCCGCTTGACAGCCACTGTCCCTCCCGAACCGTAAGCTCCGGGGCTGTCTCTCCCGCCAACAAAAGTCTCTCCTCACGCACCACGAAGCCGGAGACGGGAATTCCGTCGCCGACTTCGCAGATCATGATCTCCCGCAGGCTGTAATCCTCCCCGCCCTCCCAAAAAGAGAGCAGCAGAAAGAGGAGCAGCAGCACCGTCAGGCTGATGCGCAGGAGCTTGAAAAAGAGCGCTCCCTGCTTTTTCATCTTATGTAGGGAAGCGGATGGGCTGCAGCGGCACCAGGGTAGAGATGGCGTGCTTGTAGATCATTTGCTGCTTGCCCTCGGAGCTGAGGACAACGATGAAGCTGTCAAAACCGGTGACAATGCCCTTCATCTGAAAGCCGTTCATAAGGAACATGGTGACGGGGGTGTGCTCCTTGCGCACCTCGTTGAGGATCAGATCCTGCAGATTTTCTGTGTTTGCCATAAATAGGTCTCCTTTTCTTGTTTTGGTTTTTGGGACACCTATATTGTATGGAATGGCAGGCTCAGAATTTGTCGAAGTCAGGCAGGGAAAAGATTAAATTTGCGCCAGACATTGGCTAAGAATTTGATCAAAATCGGGCTTTTTCGGCAGGGAGAACCAGCGGATCTTCTCGTTGCGGTAGAACCAGGTGCGCTGCCGTTTGGCGTAGCGACGGGAGCCCAGGGCAATGGCCTCCTTAGCCTCCTGCAAGCTCCCCTGACCGCTGAGATACCGGGTCAGCTCCTTGTAGCCGATGGCCTGCAGGCCGGTGGCATTGGCAGGAATGCCCATGGCCAGAAGCTGCTTCACTTCTTCCACCAGTCCCTGCTGCAGCATCAGCTCCACACGCAGATCAATGCGGTCGTAGAGATCCTGACGGTTTTCGTAGTCCAGGCCGAAGTAGATGGGCTGATATTTGGGCGGAATGGCTTTGGTTTCCAGATCGTGCTGGGTCATGGTCTTGCCGGTTTCCAGCCAGATCTCCAGGGCACGGATCACCCGTTTTCGGTTGGAGGGATGGATTCGGGCGGCGGCCTCGGGGTCGACGGCACGCAGCTGCTCCATCAGCACCTCGATGCCCCGGGTTTGGGCAATTCGGCTCAGCTCCTCCCGTTTCCCACTCTGAGGCAAGGGGGCAAACTGCCGCCCCGCAATGAGGGAGTCCAGATACAGCCCCGTGCCGCCCACAATGACCACCGGCTTGCCCCGTGCCAGAATGTCCTGCACAATGGGGTCGGCATCTTCCACATAGCGGCTGACGGAGTAGCTCTCCCGGGGGTCGAGAAAGTCCATCATGTGGTGGACGATGCCCTGTTTTTCCGCTTCGGTGGGTTTGGCGGTGCCGATGTCCATGTATTTGTAGATCTGCATGGAGTCGCAGGAGACGATCTCCGCCCCCAGCGCCTTGGCCAGCTCCACGGAGAGACGGGTTTTGCCTGAGGCGGTGGGTCCTACGATACAGATGATCTTGTCCATGTCAGCTCCTCTTAAACTGCCGCTCCAGCTGGGAACGGGTCATGACAGCGCAGATGGGTCTGCCGTGGGGGCAGTACTTCAGATCCTCACGGGACAGCACCTGCTCCACCAGCCGCTGCAGCTCCAGCCGATCGGAGTGCATACCGCCCTTAATGGCGGCCTTGCAGGCGATGGTGTGCAGCATCTCATCCCGGAGGGTCTTGGGGTCCAGCTTTTTGCCACGGCGCAGCTGCTCTGCCAACTGCAGCAGCAGACTCTGGGCTTCCTGCTCGGAGATATCCGCCGGGATCTGACGAATGGCCAGAGTGCCGTCGCCATAATCGCTCAAAGCGAAACCGTAATCGATCAAAATGTCTGTATTTTCCAGCAAAAGGGCGCAATCCTCCCGTTCGGGAGCGCATAAAATGGGCTGCAGCAGCAGCTGGGAGGCCAGGGCATCCTGCTGCTTTCGCAGCTTTTCGAACAAGATCCGCTCATGGGCGGCGTGCTTGTCGATAAAGAGCAGCTGCTGGTTCTGCTCTATAATAATATAGGTATCCATGGCCTCGCCCACAATGCGCCAGGGCGCTTCAGCCTTGGGCAGCGCCAGCTCCTGCTGGGCGGGGGTGATTTCCACGGGAGGCGCTGCCTGCACCTTGGCCGGCGCAGACGGTTCCGGCTCTGCCTCCGGAGGGGGCAGCTGCCCCAAAAGCTCCGAAGTGTCAGGGGGCGGAGCCGCTTTTTTCACCGGCACAGAAGCTTTCTGCACCGGGGTTGCAGCCTGCTTTACAGGTTGCAGCAGGTCGGTATTTTCAATGGTCGTCCTGGTGAGCTGGGGTCTGGGGGCATCCTTCACGGTTCCAGCATAGGCACGGAACTGCTCGGCGGTCATGCTACGGTAGAAATCCGCTCTGGGCTCCGCTACCTTGCTCTGGGGCTTGGCAGGCGCAGAGAAACGCAGCTCCACCTGCCCCTTATCCTGCTCCAGAGCGCCCTTGACACCGTAGTGGATGCACTCAAAAACATCCCGTTCGTTCAAAAACTTCACTTCGGTCTTGGCGGGGTGGACATTCACATCCACCAGATGCTCCGGCAGGCGCAGGTGCAGTACGCAGGAGGGGAAACGCCCCACCATAATGCGGTTGCGGTAGGCTTCCTCCAGAGCGGCGCACATGGTCTTGGAGCGCACATGGCGGCCGTTGACGAAGAAAATCTGCAGATCCCGTTTGCCACGGGTGGCGGTGGGCGCAGAGGCATAGCCCTCCACGCTATACTTGTCCCAGCTGCCTTTTACGGGCAGCATGCCCTTGGCTACCTGATTGCCGAAAACGGCATGGACAGCGGAGAGCAGCTTGCCGTCGCCGGAGGTCTGCAGCTGGATCTCGCCGTCACGGATCACACGGAAGGAAAGCTCCGGGTGAGCCAGCGCCAGCCGCTGCACCACGGAAAGCAGTGCGGCGGCCTCTACGGAGTCCCGTTTCATAAATTTCATCCGGGCCGGGGTGTTGTAAAAGAGATCACGGACGATAATGGTAGTGCCGTTGGGACAGCCGGCCTCCCCCTCCTCGGTGATCTTACCGGCCTCCAGGTGGAGGCTGTAGCCCAGAGGGGCCTCAGGGGTCTTGGTCAGCAGATCCACCCGGGAAACGGCGGAAATGGCAGCCAGCGCCTCTCCACGGAAGCCCAGGGTGTGAATGGCCTCCAGATCCGCCGCCGTGCGCAGCTTGCTGGTGGCATGGCGCAAAAAGGCGGTACGGGCATCCTCCGGGAGCATGCCGCAGCCGTCGTCGGTGATCCGCAGGAAGGTCATGCCGCCCTCCTGCAGCTCTACGGTAATATTCTTTGCCCCGGCATCAATGGCGTTCTCCACCAGCTCCTTGGCGGCGCTGGCAGGCCGTTCCACCACCTCGCCGGCGGCGATCATATCCGCCAGATGGGGGGATAACTGTTGGATTTTTGGCATAATATGCACTCCTTACAGCCCAAAGGTAGCGAGGGAACCGATAAAATTGATAAAGAAGTGCAGCAGCATGGGGCCGATGATATTCCCCGTCCGCTGGTACACAAAGCCCAGGGCAATGCCGGCCGGCAGGTACTGGATGAAGCAGAGGATCAGGCTCAGGGTATCCAGCTCGCCGATGGCACCCACCACATGGGCGGCGGAGAACAGGACAGCGGAGAGCACATAGGCCAAAATGGGCACCTTGCGGTACAGGGGCGCAAAGAAAAGACCACGGAACAGGCACTCCTCCACAATGGGAGCGAAGATTACGGTACACAGCAGCATCTGCCAGGGGGTTTCCTCCAGCAGCAGATCCACAGTTTCCTGATTCAGGTTCTGGGGCTCGATGTCAAAGAGGAAGTAGACAAAGCTGACCTGCCACGCCATGACATAGTAGATGGCAAAGCCCAGCAGCGCCGAGAGAATGATGTAGCGGAGCTTGCCCTTCATATCCTTCAGGGATTCCCAAAGGAAGCGGCGGAAGATCAGCAGCACGGCGATAAAATTGACGACCATATAGGTCAGCTGCAGGGTGGAGTTACCCCGGACGCTGTACAGATCCACGCCCATTTTGGGCAGCAGCCAGACCAGAATAGAGCCCAGGAAAAACTCATAGAGCACCCAGTAAGCGTAGCCCAGAATCAGCGCCAGAGGATTGGGCGACAGCAGGGGCGAGGAGAAGAATTTTTTCTTCATAGGGATGAAAACCTCCTTTTATGGGATCAGAGCATCTTTTTCAGCTCGTAAAGTGCGTTCATAGCCTCAATGGGGGTCATGGTCTCCACGGCCAGATTCTCCAGCTTGGCACGGAGGGCGTCGTTGGCCATGCCGGTGATGGAGAGCTGATCCTGTGCGGCCACGGTAACGGTGCGAACAGGAGCGCCGCTTTCCAGCTGCTTCAGAAGCAGCCTTGCCCGTCGAAGCACCTTGTCGGGCAGACCGGCCAGCTGGGCAACCTCGATGCCGAAGGAGCCCTCGGCGGTGCCGGGAACGATCTTGCGCAGGAAGACGATCTGCTCTCCACGCTTGCGGACGCAGATGTTGTAGTTCTTCACACCTTCGATCTCCTGCTCCAGGTCGGTCAGCTCGTGGTAGTGGGTGGCAAAGAGGGTTTTGGCGCCGATGCGGCGCTTGTCGGTGACATATTCCAGCACCGCCCGGGCGATGGCCATGCCGTCAAAGGTGGAGGTACCTCTGCCGATCTCGTCTAAAATCAGCAGGCTGCGTGCGGTGGCGTGCTGCAAAATGGATGCCACCTCGCTCATCTCCACCATGAAGGTGGAGCGACCCATGCTCAATTCGTCGGAGGCGCCGATGCGGGTGAAGATCCGGTCAACGATGCCGATCCGGGCAGAGCAGGCAGGGACAAAGGAGCCGATCTGTGCCATCAGCACGATCAGCGCCACCTGCCGCATATAGGTGGACTTACCGGCCATGTTGGGGCCGGTGATGATGGCGGTGCGGTTGTAGCCGGTGTCCAGGTGGGTGTTGTTGGGCACGAAAAGCATGGGCTGCATCCGCTCCACCACGGGGTGGCGGCCGTCTTCAATGTGGATCTCGCCGGAGAGATCCACCTCCGGACGGCAGTAATTCTGCTTCAGGGCATTGTCCGCAAAGGCGCAGATCACGTCCAGGCAGGCAATGGCACGGGCGGTGCGCTGCACACGGGCGGCCTGACCGGCCAGGAAGTCCCGAATGGCGCAGAACTGCTCATATTCAATGGCATTGATGCGATCCTTGGCGGTGAGGATGGAGGACTCCAGCTCCTTCAGCTCCGGGGTGATGTAGCGCTCGGCGTTGGTCAGGGTCTGGCGGCGGATGTAGGTGTCCGGCACCAGATTGGTCTGCCCCTTGGAGACCTCGATGTAGTAGCCAAAGACACGGTTGTAGCTGACCCGGAGATTTTTGATGCCGGTTTTTTCCTTTTCTTCGGCCTCGATGCGTGCCAGGGTGTCCTTCCCGCCGCCTACGATATCCCGCAGGCGATCCAGCTCCTCGTGGTAGCCCTTCTTGATAATGCCGCCCTCCCGAATGGTAAAGGGGGCGTTTTCGTCGATGGCGGAACAGAGAATGGAGTATATATCCTGTAACTCGTCAAATTCCTCCCGGAGCACGGCAAAAAGGGAGGCTTGCAGGGGCTCAAAGGCGGCCTTCAGCAGCGGCAGCGGCTCGCAGCCGTTGCGCAGCGCCAGCAGATCTCTGCCGTTGGCAGCGCCGGTGACGATTCGGGCGATAATGCGCTCCAAATCGCTGATGCTGCGCAGCTGCTCCTGCAGGGTGGCGATGCGGAGGGAGTCTTTGGTCAGCTCCTCCACTGCCTCCAGGCGCTTGTTGATGGCCTTGGGGTTCAGGAGGGGCTTTTCCAGCCAGCTGCGGAGCAGGCGGCTGCCCATGGCGCTTTTGGTGCTGTCCATGACCCAGAGCAGAGAGCCTCGGCGCTCGCCGCTGCGAAGGGTTTCGGTGAGCTCCAGATTTTTACGGGCGGTGAGATCCAGCTCCAGATAGCGACCCTGGATATAGAATTCCAGCTCACGGACATGGGTGAGATTGGCCTTTTGTAAGGTTTTGAGGGTGTGCAGCAGCGCACCGGCGGCTCGCCAGACTTCTTCATATTCACCGATCCCCAGGGCCTGGAGCGTCTTGTCAAACTGCTTCTCCACCAGCTGGGCGGTGCCGTTGACCTCGAAAATCTCGTCGATGCCGATGCCGGCGCAGCAGTTGAGCCGGTCACGGATGGCGGCGGTGAGGTTCTCGTCCTTGGCCGCCGTGCCGCCACGGAGTACCTCTGCCGGGGCAAAGCGACCCAGCTCCGCAATGATCCGCTCCGTCTGCTCCTCGCCCTCAGCCAGGGTGGCATAGAAAGCGCCGGTGGACACGTCGCAGAAGCAAAGGCCGTAGCGCTTGTCGCTGCCATAGATGCAGGCGAAGTAGTTGTTGCGGTTCTCGTCCAGCATGGAGCTCTCCACCACGGTGCCGGGGGTGACGATTCGGGTGATATCCCGTTTTACCAGACCTTTGGTCAGAGCCGGGTCCTCCATCTGCTCGCTGATGGCCACCTTGTAGCCCTTCTGCACCAGACGGGCGATATAGGCCTCGGCGGAGTGATAGGGCACGCCGCACATGGGGGTCTGTTCCTCCTTGGGCTTGCCCCGGTCACGGGTGGTCAGGGTCAAATCCAGCTCCCTGGATGCCACCTTGGCATCCTCGTGAAACATCTCATAGAAGTCGCCCAGGCGGAAAAACAGCAGACAGTCGGGATGCCGCTCTTTGATCTCGAAATACTGGCGCATCATGGGGGTCAATTCGGCCATGTTTTTTCTCTGCCTTTCATAGGATTTCGCCCACCAGGGACCAGGTGGTGCAATCGGTAATTTTTACGTCCATAAACTGCCCGATGAGGCTGTCCTCGCCCTTGAAGCGCACCAGACGGCCGCCATCGGTACGGGCAGTGAGGAAGTCGCCGTCCCGGCCGTCCACCAGCACCTTCTGCACAGAGCCGATATAGGCACGGTGCTTCTCTTCGGAGATGCGGTTTTGCAGCTGCACCAGACGGTCAAAACGGGCATTTTTCTCCGCCTTGGTCACGGGGTCGTCCATGGAGGCGGCAGGGGTGCCCCCTCTGGGGGAGAAAATAAAGGTAAAGAGGGCATCATAGCCCACGGTTTCAATGAGCTTCAGGGTATCTTCAAACTCCTCCTCGGTCTCACCGGGGAAGCCGACAATGACATCGGAGGTCAGCACCAGCTCGGGCATCAGCGATCTGCCGTACTCCACCAGACGCAGATACTGCCCGGCGGTGTAGCGGCGGTTCATCACCTTCAGCACCCGGTCGTTGCCGGACTGGAAGGGCAGATGGAACTGCTTGCAGATCTTGGGATACTTGGCGATGGTGTCAAAGAGCTTGAAACTGGCATCCTTGGGATGGCTGGTCATGAAGCGCAGACGGAAATCCCCCTCTAAAGAGGCGATCTGCGCCATCAGATCGGCAAAATCCACGCCACAGTCCAGATCCTTGCCGTAGGAGTTCACGTTCTGACCCAGCAGAGTGATCTCCTTGTAGCCCAGGGCGATGAGCTCCTTGCATTCTTTCAGGATCTCCTCGGGCTGACGGCTGCGCTCTCTGCCACGGACATAGGGTACAATGCAGTAGGAGCAGAAATTGTTGCAGCCGTACATCACGCTGACCCAGGCCTTCAGGCTGTTGGTACGGGAAACGGGGATATTTTCGCAAATGGAGCCGGGTTCGTCGGCCACGGCAAAGACCCGCTTGCCGGTTTTCAGCACCCGGTACAATAGCTCCGGGAACTCCCACAGGTGGTGGGTGGAGAAGACCCCATCCACATGGGGATAGGAGTGCTTAATGCGGTCGGAGACTTTTGTTTGACCCATCATGCAGCCGCAGAGGAAGATCTTCTGCCCCGCATGGCGGCGCTTGGTGTGCACCAGAGCGCCCACATTGCCGAAGACACGCTGTTCTGCGTGCTCCCGGATGGCGCAGGTGTTCAGACCGATCACATCAGCGCCCTCCTCGGTGTCCGTAAAGCCGTAACCGGCACGCTCCAGCATGCCACGGATGCGCTCGGAGTCTGCCTCATTCTGCTGGCAGCCGTAGGTATCCACAAAGGCCACGGGCTGAATGCCCTTCTCTTCCCAATAAGCACGGATCTGCCCACAGAAGGACATCTGACGGTTCAGCTGTTGGGCGCTGATCACGGTAGTTTTCTTTTCCAAAACGGGATTCCTCCCCATCATAGTTTTAATGCTTTATTCTATCATTTTTTGCAGGGAAAAGCAATCCCATAGGGAAAATAAACCGCACCGAATGAGCCTGCTCCATGACTTGTGCTTTGCCTGCAACCTTCGGGAAAAGTTCCGCAAATTTTCCGCTTACAGCTCCGGGCTCCAAAGCCGTGCCACGGACAGAACTCTGCCCCCGGTTTTGCTGCGGCCGCAAGAAATTTTTTTGGAAAAATCTTGTGCATGATTTTCAGCTATGGTATAATGTAGCGCAAAGGACAAGCTGTTTTTTGTTCTGACTCTATGAATGACAGGAGGAAATCACCATGAAAAGATTCATCGGTATTTTGCTCGCTCTATGTCTGCTGCTGTCGGCAGTTCCCGTTTCTGCCACGGCTGCGGAGGCAGCTCAGCCCCGATACTTATATGTGGGCGGCGTTGAGGTAGTGCGGGAGTACACAGTCGGCGCTGTCACCTCCGGCCAGGGCTGGCGCTACGATGTGGATACCGCCACCTTGTACCTGACGGACGGTGCGGATATCCGCTACAGCTCCACCACAGAAGATTCTCTGGAAAACGGCCTGTATTGCAACGGCGGCACGCTGAATATCCACGCCAGCGGCACGGTCAATATCACCGGCTATGGCAACGGCATCGATCTGCCCGACGGCAGTCTCTCCCTCTATGCCGCAGAGGGCGCCAATGTCACCATCACCGGCACAGGCGCAGGCAGCGAGGGCATTAGCTCCACCGTCAACACCAACTATATCCGCTTCAGCGGCAAAGGCACGGTCAATGTCAACGCCTCCGATAGCGCTTCCTACGGCATGACCGCTGCCGGCAGCATTTACATTGACGGCGTGACCCTCAATGTCCGGGGCACCTCGAACTATGACGATATCTCCGGTGCCAACGTTCTCATCGGCCAGACCGAGGGCGCTGTGGTAAACTGCCTTGGCACCACCTGCTCCGGCATCGGCGGCTCGCTGACCCAAAAGGTGGGCATTTATAACGGCAGTATCGTCCATTTGGCGGAGAAGAGCACGGAGAAGAGCTGGCTCCTTGGCTTCCACGCCAAGACCATAGAGATCGCGGACAGCACCGTGGTCATGGATGGCCTGACCGGTGCCTACTCCATCTATGCCATGCACGGCGCCTCCACCGTCAGAGGCAACTCCCATATCCTGATCCGCAAGATGGTATCCACCGAGGATGGCGCCTACGGTCTGACCGTCGACCACGACTCCTATCAGCTGACGGGCGAATCGGGCTACTATACCCGCAGCGATGCCGCAGCGGAATTTACCGCAGACGGCGATATCACAGAGATATACATTGGCTATTTTGAGCTCTACTATCCCGGCCACCTGAGCTACCATTCCAATGGGGACGGCACCCACTACTACGGCTGTCCCTCTGTATGCACCAGCGATCTCAACGGCGAAGTCGGAGTCTGCAACGGCACGGCCACCTGTGCAGCGCCTGCCTTCTGCGAAACCTGTCAAAGCAGCCACGGCGCAACCGATCCCCAAAACCACGACAGCAGCGTCACCCTGGTCAACGGCTTCTGTCCCTACTGCGATGTGGTGGAGGCTGCAGTGGATTCTGACGGCGACGGCTATTATGAGATCGGCAATGCAGGCAATCTCTACTGGTTTGCGCAGCAGGTCAACAGCGGCAACACCGCCATCAACGGCGAGCTGACCGCCGATATTGTGGTCAACGAGAATGTGCTGGACGAAAACGGCGACCTGAACGGCGACGGCTCCAATTTCAGAGTCTGGACACCCATTGGTCATAGAAGCGGCGGCGAATATATCGGCAATTTCGATGGTGGAAATCACACGGTCAGCGGCCTGTATTTTAATGACAGCTCCGCCAAAAACATCGGTTTATTTGGCTCTGTCGGCGTATTTGACACATCCATTGTATCAACAATTGAAAACATCGGCGTAGTGGATTCCTGGATCTCGGCAATGTATTCGGTTGGCGGTATTGTCGGTGAAGCGGTTTATACCACGATACAGAACTGTTACAACACCGGTACGGTGATTGCCTCGGGTTATGTTTCTTCCGGCGAGTCCGACGCCGGCGGTATCATTGGTAACCTCTCCAATGGCGGCGTGATGATCAATTGCTATAACGCAGGCAAAGTCAGCGGTAACCGCTGGGTCGGCGGTATAGCCGGCCGATTGTTTCACATGAACGCTGTAATCAACAACTGCTACAATATCGGTACCGTCAGCGGCACTGAGTCGGTGGGCGGTGTCATTGGCATAAATTATGGAATCGCTACAAACTGCTATAGCATTGGTGCGGTAAGCGGAGAAAGCTATGTGGGCGAACTGATCGGCCAAAACGTATATCAGGGCAATGCGACAAACTGCTACTATCTTGCAGGCAGCGCCAATGCCGGAATCGGCTCAGACACAGCAGAGACTGCAGCGCTGGTCTCCACCGTTACCGAGGAACAGGTAAGCGCAGCCTCCGGCGAGGACGGTGCGCTGATCGACGTGCTGAAGGCCTGGGTCGCAGAGCAGAATGACGAGAAATACAAGGGCTGGCATTTCTGCACAAAGGTTTCCTCTGCGTATCCGACCCTGAACTATAACTGCAGCTACTCTGACAATGGTGAAACCCACATTGCCAACTGCACATCCTGCGGCTCCGAATCCGCAGAGGCACATACCTATTTCTATACCGCAGAAGGAAGCAGCATCACTGAGTCCTGTAAGCTCTGCTCCCATTCTGCTTCTGTCTATCCCAAGCTGCCCGAGGCTCCGGTTTATAACAAGAATGGGCACGAGGCGCATTGTGACGGCGATTATACCAACCCCAACCTGAGCGTCCTGATCCAGTATTTCCGCTGCAGCGATGATCCCGAGACAGAACCTGAGCTTTTAGACTCTGCCCCTGTGGATGCAGGCACTTACATTGTCCGGCTCAGCGTGGGTGAGGCTTCTGTAGAGAGTACCATGACCATCTCCCCCGCTCCTATCACCCTGCTGGGCGCGGAAGCAGAGACCAGAGACTACAACGGCACGCCCTATGTTACGCTGGACACCTCCTGCGGCACCAGCGGCTTCAAGGTAGAGGGAATCCTCGACGGCGACAGCATCGAGATCCTCTGCGATTCTGTGGAAGTGGCATCTGCCAATGCAGGCAACTATGATCAGGTCACCGTAAAGGGTCTGACCACAGGCGGCGAGGACGGACATAACTACACCGTCGTCTCCGAAGCGACTCTTCCCATTTACAATATCTGGGGCAACTACGAAACCAGCATTTCCATCTACCAAAAGGGTCTGACCATCCGTCTTTCCGACCAGCAGGCAGGCTCTCTGGAGGCACTGGATCAGAACGGCTGGGAGATCGATGCGGATGAGGGTCTCGCGGAGGGACACAGCATCGCCTCCATCAAGCTCGTTGCCGAACTGAACGATGGCTCTACAAAATACGCCTCCATCTCCGTGGAGGAGGGCTCTTTGAAGATCGTGGACGCAGAGGGTAACGATGTGACGGAGAACTACCATGTGTGGGCATATCCCGCAACCCTGACCATCACCTGCCCTGACCACGATGAATTTGTCCAGGGCTTCTGCACCAACTGCGGCGGCTATGAAGAAGCCACCTTCAACGAAGAGAAATCCTATTACGAGATCGCCAATGCAGGCCAGCTGTACTGGTTCTCGGAATATGTGAACAATGTGGATGGCAGCGTGGCCGCTGTACTGGTCAATGACATTGCCGTTCCCGAAACCGCTCCCCAGTGGACGCCCATCGGCAGCCTCTCTCATATCTATTCCGGCAGCTTCGACGGTCGAGGTCACAGCATCTCCGGCCTGTATGTGAACCAGCCCGAATGGGACTATGTGGGTCTGTTCGGCTATGTGGGCTATAATCCCGAGGTCAAGAACCTGACCATCACCGATTCCACCTTTATCGGCAATCATTACGTGGGCGCATTGGCAGGCTACGGCGAGGTTACAGCCACCAATATCGCCGTCGTTGAGAACGTGACCGTCCGGGGCAACGCCTATGCAGGCACCATGGTCGGCTACAACGCAGGCTACTTCAGCAATTGCTTTGCCTACAGTGATTCCTTTGTAGGCTATATGTACTCCGGCTACGGCAGCATTGAAAACTGCTACTTCCTCTCCGAGACCGACGACGAATACGGCACCATCGGCAAGACCGCTGCCCAGTTCGCCAGCGGCGAGGTGGCATATCTGCTCCAGGCAGGTGTGCCCGAGGAAAATGTTTACGATGAGGAGTGGAACTGGATCGAATCCTACACCCCCGAGGTCTGGGGTCAGACCATCGGCATGGAGCAGTATCCCGTCCTGGGCGGTCAGAAGGTCTACCAGGTGCTGGATTGCGCCGGAAACACCGCCTACAACAATGCGGATACCACGGCCCATGCCAAGAACTATGCGGATAACGGCGACGGCACCCATACCGTCACCTGTGACAAGGGCTGCGGCTGGACGACCACCGAGAGCCATACCTTCGTAGGCGGCAGCTGCTTCTGTGGCGCCAAGGAAGTCACCGAACCCACGGAGGTCACGGTCAAGATCAGCCATACTGTCAGCTTTGACTCCGACCTGCAGATGAACTACCGCATCAAGCTGGCCGATATTCTGGCAGCCGTTCCCAACTACGTCACCGAGGGCGCTTATCTGACCGTTGAAAAGGATCGCTACCCCATGGGTGGCGGCGCTATGACCGTAGAAACCGTTACCCTCTATCCCGATCTCACCACCGACGCAGAGCGTATGCTCTTCAATCTGGCAGGCATCCAGTCTGTAGAAATGGGCAGTGAGCTGAGAGCGGTGCTCCATTTCTTCGATGCCGAAGGCAACGAGTACTGCACCACCGTAGATACCTACTCCGTCTTGGCCTACGCTGAACTGTGCTTCGACTACTACGATCCTGCAACTGACGGTTATCTCTTCACCATGCTCATCGACTGCCTGAACTACGGTTCCGCCGCCCAGGTGGCCTTCGACCGCCGAGCAGACGAGCCGGTCAATGCCGGTCTGGATGCTTACCAGCAGTATGCAACCACCGAGCTGTCCGCAGAGCTGACCGACGTGAGAACCTACGTGGATAATGACCGCACTATCACCGCCGTTACCGCCATGGGCTTCTCCGTCACCTTCGCAGACAAGACCGAGATCAACGCCAAGCTGACCATCGCTGAAGGCTACACCAAGGCAGACATCACCTCCGTCAAGGTTCTGAACGAAACCGGCGAGGAAGTCGCAGTTCTCACCGAGTTCACCGAGCTGGACGATGGCAGACTCCAGGTCACCTTCACGGGTGTTAAGTCTGTAAACATGCGTGACATGTACTACTTCGTCGCCTATGTAGGCGACCAGGTAGCCTCCCAGAACGTCGGCTACAGCATCGAAGCCTACGCCAAGAGCAACATCTCCTCCGGCGATACCGGCGCTGCCAACCTGGCCAAAGCCTGCATTTACTACGGCGACTCTGCCAAGATCTACGTCGATAGCCTGACCAAGTAATTCCAAAATAACGCAACAAGCGCCGTGGGAAAAACTCCCACGGCGCTATCTCTATATGTAATTCTCCCGGTCAAATAGATGTATATCGGTGAGGCTAAGGGCTAATAACTAAGAACGAATAACTGAGGTATCGGCAGCGCAGCTGTCAGCGACGAAGGAGCGCTACAGATGCGGCGTACCCCTTGCGGGTGCTCCGCCGATGAATTAAAATCCGTGCCGCAGGCACACCTTAGTCATTCGTTATTAGTTATTACTCATTAGTCTCTAAACAGAGCGCTCCGAGGTTTCCCTCGGAGCGCATTTTGTCCGGTTATTCATTTTCCTCCAGCGTACGAGCGATCTCACACAGCTGTTTTCTGGAGCGGACACCTAATTTGCCATAGATATTTTTATTATGGTATTTCAGAGTGTTTTCCTTGATGTTCAGCTCCATCATGATTTCCTTGGTGGACTTTTCCTGCAGGTACAGATCGTAGATCAGCCGTTCCGTCGGGGTCAGATGCTTGAGCTGGGAGGCAAAGTGCTTCCGCTGGGACAGATCCTCCGCTGTGGGGGTGGGCTCGGGCGGTGCGGAGACTGCATTTTCGGCGGGCAGGGGCGGCTGAGCCGTCGCCTCACGGGGCTGCTCCGCAGAGGGGTGCAGCAGATCCAGCTCCTGCATCATCAGGCACAGCCCCAGGAGGAACAGCTCGCTGATAATATAGGACACCGAGAGGAACTCGAAATCCACCTTCACCAGCTGCTCCAGGAGCCACACGCCGATATTCACCAGCACCGCTACCAGCAGCATAATGGCATGCTTGTTGGAGAGGATCCGCTTCTTGGTAGAGGCGTGGGTGATCACCGCAATCATGCAGATGAAGTAAGATAGAAGATAGAACAGGTACAGCTTATGCCAGGGGCCGTATTTCTTCACCAGCACCGTCATGCCGTCGATGTCCTGCAGAGAGACTTCCTTGTAGTAGATGCTCAGCCAG
The DNA here is from genome assembly GCA_017481325.1 of Oscillospiraceae bacterium. Next base: position 19,642 of record JAFUPG010000015.1, read on the forward strand.
CCGGGACTGGCGGCGATCAGGAAGACCACCAAGCCCACAGCGGACAACAGACAGGGCAGCCACTTGGGATAGCGGAGCCGGCAGGAGTCCAGAATGATCATCATCATGGAAAGGGGAAGAAACACGGAGCCAAGGTAGGAAATGCGGTTGGCCCACAGAGCGCCTTCCAGGGATGTGGAGAGGGAGAGTACCAGGTAGCCGCAATTGACAATGCTCACCGAAATAAAGAGCAGCAAAAACCAGGGGTTTTTCCTGTGTATCATATAGCAATAGCCGATCAGCAAGAGCAGAGAGAGCGCCGTAGCGATGGCGTAGATGGCCGGAATACCGGCCAGGCGGTCATTCAGTGTCCCGCAGCCGGACAAACTCAGCAGCAGGCACGGCAACATTGCCGCCCCTGCGAGTAATTTTTTCATATGAAAGAACTCCTTCTCTATGGAATGGATACGATAGGATGGTGTATCCCACACTTTTTCCCACACTATTTTTGCCCAAAAATGCTTTCCCACACCAATTTTAAGTGAAAGGGTGGGGACAACGGAGGAAAAATACGTATAATGGTAATTGTAGGAGTATCGAGGGAGGGTATAGCTCTACCGCTGAAGAATCAGGGTACCCCTTTATGCCAACAGCATAAAGTGCTCTGTGGGTGCGCCAACAGACACAGAGCCCGCCCTGTCCCCTAATTATACCACGTAACACAATGACAATCAAGAGTTGGAACAGGGTATCTTGGGGGCTAATTTTTTTACAGGAGGAAATGAAATGAAGAGAATTTGGAGTTTCGTCATTTGTCTGGCACTGGTTCTGAGCCTGCTGCCCGGAGCGGTTTTTGCAGCCGAAACGGACATCTACATGGCCTATGCGCAGATCGATGCTCCCGCTGTGGACGAGACAGTCCCCTATGACGCCTACTACGGCGCCGATAACAACGAGGGCTACGAGCTGGATGCCGGCAACAACAACCCGAACTATTACAAGAACGGCATCGGCTGGTACGACATGACCGAGGGCAAGAATGTTTCTGTGGGCAGCCGCTTCCAGGCCGGCCACCAGTACAAGGTCATGTTCTACTTCTCCGCCCTGGAGGGCTATCGCTTCCCCGAGGATCTGATGATCCGCATCAACAATGAGGATGCCCTGGTACACTACATCAGCGACAGCCTCGTGGTCGGCGAGCAGGTCTTCCCCCGTCTGCCCATGAACAACCCCTTCACCGATGTGGCTGAAGCACACTACTTCTACGCTCCCGTCCTCTGGGCGGTCAGCGAGGGTGTCACCACCGGTACCACCGCCACCACCTTCAGCCCCCTGAACGTCTGCACCAGAGCTCAGGTGGTTACCTTCCTGTGGCGTGCCGCCGGCAGCCCCGAACCCATGAAGAGCAGCAACCCCTTCACCGATGTTCCCGAGAATATCTACTACTATAAGGCAGTGCTTTGGGCCGTGGAGAAGGGCATCACCACCGGTACCTCCGCCACCACCTTCAGCCCCGAGAGCCCCTGCACCAGAGGCCAGGTCGTCACCTTCCTGCACCGTGCCGCCGGTTCTCCCGCTCCCACCAGCAGCGTCAACCCCTTCTCTGACGTGAAGGATTCCCTGTACTACTACAATCCCATCCTCTGGGCGGTGGAAATGGGCATCACCAATGGCACCTCCGCTACCACCTTCGGCCCCGAGGAGACCTGCATCCGTGCCCAGATCGTCACCTTCCTCTACCGCTTCTACTGCAGAGATCTGGAGATCGTCTCCCATCCCAAGAGCTATCGGATGACCTCCTCCCAGGAGATGGTCTACTTTGACCTTGAGATCAGCGGCGGCTCCGCTCCCTATACTTACCGCTGGTATGTCAGCTACGACGAGACCGAAGTTCTGGGCGATATCAACACCACCGACGCTACGGATTACTCCTTCGGCTGGACCTTCTCCGACTACGACTTCGACGAGTGCGGCCAGATCCTGGTCTACTGCGAGGTCACCGACGCCAATGGCGATGTTGTCGTCTCCGATTACGCCGAGGTGCAGGAGAAGAGCGACTTCCGCCTGGTCTCCTCCCCCAGCAACTATCAGATGACCTCCTCCGACGAGCTGGCCACCTTCACTGTCAGCGTAGCCGGCGGCAAGGCTCCCTATTCCTACCACTGGTTCGTCTACTATGACGAGGAAGAGGTAGATTGTGGAGCTGTGGTGGATAATTCCACCACCAACACCCTGTCCTGGCGCTTCACCGACTATGACTTCGACGATCACCGTGATATTTTCGTCCGCTGTGTAGTTACCGATTCCACCGGCGCTTATGTAGAGACCAGCCGTGCCTATGTGGTACCGAAGACCAATTTCGCCCTGGTCTCCTCTCCCTCTCACTACTACATGAGCTCCTCCGATGAGGTCGCTGAGTTCACCGTAAAGGTCACCGGCGGCTCTCCCGACTACAGCTACCACTGGTTTGTCTGCTATGACCAGGAAGTGGTGGATTGCGGCTACGTGAAGGACGATGCCCCCACCAACACCCTGTCCTGGCGCTTCACCGACTACGATTTCGACGAGACCAGCAATATCTATGTCTATTGTGAGGTTTTCGACAGCACCGGCGCTAAGGTCACCAGTCAGCGTGCCTATGTCTACCAGTATGTGCCCCTGACCCTGATCGGCTCTCCCATGGACTATCAGATGGAGTCCTCCTATGAGGAGATCGCCTTTGTGGTAGAGGTTTACGGCGGCGTTCCCGCCTACACCTACGAGTGGATCGTCGTCCGTGACGGCGTTGAGGAGATCGTCCGCACCTATGTCACCGATGACACCGACGACTACCTGTTCTACACCTTCACCGACTACGACTTCGACTACTGCCGCACCATCGAGGTCTACTGCATCATCACCGACGAAAACGGTGACTATGTCGTTTCCGATGTTGCACAGGTCTTCCCCAAGGACTAAATAAACAATCCTGCTTTCCGGGCGGCGACGGTTGGGGCCGTCGTCGCCCCCTGCATATTTACAAGGAGGTAATTATGGGACTTTTTGGAAATTTATTCAAGAAAAAGAACTGCTCCGTCTGTGATGGCGAGATCGGCCTGCTGGGCAACCGCAAATTGGAGGACGGCAACCTCTGCAAGACCTGCGCAAAGAAGCTGTCTCCCTGGTTTGACGACCGCCGCCACTCCACCGTGGAGCAGATCGTGCAGCAGCTGGAGTACCGTGAGGCCAACAAGGAAAAGGTCGCCGCATTTCAGTTGACCCGTAGCTTTGGCGAGAGCATGCGTGTGCTGCTGGACGAGGATGCCGGTGTGTTTATGGTCACCGACGAGACCAACCCCACCAAGCTGGCCGAGGAAAATCCCGATGTGCTGGACTTCTCTGCTGTTACCGATTGCATTCTGGATATCGAAGAGGATCGCACGGAGCTGAAGCGTGAGGGCAAGGACGGCCAGGAGATCAGCTATGTGCCGCCCCGCTACGAATACGAGTATGACTTCTACATCACCATCTTTGTCCGTAACCCCTACTTTGATGATATCCGCTTCAAGCTCAACCGCAGCAGAGTTACCATGGAGCAGAGCGGCATGCGTCTGGGCGGCGCATTCCGTCCGGAGATGGACACGGAATACCGCCAGTACAAGCAGATGGGCGAAGAGCTGAAGGCTGCGCTGCTGAAGGCAAGGCAGCAGAAACGGGAAGAAAAGGCCCAGGCTGCCGCACCCAAAGCCGCTGTTACCTGCCCCCACTGCGGCGCTACCACCCTACCCGATGCCAGCGGCTGCTGCGAATACTGCGGCGGCCCTGTATAAAATCGAATTTGGAGGTTTTTATGATGAAGAAATTACTTGCTTTGCTCTTAGCCTTGGCCATGCTGCTGTCCTTGGCAGCCTGCGGCGGCGATGAGAAGCCCACAGAGACAGAGCCCAAGGATGAGCCCACCAAGGAATCCTCCCAGGACAGCGAGTCCACCGAGCCCAGCCAGCCCGATGCGCCCGCTGCCAATACGGAGACCCTGGAGGCCAACCTCTGGACGCTGACCTACGACCCCGAGGTCTGGTACTTTGCGGAAGACGACCTGTACACCGACGAAGAATGGTCCAAAATCATTCTGATGATCCCCAACGAGGAAGACCCGGAGTACTATGATGTCAATGTAGAGATCCGTGCCTGCATTGAGAGTCCCCAAAATTTCCGTGACTATCTGAACAGCTACGGCTTTGATGCCTACGAGTATGCCGAAAACAATGCCTATGATTTCACTCCCGTAGGCGGTGTGGATTGCCTCCGTCAGGAGGGCAACTACTGGGGATCTCCCTGCCTGCGCTATTTTGCCCGTGTAGAGGGCGCCGGTGCCACGGTCTTTGTGGAGATCGTCGGTGAGTATGAGGATGAGCGTGTGCAGCAGCTGCTGGACGGCTTGACCTTTAAGCTCACGGACATCGGCAATGTGGACGGCCCCTGGGAGTGGGAGGGTCAGCCCTTTGTGGGTGAGGCACATGCCATTACCCTGGGCGATATGACCCTGCGCAGTGAGTGGATTCCCTTTGAGGGTGGTCTGGTCACCGACGAGACCTTTGACCACGACATTGCTGTGACCGGAAACAGAGCCTATGTGACTTCCGATGGCCAGCTGCTGCGCTATGCCTACAACGGCACGGAGCTGACCCTGGATATCCCTCCCATCGAGACCGGTAGCGAATACCTCTATGTCCAGGCAGATCAGAACGGTCTTGTGTGGCTTTCCGACTTCATGGAGCCCCTGACCGCTGTGCAGGACGATACAGTGATCGCTGCCTATGACGACATGGACTATGTGGCCATGCATCCCTCGGGCACTTGGGGCATCAACTGGTTCTCCGATCCCGAGTGCGCACGCATTACCATTGCCCAGGACGGCATTGCTACGGAGCCCATCACCTTTGCCGAGGTGGACAGCCTGAATCTGGTGCTCATTGACGAGGAGTACATCTATGTCTGCGGCAGCGATGCCGATTGGAACAACCGCATTTGGGTCTATGACCTGGAGGGCAACCTTCAGACCGTGCTCAGCGACGAGGAGGGCGAAAGCCTGGGCAGCATCAGCTTTGTCTGCCAAACCTCCAATGGCTTCCTTGCTCTGGACGGCAATCTCCGTGAGATCGTCTTCTGGGATCAGCAGGGCACCCACCTGGGCACCGTAGACGACACCGAGATCTTCGGCACCGTCTACCCCTGGTTCTGCAGCGCCACTCTCCTGGAGGATGGCAGCCTCCTGGTGCTTATGACCGAAGACAGAGCCGACGAATCCGCCATGGAGCTCATCGTCTTCAAGCTCACCGGCTTCTAAAGCCTTAAAAGAATGAAAAAATCCCCCCTGGGCTGAAAAAACAGCCCAGGGGGTTTTATTGGCGGACACCTGTCCCTATGAGCGTAAACGGAATTCTATCTTAGGAGCTAATAACTAACGACTAATAGTGAATAACTGAGGTATCGGCTCCGCCGATGGGAACTCAAAAAAGTCAAATAGATGTTTATCGAACTGTTGGATGCACCACTAAGAACCGCATTGCCGATAGACGCAGAGGCTACCGAAAAGCCATGTCATTGCGAGGAGGGCGTAAGCCCGACGTGGCAATCTGTTCTCTAAATGTTTCGAATATATGGGAATTTGGTGCAAAACGGAGGTTTAAAGACTACAGATTGCACCCGCAAGGGGTACAACCCATCTGTAGCGCTCATTCGTCGCTGACAGCTGCGCAGCCACGTCGCTTCCTCCCATGAGATTGCCACGGCTCCCGTGGGGAGCCTCGCAATGACATAGCGGAATATGAAACCTTGCTCATAGGCTGAAAATCATCCTAATACGGGAGGCTTTGGCTGCGGTAAACTGTTCGACAAA
>JAFUPG010000016.1 GCA_017481325.1 Oscillospiraceae bacterium
CCACGGTGTTCTGATGTTCCGCCCCTTGCCCAAGCATCTGAAGGCTGACACCGATGAGATCTGCAACCGTCTGGACCCCAAGAAGGACGTGGACTGCCTGACCGACATCTCCAACGCCGGTGTGTTCGAGGGCCGCAGTGATCTGGGCTTTGCCCCCTGCACCCCCGCCGCCTGCATGGAGATCCTGGACTACTACGGCATCGATTGCAAGGGCAAGAACGCCGTTGTCATCGGCCGCTCCCTGGTGGTTGGCAAGCCCGCAGCTATGATGCTCATGGGCAAGAATGCCACCGTCACCGTCTGCCACACCAAGACCGTCAACACCGCCGAGATCTGTAAGAATGCAGACATCCTCATCTCCGCTGCCGGTGTGCTTAACAGCCTGACCAAGGACTTTGTCCGCCCCGGCCAGGTGGTCATCGACGTCTCCATCAACTGGGACGCCAACAAGCCCAATGCCCGTGGCACCCTGGGCGCCATCGCCGGCGACGCTGTGTTCGCAGAGGTAGAGCCCATTGTTGAGGCTATCACCCCTGTTCCCGGCGGCGTGGGCAGCGTTACCACCTCTGTGCTGATGAAGCACGTCATTGAGGCTGCGGAGCGGGCATGACCGCTCCCGTAAGCAAGGCCAGACGTTATGAGCTGGATGCGCTGCGGATCATCGCCTGCCTCTTTGTGGTGGTGATCCATACGGCCAACCGCCTGCCCTGGGGCGCCATGTCCCGGGCCACCTGGTGGGGCTGTAATCTCTACAGCGCATTGGTTCGTTCGGCGGTGCCGCTGTTTTTGATGATCAGCGGCGCAAATTTCCTGAGCCGTCCCGAGCCCCCGGAGTGGAAGGTGCTGCTGAAGAAGTATGTCCTTCGACTTGTACTGCTCTATGCCCTCTGGCGCTTGCTTTACAGCATTGACAGCTGTGGGATCGCCTCCCTCTGCTCTTTGAGCGGCTGGAAGCAGATCCTCACTACCGAGCCGAAATATCATCTCTGGTTCCTGCCGAAGATGATCACCGCCTATCTGCTGCTCCCTGTCCTCTGGCTCATCGCCCGGGAAAAGGACGGGAAATATCTGGACGGCTGCCTTTTGGGCGGCGTTGTCCTGTATTTCCTCTCCCAGACTCTGCGGAATTTGCCCCTGGGCGAGAGTCTCAGCGACCTTCTGACCGCCTTTGAGTACCCTCTGAACTCCTTCCTGCTGTATATGCTTCTGGGCTATCGCCTCAGCAGCCGGGAGTGCAAGGTCGGAACACTGCCGTTGCTGCTGGGTTTTATTCTCAGCGTTTTGGCTGCGGCAGGGCTCAACGGCTGGCTGTCCCTCCGGAAGGGCGGACTGGACGACACCATGTTTAACCTCCAGACGGTCTTTTCCATGATGGAGGCCATCTGTGTCTTCCTGCTGTTCCGCCGTTGGGGTCAAAAGAGTCATTTTGGCTGCAAAAAACTCCTGACAGAGCTTTCTGCAGGCACGCTGGGAGTCTATTTGCTCCATGTGTTTCTTTTGGAGCATCTGCAGCAGTGGCTGGGCGACCTTCTTTCGACCGTTTCTCCGCTTCTCTCCATTCCCGTACTCAGTTTGGCTGTGTTTGGGATTTGTATGGCGATCTCCTGCCTGATCCGGCGGATCCCTTGGGTGGGGAAATGGATCATGTAACAATTAGGTGATTCACCATGAAAAAATGTAATAATCTGGATGCTTCTCTCTTTTTGAAGCTGATTTTCGCAGCATCCTCTCTGGCCTTTCTGCTCTGCGCCGTGATCCTGCCGGATCGTGGGGGGATGCTCACCGGTCTTTGGACCATTTTATCTTCCACCTGTAAGGTCGCCTCGAATACCTTCGATATGGGCGGCTTCTCCGGCGCATTCCTCAATGCCGGTCTGGTGGGCCTGATCTGCACGGCGCTGTTCTTCCTGCCCAAGGCCAAGGCAACTGCCCCCTCGGTTATCGCCTTCTTCCTGACGGTTGGCTTCTCCTTCTGGGGTTTGAATGCCATCAATATCTGGTTCGGTATGCTGGGTGTGGCGCTGTACTGCCTGGTAAAGAAGGAGAGCCTGGGTTCTCAGGTCAATGCCATGATCTTTACAACCGGTATTGCTCCCCTGTATTCCGACCTGCTGCTGCGCTATCCCAATGCGGAGGCCGTGGGCTTCCACTGGGAGGGTTTGGCGCTGGCGCTGGGCATCGGTCTGGTGGTGGGCTTCTTCCTGCCTGCCGGTCTGGCCTATGCCGCCAATGTCCATAAGGGCTTCGACCTCTACTCTGCCGCCGTCCCCGTGGGCATGACCGCTTTCTTCCTGAGAGCCCTGCTGTACAAGGTGCTGGGCGGCACTCTCCCCGGCGATCCCACCACCTCCGGCGATGTGGCCTCCCAGTCTGCGGTGAATATCTTCTGCATCGCATTCTTCGCTCTGTGTGTTCTGGTGGCGCTGCTTATGGGCTGCAAGCCCAAGGACTACTGGCTCCTGATGAAGGACAGCGGCCACGGTGCCGACTTCACCAAAAAGTACGGCAATGCCACCTTCCTGATGAACATGGGTGTGTACGGCCTCTTTATTATGCTGTACTACAACCTGGTGGGCGCAACCTTTAATGCCGTGACTCTGGGCTGTGTGTTCTGTATGCTGGCCTGCTGTAACTCCGGCTCCCATCCCAGAAATGTCTGGCCTATTATGGTAGGTTATGTGGTAGTTTCCTTCCTGTGCAAATGGCTTGCGGTGGGCAAATATGAACAGGACATCTATGCCCAGGCCATCGTTATCGGCCTCTGCTTTGCCAACGGTCTCAGCCCCATCTCCGGCAAATACGGCTGGCACTGGGGCATTGTGGCAGGTGCGCTGCACTTTATTCTGGTCACCAGCGTGCCCAATCTCCACGGCGGCTTCTGCCTCTATAACGGCGGCCTTACCGCAGCCTTCATCTGTCTGCTCTTCGTCCCCGTGCTGGAGAAATTCTGCAAGACCAAAGAGGAACGCAAAGCCCTGAAATCCAAAGAATAATAAAAAGCTCCCCTGCAGGAACAAAATCCCTGCAGGGGATATTTATTATAATAACGAGGCTGTCTCTCAGAGACAGCCTCGTGGCGTTAGATGATATTAATAGTCGAAATCAACAATGAAGCAGCCTTCGGAGGTCTCTACCACCAGAACAGTTGCCTTCTCACTGTCACGTTCACCGTCTTCTTCGAAGCGAACCTTGACATCTACAGTGTAGAAAGTCTCAACGTCGTCCTCTTCGAAAAGAAGAACGCAACCCTCTTCATAGAGATCGTCGTACCAATCCTCGAATGCTTCCTCGGCGTCCTTGATGTCACTGCGGCTGGTCAGCTCGGTAGCCTCAATGCGGGTGATCTCGTAGCTGCACTCGTACTCCTCGATGTAGAGCTCCCGGTATTCGGTATTGAATTCCATCATGAATTCTACGAACTCTTCCTCGGAGTCGATCTCGTACAGGCGGTCTTCCCACTCCAGCAGATCCATGCCGACATCTTCGTAATCGTCGGCAAGCCAATTCAGCTGATAGCTCTCAAAAGATTCGATGCGGTCGTCCAGATCGTCGATGCTCTCAATGCCGGTCTGCTTGTAGTCGAAGCCGCTGCACTTGCCCAGAAGCTCATAATCGGCGGTGAATTCAGCCTCTATGTAATCCTCTACAACGCCTTCGGGGGAGCTGCCACCGGAGAGCAGAACGATCAGCAGAACGACCACCAGAACCACTGCGGCAGCACCGATGATCAGATACAGGGGCTTGATGCCCTTCTTCTGAGGAGGTGTTACAACTGGAGTTCCATCAGCGGAGTAGCTTTCGCCCTCGTTCAGGTTTGCACTGCAGTAAACGCAGAAGCTGGAACCGTCGGCATTTTCCATGCCACATTTCGTACAAAACATGCTTATTTCTCCTTTCTTTTTCTGACAGGTTAACTTTATCACATCCGCAGGATGTTGTCAATAAAGGAAAACGAATAATATGTCAATCATAACGAAGTTCCTGAATATCCCGGTCGCTCAGCTGCTGCAGCTTGGTGCCGCTGATCCGGTAAACATGGTCACACATGGCCAAAACGCTGGGACGGTGGGTGCTGAGGATGCAGGTTTTGCCGGAGAGAGAGGCAATGTTTTTCAGCACCTTTCGCTCGGTCTCCAGATCCAGGGCAGAGGTGACTTCGTCCAGCAGCATAATGGGCGCATCGGCCAGAATGGCACGGGCGATGGCCAGACGCTGGTTCTGCCCTTCGGAGAGGGAGCTGCCACGCTCCTTAACGGAGCTGTAGATCCCTTCGGGCAGCGCCCGGACAAAGTCCTCGGCGCAGGCCAGTCGCAAAGCTTCATAAATATCCTCGTCACCGGCGTCGGGCCGCACCATGCGGAGCATATCCGCAATGGAGCCGGAGAAGATCACATTATCCTGAGGCACGTAGGAGAACATACTGCGGGTGGAAGGGGAGAGAGGGATCTCATCCTGACCGCTCAGGAGCAGGGCAGAGCCGTCCTTGGGAGAGAGAAGCCCCAGCAGAATGCGGAATAACGTCGTTTTGCCGCTGCCGGAGGAACCGACGATGGCAATCATCTCCTGCTGGCGGATCTCCAGATCCACCTTTTGGAGCACAGCCTTTCTGCCGTTGTAGGCAAAGTCCATCTGACGCAGCTGCAGGCAGTAGGGTGCTTCCTCCCGGATCAGCTGATCTACTCGGTCGGCATACTCCAGGGTTTCGGCAGGCAGTTCAAAAACGGTCATAACACGCTGTGCCGCCACGGTGCACTCAATGGCAGAGGGCACCAGCTTGATCAGCGCCGTCAGAGCGGAGCTGAGGTAGCCGGCCAGCTGGATAAAGAGGATCAAAGTGCCGAAATCAATGGCACCCAGCCAGAGCCGGTAGGCGCACCAGCCCAGGCAGAGATTGCTGATGATGCAGCTGCAGGCCGAGAGCAGCGAGGAGTTGAGCAGGGAGAAGCGATTCATCTCCATGGAGGTGTCGTAGTGCTTCTGCTGCACCTGATCCAGACGCTGACGGAAGGGCTCTACCAGATTAAACGCCTTAATGGGCTGCACATTTTGCAGTGTTTCACCATGGAAGGCCATCATCTCGCTGCTGACATTGCGCACCTCCTTGCTGAGGGAGCGCATTTTTCCCACAAAGGGCTTGGCCACCAGCAGCGTAAAGGGTGCGGTCAGCAGTGCCAGCAGCGCCATGGTGGGATCATACCAGAGAATGATGACCAGAGAGATCAGGAACTGCGCCAGCTTGATGATCAGGGTGGGCACCCAGCCCAGCACGCTGTGGGAGACGGTGGTGACATCGGTATTGATGCGGTTGAGCAGATCGCCGGAGTGGAACTCCTGCAAGGACTGCCAGTCCGTGGCAAGGATCTTGCCGTAGACCTTGGCACGGAGCTCGTTGGAGATCCGCAGATTGACCTTGGTGCTGAAATGCCCCACAAAGGCACCCAGAAGGATGCTCCCCAGGGAGACCAGCACCACGGTCAGCCCCAGCCGTACCACACGCCAGCCGCCGCTGCCGCTGCCGCCCAGATTGACAATGGTGTTGATCAGATCCTTGGAGATCAGGGCGATGAACATACTCAGGGCAGTGGTGGCAAGGCCCAGCAGCACATAGGCGAGAATCGCCTTCTTATAGGCTCGCATGTGGGTGTAGATCCATTTGGTCTCCCGGTAGATCTCGGAGAGCGTGCCGCCCGCCAGGTGTTTTTTGATTTTTTGGAACAGGCTCAAAGCTCGCCCTCCTTCCGTTGGATCATTCGCTTAATTCGGTGGTGCTGATTTCCTCACTCAGCACCTCGGCACGGAGCTCCTCTTCCTCCTGCTCGTCGGAACTATAGCGCTTGTAGCTGTAGCCGTAGCCGTAGTTTTTGCCGTAGTGGTAGCCGTAGCCGTAGCCGGCGCCGTACTTGGAGCCATAGCCGTAGCGAGTGGTGCCGGCCTGGGTCTGGTTCAGCACGCAGCCCAGAATGGACACATTGTCTGCGGAGAGTGCCTGAATGGTATCGAGAATCTGTGCGGAATTGGCATGGTCCTGACGGACCACGTAGACTGTTGCATCGGTATATTTTGCCATGGTGGCGGTGTCGGACAGAATGCCGGCAGGAGGGGAGTCGATAATGACAAAGTCCAGTTTGCTGCGCAGGAGATCAATGACCTGGCGCATACGGGGGGAGTCCAGCAGCCGCTGGGGCGTGTCGGTGGTCTGGTCACCGGAGAGCAGGAGCATGGTGGACTTGGGGACATTCAGCAGCCGGAAATTCTGAGCACTGCCACTGAGCACCTCTACCAGACCGGCGGACTTTTCCTCCAGACCCAGCGCACTCTTCAGGGACTGCTTACGCAGGTCGCCGTCAATGAGAATGACTCGCTTGCCCTCGGAGGCCAGAGACAGTGCCAGGTTGGTGGCGATGGTGGTTTTGCCCTCGTTGGGGAGGGTGCTGGTGATCAGCAGCACCTTGCTGTCCGAGGATTCCAGCGCCTTTTGCAGCTTGACACGGAGATTTCGGATAGACTCGTTGAAAACAGGATCGACCCTGGGATTGGTGATGGAGACCGGAGCATTGGTAGTGTTGGAGCGGCGCTTCAGGCGCACCTTGGGAATGTAGGCCAGGCACTTCAGATTGACCAGCTTCCGCAGATCCTCGGAGGAATGGACGGTTTTTCTGGTCAGGGAGAAGAGGAAAATCAGCACAATCCCGGCCACAAGAACGATCGCACCGAAGGTCAGACCGGAGGTGACCGCATTATTTTGATTCATAGGCTCCGAGGGCGGGGCGATGGGGCAGTTAATAATGGTGATCTGCGTATCGCCCAGAATGCCGCTGGCGGCCTGCTCGTAGGTGTTGATGGTGGCGATGAGAATGTTGTAGGCATCCTTGGCGCTGCTGCTGGTGACGGTCATTTTAAACAGACCGGTGTCGCCGGTGGAGGTGGCGGTAATGGTGCCGTTGATAGAGCTGGTGTCCAGCTCACGGAGGATCATCTGCTGGGCATTGTCACTGTGGATCACGTAGGGGAAGGTCTGGGACAGATACACGGCAGTTACGGCATCGATGTAGGGCGACTGAGTGGAAATAGAGGTGGAGGAGTAGGTGGCTTTCACCGCAAAGGAAGCGGAGGCAGCGTAAACGGGAACGTAGCTGCGATTGACCGTCCAGTAGCGGAAACCACCGGCGCAAAGCGCCAGCGCCAGGGCAAACCAGATCAGTCGCCGTGCAGCAGAGAAGAAGTTATGAAGAATTACGGGAAAATTAAAATCCAGAAAGCTGTTGCTGGAAGTCTCATTCATCTTTCTTCTTTTCCTCCTTCCTGCTTGTTTGACCGGTCATGCGGAATGTGGATTTGCGCTCCTTCTTCTTGCCGTAGCCATAGCCGTAGTTCTTGCCATAGCCGTAGCCGTAACCGTAGCCGTAGCCATAACCGTAGCCGTACTTACCTGCAGGCATTACAGTGGCATGGAAGGAGCGGACATTGTTGAGAATAAAGCCCATGAACTCCGCCGGGGAGTCGCTGAGGGCATCGATGCTGTCGTTGATGGTAACGGCAGGAACCAGATCCTGACGGACAACCAGAATCGAGGCATCAGAGGCATCGGTGATGACCTCGGCGTCGGAGAACATGCCCATAGGTGGCGTATCGACGATGATGTAGTCATACCAGCGGCGCAGGGCATCCAGCACCGGGCGGAAGGAACCGGCGGAGAAGGACTCCGCATCTCTGCGGCGCAGAGGACGGGTGAGCAGCATGCTCAGACCTGTGTCCTCCTGTTTGGTAATCGCCTTGCGCAGGGCTTCCGAGGTAAAGCCCTTGGTGAGGAAGTGGCCGAAGTTGGCATTGGGGTCGGGAGTGGTCTGGAAGATCAGATTCTGTGCCGGTTTACGCAGGTCGGCATCCACCAGCAAAACCCTGTGGTGCTTCTGCGCCAGAGAGAGGGCGATGTTGGCAGCGACGGTGGATTTGCCTTCGTTTTCGCTGCAGCTGGTGACCGTAAAGATCTTACAGCCCTTTCGCTCCTTGGCGTGCTCCAGGCGCACCCGGAGCTGGTGCATGGTCTCGGTGTAGTAGAAGCTGCAGGTAGGATTGGTGATCAGCAGAGCCTGCTTGGTCTTTTTGAGGAAGGCACGGAGGGTGGGGTATTTTTTCTCGTGGTAAATGGTGGCCAGGAGCTTGCCGTCCACCTGCTGCTTTGCGCCGTCAGTGGTCTGAATGGTGTCGGCCTGAATGGCCATCATCACCAGTAGCAGAATGACCAGAAAAGCACCGATGGGAGCGGAGAGCTTCAGCAGGGTGGCTCGGGTAGCGGAGTTGTTGGCGGTAATGGCTACGGTGGGGCCGTTGATATTGTCCAGATAGGCCATGGTAAAGACCTTTCTGGAGTATTCGCCGTGGCTGTCCATCAGCGCCAGAGCGCTCTTGTAGGCCAGCTCCGGGGAGTCGGCGGTGACATTCATGATCAGAATATTGGTGTTCTTGGGGGCTTCGGTGGTAATGCTGGAGGGGAAGCTCTCCAGACCCATCCGCTTGGCAGCTGCATCGCAGACCAGGTCACTGGAGAGCACCTCGCCGAACTGCTCGACGATGGTGTCGGTCACGCTGACGTTGCCGATGGTAGTGCCGGAGGCGTTTTTGGTGGTGATGGCGAAGGTGACGGAGCTGGTGTAGGAGGGGGTAATGGCAACACTGAAGAACAGATACACTGCCATAACAGCGATCAGCGCCGCCATGATCACCATCCAGAAGTTGCGCAGTACATAGCGGGCAACGCAGAGAATGTCATAATTCGCCCAATCGATTTTACGTTGTTCTTTCATCATGGGCCTCCTTACTCCACCACAACGGCCAGAATTGCCGTGTAGGAAAGTCCCTGCTCGTTGGTGTAGGAATAGTAAACCTGATAGGTACCACGCTGGGAGGTGTCTATCTCGCTGAGGATCTCCACGTTTTCGGGATCGATTTCGCTGCCGCCCTGGGTCTCACGAGCCATGACGATGTGATTTCGCAGGGTCTCATCCTCCACAACGGAGTTCTTGGCCACGTAAATCAGGTAGTTCTGCAGACGGATGACGGGGTGCCGGGTGGTGATGTTGCGGATCTGCACCACCAGGTCGATAGAGGAGGTGTCGCCCAGACTGTTGGTGACGCTGATATGCAGGGGATAGTTGCCCTCGGTGGTGTTGGTGAAATTGCCGGCGTTGATGCGGATGCGATTGGTGATATCGCCGTCCACCACGTCAGTGGCAGAGAGGAAACCGTCCAGAGAGGCGTCGGCATCCACATTGTAGATCAGAGCCTCGGTCAGCGCAAAAACGGGGGTGCGGTAGTCGGTATAGGTTACGTAGCGGTTGAAGGTGCAGATGTTGGAGGAGGAGTCAAAGACCACGTAGCTGACGGTGGCGGAGGAGCTGCTGACCAGCTGGGAGACCTTACGCACGATGATGCGGTCAGTGATGTCGCCGTCGACATTGTCTGTGGCGGTGAGGCCGGCGCAGAGATCCTTGTCTGTGGCATTCACGCTGACACGCAGCGGCTGACCGTCACAGACGATCAGGGGTGCTTCGTGATCCAGTATTAGCCGGTCGTAGGCGAACAGGGCGCAAAAGGCCACGGAGATGACTAAAAAAACCGATATGATAATGATCCGTAGATTTCTCATAGCATTGACCTCTTATAGCTTACAGATCCAGCGAATGAACCGCCTTGTCTGAGATAATACGCAAGGGGTTGGTTTGCAGCAGCAGCTGCGCATATTCTGCGGAGCAGTAGCGGCTCAGCACAGGTGTCAGGGAGCGGAAGCCTGTGGGGCGGTGATAAGGATGGTGGGCATCGCTGGCGATCACATGGGCCAGACCCCGGCGCAGCAGAAAAAGGCCGGTCTGTCTGGCGCCTTCACCCAGACGACCCAGGACACTGCCCTTGTTGATCTGGATCACGTAGCCCTCCCGGAACCAGTGCCCCACGATCTGGGGGAATTCCTGAACGGCGGAATAACGCTCCGGGTGGGCGATCACGGGGATATAGCCCTTATGGCGAATGAGCCGGAGCTTGGCGTTCATATCCTCTGCGGAGGAATGAAAATTGAACTCCGTCAGCAGATAACGGGAGTTGTTCAGGGTGACCACCTGTCGTTCCTCCAGCAGCTGCTCCAGATTATGGCCGTGGGCGAAGAGCTCCGCACCGGGCAGCAAGGTCAGAGGGATGCGGTGCTGCTTCAAAAGGGCTTTGAACAGGCCGAAGACCTCCCAGTAGTTTCTGCTGCGGAAATTCCCGGGCATGGATTCGATATTGCAGTGGGGAGTGGCCACGACGATGTCCACGCCGGAGCGCAGGGAGTGCTCCGCCATTTCACAGGCCATGGCGGCATTTTGGGCGCCGTCGTCGACAAAGGGGAGAATGTGGCAGTGCAGATCGATCATAGAACGCAGAGGTCTCCTTCCGGGGCGAGCTGAATTGCGGAGAAAGCTGCGGCGGCATACTTCTCCAGAATACACTTATGCTATAGTATATCATATGCCATATGTCTTTTCAAGCGGATTTTCTGAAAAAAGTCGAGGATTTTGGGTTTTTGGCGGAATTTTCCCCGGGGGATTTTTCGAAATTTTCCTGCTTTTGAGCAAAAGGAAGCAAATGGAAGCAAAAGAAGCTGAACAAGAACAAGAACAAGTACAAGAACAAGTACAAGTACATGACTCTCTCAGAGGGAGGCAGCACGGGTTTTTCTGAAAAGACGTATTTTTTGTGGGGGAGAGCGTATCCTTTCTGCTCTGCCGCCTCCGTGCCGGAGCAGGGGAGAAAGTATTGTTACGGAAAACGGCGGACGGAATGCTCCGGCACGGCAAGACCGGGAGGGAAAGACCAAAGAAGCATTTGCTGACATGATGAGAAAAGCGACAATAATATGCCGAAATGTCGAAAATGGCAGTTGACAAAAACGGAAACGTTTCCAATTTTTCACAGGGAAAATCGCCGTGTTTTCCGATGTTTTTCCGGAAACCGGCAGAAAAAACAACTGTGTGCGATATTATGTAAAATCGGGAAACGGCTTTTGAAAGAATCGTAAAAAATGGACAATTTTTCGTCGAAAGAGGATAGTGATTTGCGAAGAAATACGGCAAATATTCCTTGCAAGGAAAGATGCACTGTGGTAAAATTAATCTGTATATGTATAAGTAGAACTATCCGTATTTTCTGAAACATATCTGAAAATCAGCGGAAGATCTGCTGTTTTTCATAAAACCCGGCAAACTCGATTCTGCGGCAGGCTTGGCCGCAATGCAAAGCCCCATTGATTTTCGTAAGTAAACATAAGGAGGAAATGTTTATGAAACTGACAAAAAAGCTGCTTTCAATGCTGCTGGTGCTCTGCATGGTCCTCTCCATGCTCCCCGCCGTAGCACTGTTTGCCGGCGCCGCCATTGACAGCTCTGCCACATGGACAGAGACTGCCTGGGCAGATATTGACGATGGGGCGACCGTGATCATCGCCAACACCAACAATATCGCTCTGCCCAGCACTACCACCAGTACGAACCCCACAAAGGTGGCTATCACCGTCTCAGGGTCGGCTGGCGCCTTGAAGATCAGCCCTGCCAGCGGATCATTAGACAGCATTGCCTGGACGATCAATGGTGATACCACTTCGTCCTCCGGTGTACAGATCCTGCAGTACGGCAGTACAACTGTGAACCTGAGACTTACCGGAACCAATTCCAATACTGCACTTCGTGTTGCCGCCACAGCGACCAATAACAAGTTTGTGCTGGGCAGCAGCGGTAAGCTGCTTAAGCTGCAGTCTGCCGCACGCTACGTTGGTGAGTATGTCAGCGGCTCCGACTGGCGTACCTATAATTCCGAGACGGCAGCGAATTACAGCGGGCAGTCTCTGAAATTCTATGTCCTGAATGCCTCTGCTCCTGCAGCTACTCTGACCAGCATTTCCGTGAATGCGGGATATCAGGAGGAGTATACCGTAGGTGATGCCTTTGTCAAGCCTACGGTCACCGGTACATACTCCGACGGTTCCACCGCCAATGTCACCTCCGGCTGTACCTTCAGCGGCTACGATATGTCTGCGGAGGACATCTATACCGTTACCGTTACTCATACGGACTCCGGCCTGACTACCTCCTATGAGATCATGGTCGTAGCGCCTACGGCCTACACCCTGACCTTCTCTGAGAACGGCACTACCAGCACCTCCTCCCAGTATTCCGGTGCTAAAGTAACCCTGCCCGATCCCACCAACGAGACTGTGGGCAACTATACCTTCCTGGGCTGGTCTGCCAGCGCCACGGTCAGCGACAAGCCCGCCGACCTGATGGAAGCCGGAAAGAGCTATACCATGCCTGCCGCCAATACCACCCTCTATGCGGTCTATGCCAAGGTCAGTGAGAGCGGCACCGGCAGTTCCATTACTTCCCTGGTATCCGGCACCTATTACCTGGTCGATACATGCGGCGGCAGCTATTATGCGATGTCCGGAACAGGAACAAATGTTGCTTCTGTTGATATTTCCACGGCTGTAACAGAGAATGCCGATGGCACGATCTCCATTGACGGAACAAATTCCGCCGTGACGGAAGCAATGCAGTATCTTGTGACTGTCGGTACGTCCAAAACGACTGTCCAGAACGTTTCGAACAGCTCTTATGTTGGCGGTAACAGCAGTACCAGCTTCGCCACTTCCAATACCAACGCATGGACGGTGACTGCAAGCGACGGCAGATTCACCTTTGTCTATGGCACCAGATGTATTCTTTACAGAACCGGTTACGACTTCAGAAACTATGCCACCAGCAACCGCAATTCCAGCGGTTACGGTACCGGCTATCTGTATCTGGTTCCGGCCGCCGGTGGTGCATCCTATTCCGACTGGACTACCGCTCCTTCCGGCACGGTGCTTCCCACCTATACCCTGACCTATGATGCCAACACTACGGATACCGTTACCGGTCTGCCCGAGGCGGTCTCCGGTATTACCGAGGGCACGGTCTACACCCTCTCCGATGCCACTCCCGTCCGTTACGGCTATGACTTCTACGGCTGGGCGGCCTCTGACACCTCAGATGATGAGATCACCTCTGTCACCGTCAATTCCGATGTGACTGTCTATGCCATCTGGCTGGAGAAGGACAAGTATACCGTCTCCTACTACGATTCCGATAACGGCACAGCCATCGCCACCAAGGAATACTACGACGGCGAGACCATTGCCGCCGCTGATGTTCCCACCGACTACCAGAAGCCCGAAGGCTTTACCTTCGTGGGCTGGTATAATGCCACCTATTACAACTCCGCTGCGCCCACCTTTACCGATCCCGCAGGCACCACGGTGACCCAGGAACTGACCTTCCGTGCGGTCTATGCCGCTCAGGGCGAGGGCAATGGCGACGGCAGCACCTTCATCCTCCAGCTGAAGGACGATCCCACCATCTTCGTTGGTGCGCAGTCCGGCAATAACAGCTATGCCGCATATACCAACAGCGCCGCCACTGCCGCCATCTACGGCATCGAGACCTCCGATGGCAACGAGTACCTGTACTATCTGGACGGCACCACCAAGATCTACGTCTATAACACCGGCAACAGCACCAGCATCAACTTCAGCGAGATCCTGCCCTCCGGCTACCCCTGGCTGATTGAAGAAGTGGAAGGTGTAACTACTATCCAGTCCACGGCTGTCGGCACCAGACATTTTGCTTACAACAAGTCTGCGCCCCGCTTCGCTGCCTATGCAGGCTCCGCCAGCTATCCCTACGAGTATATCAGAGTCAGCTCCGGCGGTCCTGACTACTATACCACCGATCCGGTTGTTCCCAACAGCTATACCGTCACCTGGATGTCCGAGGGCACCCAGTTCACCACCACCACGGTAAGAGAGGGCAACACCATCACCGCCCCTGCAACCAATCCCGCCAAGGCGGACAGCGGCAATAAGTACTACACCTTTGTCGGCTGGGCTGCCTCTGAGGGCGGCGCTGTGCTCACCGATTTCGGCACTGCCACCGAGAATAAGACCTTCTACGCCGTCTACACCGAGGGCACCTATGCCACGGTCAACTGGGTCATTGACGGCACAACCGAGACCGAGTACTACAAGGACGGCGAGACTCCCTCCCATGCCACACCCTCCAAGGAGTCCGACGGCACCTATTCCTACACCTTCTCCGGCTGGGATCCCACTCCCGCAGCGGTCACTGCCGGCGAGACCTATACTTACACCGCCACCTTCACCCAGACCGAGATCCGGTATGTGGCATCTCTGGTGCTGAATCCTGCCTCTGTCCGTGCAGGCAAGACCGCCACGGCCGTGGGCAAGCTGAGCTTCGGCGACACTGAGGTTACCGACTATGCTCCCGTCTACACCTCCTCCGAGACGGCTGTGGCAACGGTAGATGCCGCCACCGGCGCCATCTCCGCTCTGGCTGTGGGTACCACCGACATCACCGTCACCTACACCGTAAACGGCAACACCTACACCGCCACCCAGACCCTCACCGTCAGTGAAGGCACCTCCGGCGGCTATACACTCATTACCCAGGCAAACGCACCCGAGGATTTCTCCGGTGAATACATTATCATGGGTCGTCACTCCGGCTGGACATCCTACTACAACCACTTCTGGATCATGACCCCCTACTGGATCAATGACAGCACGGCCATCGTTGAGGACGGTGAAACCAATTCTGTCCTGAGCGGCATTACCGGCACCGGCAAGACCGTTGCAAGCAACAACGCCTCCGAGGTTTCCATGACCCTCAGCGGCAACGTTGCCACCGGCACCATCGACGATGTTTACGGCTACGCCTCCGAGATCGAGATGGAAAGCACCGGCGACAATGACTTCACCGGTACCGACGGTGTGACTTACCAGATCTTTGACCGCATTACTTCTATTGATAACCGCTTCGCCTTTGTAATCGAGCTGGTGGATGACGTCAATATGTACTACACCATCCGTATCAAGGGCACCAGCTACTATCTGGCCAATACCAACACTACCGCTTCCGGCAATAACGGCATGCAGTTTGTTCTGAATGCCAGCACCGAGGATACGACTGCGCTGTGGTATATTCGCTGGGCAACGGAGTCCGGAGACGGTCTGGAAAACAACGCTGTCAACGGATATTCTCCGGATCAGGTTCTGATCGAGAGCGTGTACGGCGTACAGAATGATGTCAGCCGTGCCATTCTCTTCAACCCCAATGCAAAGACCGCTTCCGGCGGACGTTTCCGTGTCTACGGCGACAATGCCTACAATACAAACGGCAACCTGGCCACCGCTCCCAATGACACCCAGGGCTCCATTACCTATAACCTCCAGCTCTTCGGCAATCCCAACCCCTTCAATGCCCAGATCTATTATCAGGGCGACCAGAGAACCATTGCCAACCCCGTAGAGCTGCCTCAGGGCATGACGGCCGCTGCCGATCTGGAAAGCGCCCTGACCCCCGATATTGCCGACTATCCCAACTGGACTCTGGTAGGTGATGCGGTTTGGACTCTGTCCGATGACTCCTCCGGCGTCATGAGCCTGGATGCTGCCACCGGCCAGCTGCTCCTGAACTCTGCCGAGCAGGGCGATTATGCCATCGTCACCGTGACCTACACCGTCCACGACAATATCAACAACAAGGACTACAGCATCTCCACCCAGGCCAAGGTGGTTGTCACCGCCTCTCTGGAGACCTACACCACCATCATCTTTGAGGATGAGTCCGGCAAGGATACGGAGGTACAGTACACCGTCAATGCCGGCCTGGCCAGCCTGCCGCTGGACTACTATGTGGTCAACGACATGACCGGCGAGAACAGCAAGACCGGCACTGTGGTCGAGGGCGGCACCCCTGCCTGGAGTGCAACCTCCACCAATGGCTATCCCGTCTCCATCACCGACGGTGTGTTGGATCTGAGCCAGGTCACCGGCAAGGATATTATTCAGATCACCCTCAGTGGTGTCAAGGGCAACAATGTCAATGCCACCCAGGCCACCTACAAGGTCTATGTGATCACCACCCCTAAGCTGGTTGCCGATACCGCAACCGTCACCGATAACACCACCACCATCAGCATTGATGTGCTGGCCAACGACCAGAACCTGCCCGAGGGCGCCGTGATCTACGGCCTGGGCAAGAGCACTGCCGATATCGCTGCCTCCCCCGTGACGGAGAATGTGACCATCGGCACCTTCGGCTCCGTATCTGTGGTAGACGGCAAGGTGCAGTATACGCCTTCCGCTGAATTAGGCGATGGCGATCAGGTGGTATTTTACTACGCCATCAACGACAACGGCACCATCTACTATGCCCAGGTCACTGTCACTGCCGACATCACCAACGAGAGCCCCGATGTGGAGCCCGGCGACGTGATCTACAACCTGGTCACCAAGGAGATCGTTCCCGATCCCGACAGCTACAACTTCACCGGCGACTATGTCTTCATGGGCAGAAAGTCCGGCAAGATGGTGGATCTGAACCAGTTCCAGATCCTGACCCCCAACTGGACCGGCGACAGCGTTTCCATTGAAGAAAACGGTTCTGCCGCAGCCAACAACGCCTCCTTCGTTGTCCTGGGCGACATCACCGACAATGTGGCCACCGGTACCATTCCCACGGCCTATGACTCCGGCGCAACCGCCTCCGGCAGCTACATCCGCATGGAGACCACCGGCAAGTACGACTTCACCGATGCCAACGGCACGGATCGTACCGTCCTGGACCGTATCACCTATGTCAATGAGGGCTTTGTCCTGACCATTGAACTGGTGGATGATGTCAATCTCTATTACACCATCCGCATCAAGGGCACCAACTACTATCTGGCCAATGCCAACCTGACCGGCTCCGGCAATAACGGCATGGAGTTCACCAACTCCCCCAGCCTGGATGATACCACCATGCTGTGGAAGATCCGCTGGGCCACCGCCGACGACGGCCTGCAGACCACCGACGGCTATACTCCCGATCAGATCCTCATTGAGAGCGTTGCCGCTCTGAATGTGACGGAGCTGTCCGCCGATGACGAAGGCAAGGCCACCCTGCCTCTGAGCCGTGCCATCCTGTTCAATAACCACGGCTGGGGCGCAACCAACATCGAAGAGGGCGCACGTTTCCGTGTCTACGGCGAGCGTGCCTATGCCGACAAGCTGGTCAGCGACGACTACGGCAGCGGCCTGTGCTACAACCTCTTCCTCTACGGCGCTCCTGTTCCCTTCACCGCTCAGATCCAGCAGGACGGCGAAGTGAAGACCGTGGCCGATCCTGTCACCGTCTCCGCAGGCCGTACCGCCGATGTGGATCTGGAGAGCCTGCTCCTGCCCAACATCGACACCGAGCCCAACTATGCGCTGGTGGGCGAGCCTGTCTGGACCATCAGCGGCAATTCCGCCACCGCCAACGGCGCTGACATTCAGCTGACCGATGTGAACGAAGGTACCTTCAACATCGGCTCTGCCACCGAAGGCGCTTATGCCTATGTCACCGTCACCTACACTGTCTACGACAAGGTCAACGACAGCACCCACAAGGTCACCACTGATGCCCGTATCGTCATCACCGCCGAGGCTCAGAGCTTCAACGGCGTGATCTACACCGGCAGCGATTCCGCTCCCAACACGGTCAGCAAGAACATTGTCACCGGCACTCCCGTGGAGCTGGATTACTACGTGGTGGATAATATGACCTCCCTGACCAGCCTGGATGCCACCTGCGGCTTCACTGTCAACAGCGAGATCGATCCCGATCTGGTCTGGAACGCTGTGGATACCCAGGGCAACACCTATGCGGTCACCTACGATGCCGAAACCGGCAAGTGGACCGTGGATACTACCGGCGCAGCCGCCGGCGAGATCATCACCGTCACCATGACCGGCGCTCAGGCCAAGCTGGACGGCAACCTGGAATACTCCGCCATTGCCAACGAGCCCGGCTTCAAGATCTACGTGGTAGATACCCTGCAGCTGGTGGCTGACGAGGCAAGCCTGTCCGATCTCAATGCCCTGACCATCGACGTTCTGGCCAACGACCTGAACCTCTATGAGGGCGCTCAGATCTACGGTCTGGGTTTCACCGCCGCCGATATCGCCGCCAATGCACAGACTGCCAATGTGGCCATCGGCACCTATGGCACCGTGTCTGTGGACTCCCTCAACAACGTGATCTTCACCCCCTCTGCCACCGTGCAGGATGGCGACGTGATCACCTTCTACTACAGCGTCCTGGGCGAGGACGGCTCCGACTACTATGCCAAGGTTACCATCACCGTGGACGGCCTCCTGCCTGACGGCGCTCTGGTCACCGACAGCCTGGTCATCGACTTCGGTCTGCCTGTCACCTTCGATCCCACTGCCAACGACACCGAGGACTTCGCCAATGTGGGCGCTGCCGGTGTGATGGCAAGCGCTGACGGCACTGCAAGCACCACTCTGGATCTGGCAGAAGGCACTGCCACCGTCAATGCCGACGGTACCGTGACCTTCACTCCCACCAAGATCATGACCGCTCCCGCCGTGTTCTACTACAGCGTGGTAGTGGAGGGCGACAGCTATGTGGGCACTGTCCAGATCATCCCCGCCACCAATGTCTACTATGAGGACAGCCTCAGCAACGATGTGTTCACCTTCGCTCCCGACTCCGCCTGGGCTACCATCGGCACCACCGATGAGAGCGCCCAGCAGAGAGCCGACTTCGTAGGCGATATCAGCAGCAATGTCTATGGCTACGACGATGCCTACAAGGGCTTCGCCACCTACTCCCTGGGCTCTGCCCATGTGGCAACGGTCAATGGCACTACCACCCTGGCCACCGTAGACTTCGACTTCTACGGCACCGGCTTCGATGTGATCAGCCTGACCGGCGGTAACAGCGGCTACATGATCGTCGCCATTACCGATCCCGCAAATCCCACCGAGGTTCTCTACCGCTACGTTGTGGATACCTACTATGGCTTTACCTACTCCGAGGCCGGCCAGCAGGTCTACCGTGAGGAGACCGATGTCGACGGCAACACGGTCCAGGTTCCCGTCTACGTCTACGAAGAGGTAGGCGCAGGCAACGGCGAATGGGAGCTCCGCTCCGGCTATGAGGTTCCCGAGGGCGCAACGGTTCTGGAATCCCTGAACGGCGTGGTCTACTACTACGAATATGTGGGCGACGGCAACGGCAGTTATGCCTACGTGCCCCTGATCGAGCACTGGATCGCTACTCCCGCCACTTCTCAGGACTTCTACCAGATCCCCGTCATGAAGATCAACGGTCTGGAAGCCGGTCTGTACCATGTTTCCATCGCCGCATACTACAGCGACTACTTCAACCATGCGGGCGACGACTCCTACCAGTTCGTCTTCGACGCCGTCCGTGTCTATGATCCCTGCGGCAACAGCGAAATTGCCACCGATGCCTACAAGGCCGACGGCGAGAACGATGCCCACTACCTGAACCTCCGTGACGAGCTGGTCAACGGCAAGGAATCCGAGAGCGTAGATCCCACGGAGTCCACCACCGAGAGTGAGGAGCCCACCGTTTCCTACACCGCTTCCTTCACCGTTCCCTATGGTGCTTCCACTCCCGCAGATATCAGCGGTGAGACCATCACCATGCCGGCTGCTGTTGAAGCTCCCGCAAGCTACGATGCTTACAGCTACAGCTTCCTGGGCTGGGCAACCGCAGAGGCTGATAACACCGCCTCCGCTCCCAACTACTACGCCGCAGGCGCTGAGGTCACCCTCACTGAGGACACCGACTTCTACGCCGTCTACACCTATACCACCGGCACTTCCACCGGCACCTCCTACACCCTGGTCACCGACGAGAGCCAGATGACCGCCAATGCCAAGATCGTCATTGCTTCTGCGGATGCGGACAGCGGCGAGTACTACGCCATGGGCGCTCAGGGCAATAACAACCGTGGGGCAGTGGTTGTCACCAAGAACGGCTCCACCGTGGTGATCGCTGACGGCGTTACGGAGTTCACCCTGGTGAATAACGGCGACGGCACCTATGCCTTCTATGACGGCACCGGTTATCTCTACGCCGCAGCCACCGGCAGCAACCATCTGAAGACCCAGGCAAACGTGGATGTCAATGCCTCCTGGACCATCGATGTGACGGATGCTACCACCGGCGCAGCCACTGTTGTTGCAACCGGCTCTGCCAACCGCAACGAGATGATGTACAACAGCAGCAGCAACCTGTTCTCCTGCTACGCCTCCGGCAACACCCAGAAGAACGTTGCCCTGTACCAGAAGGGCGGCTCCGCTACCTATTACACCACCGTTCTGGCTACGGCCGAGGATAAGCCCGACGTTTACGTGGCCAGCCTGACTCCCTCCAGCCTTACCATGAACATCGACGACATCGAGGAAGTCACTCCCAGCCTGACCAACAACGGCACTGCAGTTACCGACTTCGAAGTCAGCTACAGCAGCGACAATGAGAATGCGATCTATGCCGAAGCCGGCGAGATCCTGGCGCTGACCGCAGGCTCTGCCACCGTCACCGCCACCTTCACCGTAGGCGGCACCGTGGTCGCTACCGCTACCTGCTATGTCACCGTCAATGCAGCTGCCTTCCGTGCCACCTTCACCGGCGTAGACGAGGCACATCTCCCCGCAGCCGTTGAGGGCACTACCATCACCCTGCCGGATATGGGCGCTTCCGGCTACACCGTAGACGGCGTGACCTACACCTTCCTGGGTTGGGTCGAGGCCGACGTGGACAATGTCTCTGAGAAGCCCGAATACTTAACCGCAGGCACTTCCGTCACCCTCACCGCCGACAAGAACTATATCGCCCTGTACTCCTGGTCTGAAGGCGGAAGCGGCAGCAGCTCCGAGTTCGCACTTTACAGCGGCGCTTTGGCAGAAGGCGATTATGTCATCGTCTATAATGGCGGCGCAATGGTTGCAGCCGATGCAGACAGCTCCGGCCGTATTGACTATGCCGATATCACCATTAGCAACGATACGGTCAGCAATCCTGCTGCAAACATCATCTGGCACATTGCTCCCACCGGGGATGGCTACTACACCATCTACAACAGCACCAACGGGGTCTATGCCGCAGGCAACGGCACAAAGAATAAGGCTGCTGTGATTACAGATGTTACCGACTATGCCAAGTGGACGGTTTCCGGTGAAAGCACCTACGACTTCACCAATCTTGGCAACAGTGACAAGGGCGTGAATGCGATCCTCCGCAGGAACGGCACCTATGGTTTCGCCTGCTACGCCAACTCCACCGGCGGCGCACTGAGCCTGTATAAGGCCGGTACCGGTGGCGCAGCAAGCTACTACTACACCACCATCATCGACCAGACCGTGACCTACACGGCAGAGATCCTGGCAGAGTCCACCAGCCTGGCTGTGGGCGGCACGACGGATATCATCTCCGCTCTGACTGCTTCCGATGGCAGCACGCCTGCCTACTCCTCCGTCAGCTGGAGCTCCTCCAACACTGCTGCGGTATCCATCGTCTCCGACGGCGAGAGCTGCACCGCCACTGCGGAAGCAGCCGGTACCTCCAAGATCACCGTCACCTATGTGATCGATGGCATCATCAAGAAGGCCGAGCTTACCATCGTCGTCAGCGCTGCCAACGACGGCACTCAGCCCAGCTCCTATTCCACCACCTATAACTCCGGTACCCGTGGCGTCACCTGCAACTCCCTGAGCGGCACCTACGCAGACGAGTACTACACCGGCTCTTACACCTATTCCGCACTGTCCCAGCAGACCGGCAGCACCCTCCTGAGCAGCCTGCGCAGTCTGACCACCTCCACCCACAGCACCACCACTTCCTACAACAATTGCCGTGACAACGCTTACAGAACCGATTGTCAGGAAGAGGATCAGACCGTTGTCCTGCTCTACACCGGCTATGCGGCCGATCAGGATGACTTCAACGGCAGTGCTCCCGGCTGGAACCGTGAGCACGTATGGCCCCAGAGCCTGGGTGGCTTCGGCACCTCCGGCGCCGGTGCCGATATGCACCACATCCGTCCCGACGATGTCACCACCAATGGCGACCGTGGCAACAAGCTCTTCGGCAATGTCAGCGGCGGCACGGAATCTCTGGCCTCCAGCCTCTGCAATAACATGCTGGGCGGCTGGTACGACAACTCCTACTTCGAGCCTCTGGACAGCGTCAAGGGCGACGTGGCAAGAATTTGCCTCTATGTCTATGTCCGCTACGGCAGCACCTACAGCGAATGCTCCGATATCACCAATGTCTTCAAGGATACCGACACCCTCCTGGAGTGGATGGCAATGGATCCCGTAGACACCTGGGAGATGGGCAGAAATGTGGTCGTCGAGAACATCCAGGGCAACCGTAATCCCTTCATCGACTACCCCGAACTGGCATGGCAGCTCTTCGGTCAGGAAGCGCCCGACGGCTACGCAACGCCCTCCGGCTCCCTGCTGCCCTGCACCCACAGCTACACCTACAGCATCAACAAGGGTGAGCATACCGCTACCTGCAGCCTCTGCGGCGACAGCAAGACCGCAGCCCACAACTATGTGAACAAGGTCTGCGAATGCGGCGCTCAGACCATGACTATCTACTTCCAGAACAACTGGCTGTGGACGGATGTCTGCCTGTACTACTGGTATGAGGGTGGTTCTTATGCTGACGCATGGCCCGGCACGGCAATGACCTGGTATGGCAAGAACAGCGATCCCAATAATAATTTCGACATCTATACCATGGAAGTACCCACCCATGCGACCGGCGTGATCATCAACGGCATCAAGAACGACGGTTCCGGCAGCCGGGATCAGACTCCCAACATCGAATCCGGCTGGTATGATGGCATTTGCTACTACATGGTATGGGAAAACAACAGCAACCAGGTTGGCTCCTACAACATCGGCGATGCTACCATCAACACCTCCGCTGTTTCTGCAGCAGTTCTGCCCTACAACCTGAGCAACACCGCTCCCGTACGCAGCGCAAGCACCGCCTCCGCAGAAACTGAGAGCAGCGCTCCCACCACCAGAGAGACCACTGTGGAAGAAGGCACTGCCTCCGGCCTGGTGTTCATCGACGGTAATGAGGCTGCCTCCCTGGAGGAATACGAGGCACACGGCCCCAACAACGAGATCTACCTGGCAAAGAACCAGGCAGTGGCCTTCAACCTCAGCTTCAACACCGCTCCCAAGACCATTCAGATCGGCCTGAAGAGCGTGGAGGGCGACGATACCTCCGATAAGGCAAGCTGGTTCGTTGTCTCCTGCGGCAGCAACACCCGTACCTTCAAGATCACCACCGCCACGGAGATGTACTATGACATCACCGATCTGGTGACCATCGGTGTCACCGAGGAAGGCACCTACGCCTCTGCCTATCCCATCATCATCACCAAGACCAACGGCGACCTGGGCTCCCTGACCTATCTGAAGTGGACCTCCGTTGCCTCCAACACCGTCACCAAGGCCAATGCCTCCACCTTCCTGAAGGATGAGGATCTGGCGGATATCCTGGACAAGGTAGATGAAATCGTGGGCAACAACGAACCCAATGAAGAGCCCGTTGCACCTCCCACCGATGAGGATGAAGGTCCCATCATGCCGCCCGATGAGGGCAACGACCCCATCGAGCCTCCCGTGGAGGACGAAACACCTGTTGCAGACGTGGAGAAGTTCACCGATCTGGATAAGAACAGCTGGTACTACGAAGGCGTAGCCTATGCCGTGGCTGAGGGACTCATGAACGGCATGAGCGACACCGAGTTCATGCCCGATGAGACAGTGACCCGTGCCATGCTGGTCACCATCCTGTACCGCCAGGCCGGTTCTCCCACCGTGGGCGATACAGATCCCGGCTTCACCGACGTGGCAGAAAATGCCTGGTACTACGACGCTGTGATCTGGGCTTATGAGAACGGTGCCACCACCGGCATCACCGCCACCGAGTTCGCTCCCGATCAGGCTGTGACCCGTCAGCAGATGGTCACCTTCCTGTACAGAGCCGCCGGCGAGCCTGCAGTGACCTCCGGCTACGGCGAAAACGCACCTGCCGATACGGACAGCGTTGCCGCTTATGCAGCCGATGCCATGGCCTGGGCTTACGAAAACCAGATCATCAAGGGCGAGGATGGCCTCCTGAAGCCTGAGCAAAATGCGACCAGAGCGCAGATCGCAAATATTTTCATGCGCTTTGAAAAATCCCTTGCATTAGCTTCAGAAATGTGATATTTTATAGATAAGAATGAGAAGGTGAATGTTATGAAGAAAATTTATACAAAGCCCGATCTCTACTACGAGAATTTTGCATTGATTGAAGCCATCAGCTCCTGCGATCTGATCAGTAATTTCAACCAGGCTTCCGGTTGTGTGGCCTACTATCTGGATACCGGCAACCCCCTGTTCAGCGGCTGGGTTTTTGCCGATGCTTCTCAGGGCTGCACTTCTTTCACCAGCCCCACGGGCAGCGAGTGCTACGGCAATCCGACGCCCGGCTACGTGATCTACGCATCCATGTAACAAATCCAAATGTGGAAGCTCCGTTTGGGGCTTCCACATTCCCATATTATCCGCAAAAGGGGAGATCTCTATGAAAAAATGGACCAAAAAACACAGCATTGCGGCTGTTGTGGCTGTCGTGGCGGTTTTGGCACTGACTGTTGTTCTGATCGCTTGGCTCCTGCCCGGTGCAGAACAGCCGGCAGTCAATACCGGCAATCCCCAGACCCCGGTGCAGCATCCCATCGCCATTGACCCTGATCTCCAGAATATGGGGCAGGCGCAGACGCCGGAACAGGCCAAAACCAGCCGGATCCCCGGCTTTACGGATCAAAACTGCGTCGCACCCACAGCGCTTTCCAACGGCCTTGCCATCGTCCGCAGCGGCAGCTACACCGGCCTCTTTGTGGAGGACGGCTCCAACGAGCCCTGTCAGGAGATCCTGGCACTGGTGGTCACCAACACTTCGGATCGTTTCCTGGAATGGGCAGAGATCGCCGTGCCTGTGGGCGATCGGTATGCGTATTTCCGCCTGAGCTCCCTGCCTGCGGGGCAGAGCCTGCTGGTAATGGAAAAAACCGCTGCAGCCTATGTGTCCGATGCCGCCTACGGTGAAGCTGTGCTGCTGAGCACTGCCGAGGGCAACAAGGAGTTTTCTCTCCATACCGATCGCTTCTCCATTACCGCTGCGGATCACGTGGTCAACCTGACAAACCTGACCCCCGAGAATATCAGCGGCAATATTGCCATCTATTATAAAAATGTCGCCGGCGGCATCTACATTGGCGGCATTACATACAAAAAAACGCTGCCCTCCGGTGTGGCCTGCGGCGCAGTGGCCCAGTTTATTTGCGAGAACTATACTGTGGCCGGCAGCGAATTGCTGTTTATTGTCTATGAGCAGTGAATTTGTGGCCTTTGGCAGCCTTCGTGTGGCGTATTCCGGCGATACAGGGCTGCTACGTGGCACGGTTACAGAGCGTTTTCATGCAGAACCCGGCGAAGCGGAGCTGCATATCGCTCTGCGCCGGGGAGCGTTACCCCCTCCGCCGGAGGGAGAAAAACCGCTGGTGGAAACGGCGGATTTCAGAGTCTACCGTGATCAAAAGGGCTGGCAGCGGCGCTTTCTTGCCCGGTATCAGGGCAGATGCTGGGAATACGCTGCCGTGGAATATACGAACAGCAGCGCCGTCCTGACCGTTGCCCCCGATTGCAGCAATGTGCCCCACTGCGTAGATTCCTGCACCGCCTTTGAGCATCTGGCCCTGTGGGCAGATGCGCTGCCCCTCCATGCCTCCCATATCCAGCCGGACGGGAGTGCCATCCTTTTTACCGCCCCCTGTGGGGTGGGGAAGTCCACCCAGGCAGCGCTGTGGCAGCGCCACCGGGGTGCAAAAGTGATCAACGGCGATAAGGCACTGCTTTTGTGCAAAAACAGCCCGGTTTACGTCTCCGGTCTGCCCTACAGCGGTACCTCCGGCATCTGCGAAAATGCCGCAGCGCCCCTCAAGGCCATTGTGGTTTTGGAACAGGGCAAGGAAAATGTGCTGACCCGTCTACAGGGCGGCAAGGCGGTGATCCGCCTCATGACCGGTGTGATCTGCCAGAGCTGGCACGAGGGCGACCGGGAACAGGCGCTGTCCCTGGCCATCCGTGTGGCAGAGCAGGTGCCTGTGTTCCTGCTGTCCTGCCTGCCCGATGAAAGCGCAGTGATTTGTTTGGAAAATGCCCTTCAGAAATTGAGAGAAGGTGAGTCCCTGTGAGCGAGATCCGTACCAGTGTGGAGCCCCGTCTGGCCAGAGCCATCCATGCCAAGGCAGCCCAATGCGGTTTTCCGGCGGCAGCCAATTTTGAGCTGACCCCAAGATGCAATTTCAACTGCAAAATGTGCTATGTCCACCTGACCAAAGAGGAACAGGAGCGGCGGGGCAGGGAACTGACCGCAGCGGAGTGGATCGACCTGGGCCGACAGGCATGCCGTGCCGGTGTGGTCTTCCTGCTGCTCACCGGCGGTGAGCCTACGCTGCGGCCGGATTTTCCCGAGATCTATAAGGCGCTGAAGAAAATGGGGCTGATGATCTCCGTCAATTCCAATGGATTTCTCTTAAGAGGGGAACTGCTGGAGCTGTTCAAAAACGATCCGCCCTACCGCATCAATCTCTCCCTCTACGGTGTCAGCAACGAGACCTATGCCGATCTCTGCGGCGTTCCCGCCTACGAGCGTATTGTGGAGAATATCCATGCCCTGCGGCAGGCCGGGGTGGATGTGAAGCTGAATATGTCCCTCACCGATGCCAACCGCAAGGATATGCAGGCGGTCTATGAAAAGGCCATGGAGCTGGGTGTCCATACCCAGGCCGCTTCCTATATGTTCCCACCGGTGCGGGTCACCGGCCAGTTCGGCAAGGGCTTCCGTATGTCCGCCGAAGAGGCGGCGCAGTGTGAGATCAGCTACAACCGCCTGCGCATGGATGACGAACAGTTCCTGCGCTATGCGAAAAATCTGGCAGAGGGAATTCCCAACGAAGCTACCGACGACTGCGAAGGCCAGGTGGGCTCCGAAATGCACTGCCGTGCCGGCAGAAGCTCCTTCTGGCTCTCCTGGGACGGTAAGCTCAGCCCCTGCGGCATGCTGCCGGAGCCCGGCGTCAACGTGCTGGAAACCGGCCTGCAAGCCGCCTGGGAGCAGGTACGTGACCGGGTCAGGGAGATCCGCCTGCCTGCCAAATGCACCACCTGTCAATACCGCCACGGCTGTCATGTCTGCGCAGCCATGTGCTACTGCGAAAGCGGTGCCTTCCACGAGGCACCGGAATATGTCTGCCGACTCACCCGTCACAGCTTTCTTCTGGCGGCGGAGGAGGCAGCCAAAATAGGAGGAAACCATGAAGAAAAAGCTTGATTTTGTGCTCCGTGAGATCGCCGGAGATCTGCTCTTAGTGCCCACGGGCAAGACCGCCCTGGACTTAAACGGCATGCTGACCCTCAACGAGGTGGGCGGCGAGATCTGGAAAATGCTGGATGAGGTAGAGTCTGAAGAGGAAATCGTGGATCGCCTATTGGAGGACTACGATGTGCAGCGGGAGGAACTGCAACGGGATGTTCGGGAGTTCCTGGACAAGCTGCGGGAACTGGGGATCCTCTGATATCCGCTTTGAATGAAAAAATAATCGGAAAAAACCCATTTTTGATGAATTTTGATAGTTGCCAAGTGGAAAAAAATCGTATATAATAATAGACGTTGTGAAAACATACTGCGTGCCGCCCAAGCGGTACAGCTAAAAACTGGAGGAAACTAACTATGTCTGTAAAAGTTGCTATCAATGGCTTTGGTCGTATCGGCCGTCTGGCTTTCCGTCAGATGTTCGGCGCTGAGGGTTATGAGATCGTTGCTATCAACGACCTGACCTCCCCCAAGATGCTGGCTCATCTGCTGAAGTACGACACCACTCAGGGCGCCTACGCTGCTCCCTTCGGCACTCACACTGTCGAGGCCGGCGAGGACAACATCGTTGTCGACGGCAAGACCATCACCATCTATGCCAAGGCTAACGCCGCTGAGCTCCCCTGGGGCGAGCTGGACGTAGACGTCGTTCTGGAATGCACCGGCTTCTACACTTCCAAGGCTAAGGCTCAGGCTCATATCGACGCCGGCGCCAAGAAGGTCGTTATCTCTGCTCCCGCTGGCAACGATCTGAAGACCATCGTGTACAACGTGAACAACGAGACTCTGACCGCTGACGATCAGATCATCTCCGCTGCTTCCTGCACCA
>JAFUPG010000017.1 GCA_017481325.1 Oscillospiraceae bacterium
ACTCGGAGGGATTCCGCACGCCGCAACACCGTTATTCTGCAAGATTTTCGGCGAATTCGTACTGCCTGCACGAATCCCCCCGGATCGCCTGAAAGGCGATCCGACCCCCTTTGACAAGGGGGTCATTAGTGCGGCAAACAGTTCGATAAACATCTATTTCAAATTCCATCGGCGGAGCCGATACCTCAGTTATTAGCTCTTAGTAATTAGTTCTTAGCTATTAGTCATTAGCCTCACCGATAAACATCTATTCACCATTCACCAATTCGGTAGTGCCAGGGCCCCACCCCATGGGTGCGCCCTGCGATGACGACCGATAGTGCATCATTCCTCATTACGCATTCATCCTCCTTTCTGTTCGCCATTGCCGAATTCTTGTTCGATAAGGTTTGTTACATGGCATTTCGCTCTTTTTCCCTACGAAGTTCTGAAAAAAGAACAGCCTCGCTCCTTGCAGGAGCGGAAGTTTTATTGTATAATGTGACTATAGTGCAAAAATATCAGTATTTTTCCATTTCGTTTTGTGTCTTCTGCACAAAGAGGAAGTGAGGTTTCCCCTATGGCAACATTTATGCTCAACGGGCAAGAGGTCACCGTGACCAAAAAAATGAAGCTCCTGCGGTATCTCCGTGATGTGATGCACCTGACCTCCGCCAAGGACGGCTGCAGCGAGGGCGCTTGCGGCGCCTGCACCGTGCTGATCAACGGCCAGCCCTGTCGTGCCTGTATTCCCGACACCGACCGCCTGGACGGCAAAAGCGTCCTGACCGTAGAAGGTCTGTCGGATTTTGAAAAAACCGCCTACACCTTTGCCTTCGGCGAGGCCGGTGCGGTGCAGTGCGGCTTCTGCATCCCGGGCATGGTGCTCTGCGCCAAGAGCCTGCTGGACAAATGCCCCGACCCCACCGACGACCAGATCCGCTTTGCCATCCGCAATAACTACTGCCGCTGCACCGGCTATGTGAAGATCATTGATGCCATCCGTCTGGCCGGCAAGATCCTCCGGGAGAAGACCATCCCCCTGCCCAGCGTGATGGATTGGAAGATCGGCTCCCGTGTCCACCGCCTGGATGTGAAGGAGAAGGTGCTGGGCTACGGCAAGTATCCCGACGATTTCTATGTGGAGGGCATGGTCTACGGCGGCGCTGTGCGCAGCAAATATGCCCGTGCCCGTGTGAAGGCCATTGATCCGTCCCCCGCCCTGAAGCTGCCCGGTGTCATCGCCGTGCTGACGGCGGAGGACATCCCCGGGGAGAACAAGATCGGCCATATGAAGCATGACCAGTACACCCTGATCCCCATTGGCGGTCTGACCCATTATCTGGGCGATGCCATCGCCCTGGTGGTGGCGGAAAATCAGGAGGTTTTGGAAAAGGCCAAGAAGCTGGTGAAGATCACCTACGAGGTGCTGCCGGTGGTGAACTCCATTCAGGAGGCGGCCGCCGCCGATGCTCCCAAGGTCTTCGACGAGGAAGAGAATAATATACAGGCCCACAAATATGTGTCCCGTGGCAATGCGGCGGAGGCTATTAAGAACAGCAAATACGTGATCACCGAGCACTTCGAGACCCCCTGGACGGAGCACGCCTTCCTGGAGCCCGAGTGCGCCGTGGCTTACAAGGATGCCGACGGAGATGTTTTCATCATCTCCTCCGACCAGAGCTCCCACACCACCCTGCACGAGTGTTCTCTGCTCCTGGGAACCAACAAGGTCAAGGTGCAGAACGCCCTGGTGGGCGGCGGCTTCGGCGGCAAGGAGGATATGTCCGTCCAGCACCATGCCGCCCTCATCTCCTACTGCACCGGCCGCCCCGTCAAGGTGAAATTGTCCCGTAAAGAGTCTCTGCTGGTGCATCCCAAGCGCCACCATTTCGAGATGGACTTCACCATGGGCTGCGACGAGAACGGCATCATCCAGGGTGTCAAGGCGAAAGTTGCCTCGGATACCGGTGCCTTCGCCTCCCTGGGCGGCCCCGTGCTGGAGCGTGCCTGCACCCATGCCGCAGGCCCCTATGCCTACGAGAATTTCGAGATCGAGGGCACGGCCTACTATACCAACAATCCTCCTGCCGGTGCTTTCCGTGGCTTCGGCGTGACCCAGACCTGCTTCGCCACGGAGACCTTATTGAACATGATGGCAGACCTGGTGGGCATTACCCCCTGGGAGATCCGCTACCGCAACGCCATCCGCCCCGGCGGCGTGCTGCCCAACGGCCAGATCGTGGATAATTCCACCGGCCTGGTGGAGACCCTGGAGGCCGTCAAGGAGGAATACGATGCCGCCCTGGCCGCCGGTAAGCCCGTGGGCATCGCCTGCGCCATGAAAAATGCCGGTGTGGGCGTAGGCATCCCCGACTGGGGACGCTGCAAGCTGATCATCGAAGAGGACTGCAAGGTACATATTTATACCGGCGCC
This sequence comes from Oscillospiraceae bacterium, assembly GCA_017481325.1. The sequence continues at coordinate 2,417 of JAFUPG010000017.1, forward strand.
AGCTGCATCGGCCAGGGTCTCGGCACGGTGCTGGTGCAGATGATCGTGTCCAACACCACCTTGACCCGTGATGACATCGTCTACGAGCGCTCCAACACCTGGATCGCCCCGGACTCCGGCGACACCTCCGGCTCCCGTCAGACCATGGTCACCGGCGAAGCCTGCCGCCGTGCCTGCCTGAAGCTCCACGAGGCCATGGCCGGCAACACCCTGAAGGATATGATCGGTCAGGAATTCTACGGCGAATATCTGGCCAAGACCGACCCTCTGGGTGCCAATGTGCCCAACCCCGTAAGCCACGTGGCCTACGGCTACGCCACCCAGATGTGCATTCTGAACCAGCGCACCGGTCTCATTGACACCATCGTGGCCGCCCACGACGTGGGCAAGGCCATCAACCCCCTGTCCTGCGAGGGGCAGATCGAGGGCGGTGTGGTCATGTCCATGGGCTATGCCCTCACGGAGCAGTACCCCATCGACCGCAACTGCAAGCCCATTGAAAAATACGGCGAACTGGGACTCTTCCGTGCCCATCAGATCCCTCCCAGGATCAAGGCCATTGTCATCGACAAGCCCGGTCTGAATGTGGCCTGCGGTGCCATCGGCATCGGTGAGATCACCTCCATTCCCACCGCTCCGGCCATTGCGGATGCCTACTTCCGCCTGGACGGCGAGCGCCGCTGCAGTCTGCCTCTGGCAGGCACGCCCTACGCCCACAAATAATCGGAAAGGAGTCGGAACCCATGATCGTCAAGAAAAAATTCCCGTCCAAGGTGGCCTGTGTCCACTGTAACGGCGGCTGCCGTGCCAAGCAGAGTCCCGAGGGCTATGACCTGTGCCACTACGGCTGTACCGGCTGCGGCACCTGCATCGAGACCTGCCGTTTCGGCGCCATTTCCCTGAACTCCTACGGCGTGGCCGAGGTGGACGAGAGCAAGTGCATCGGCTGCGGTGCCTGCTATCTGTCCTGCCCCCAGCGTGTCATCCACCTGCGCCTGGAGGAGAACCCCATTGTGGTGCTCTGCTCCAACAAGGATGCCCGTTGCCGGGATGTCTGCGAGGTCAGCTGCATCGGCTGCGGCATGTGCGAGAGAGCCTGCCCCGCCGGTGCCATCAAGGTCTCGGAGAACCGTGCCTTCATTTTCTCGGACAAATGCCTGTCCTGCGGTGCCTGCCTTATGGTCTGCCCCCGAAATGTGATCCACGACAAACGGGGCATCCTGAACCACAGAATCTGAAAAAAGAAAGAGCTGCCGAAAGGCGGCTCTTTTTTGATGAAGGAGTAAAGCGTTGGGGCAATTCATGCACCTTAGCGCAACTCATTTTTTCCGGGCTTGGGGCATTTCTCTTGCAAATGCCGGTGGATTATGATAAAATATAGTGAATATTTATGTCCGGCAGATAGAAAGGAGCGCTTTGTATGGCATTTTGTGTACGTTGCGGCAAAAGAATCCCCGAAGGGATCGTGTTCTGTCCCTATTGCGGTACCAATCTGAAGGAATTGATGGCCGGTTTTGAACAGCCTGCATCTCAGCCTGCGCCTCAGGATTTCATGGAGCAGCGCCCCACCGTGGAGGCGCAGCCCGTTTATGAGCAGCCCGTAACGGAGGCACAGCCTGTTTATGAGCAACCCGTAACGGAGGCGCAGCCCGTTTATGAACAGCCCGTGACAGAGGCAGAGCCTGCTGCGGCGCAGATTCCCGTGGCCGGGGATGTTATCCCTCCCGTGCAGCCTCCTGTGGAGAATCCCCCTCCCGTGCAGGAGCAGCCCCCGGTGCAGCAGAATCCCCACTACACCCAGCCTCCCTACGGAACCCAGCAGTCCTACTCCAATCCCCGGCAGCCCTATGGCAATCCCGGGGGCTACCGTTCTCCCTTCTACACCCAGATGGAGGATCTGGGCTATCTCCATGTGAAAAAACAGGACGTTCCTGCCCGTGGCCTGGGCATTTTGGGCCGGATTCTGGGCATTTTGGGCATGATCAGCAGCATCATTATGATGACCGCTATGCTCTTCCTCTGCACCAACTATATGGGCATCGGCGTGGGCGCCTTCCTCAGAGCCTTTGAGGACAAGGGCATTCTGCTGTTCCTGGGTGTGTTTGAGAGCATTATCCTAAGCATTTTGGGCGTGGCGCTGTCCCGCTCCGCCGCCAAGAAGGGCAACCCCTCCACCGCCGCCGGCAAGCGCCTGGGCATTGTGGGCCTTGTCCTCTCCGCCGTCAATCTGGTGGATCTGATCCTGGCGCTCATCGTCCTTGTTTTGCGCTAAATACCAAAGAAATCAGGTTATTTTTCTATGAAACGTGAGATTAAACAGCTGCTCCGTCAGGGCTGTGCCATGATGGAGCAGTCCAAGGGTACCTTCGGGGAGATCTATGAGTGGATGTTCTCCCACGGGGAGCAGATCATTGCCGAGGGCAACGACGGCTTCCGTACCTACAGCTATACCTACAACCAGACCAAGGCCATGATCGAGGAGGTCTCCGCCGCCCTTTACAAGCGCATCGGTGCCACGGGGCAGTACGTTGCCCTGGAGATGGAGAACTGCATTGAGTGGATCGTGGGCTTCTGGGCCATTCTGCGCAGCGGCAACAAGCCCTATCTGGTCAACTGCCGCCACACCAAGGCTCTTTCGGACAGCATCCTGAAGACCTTGAATATCAAGTACATTCTGGCGCTGCAGAACTCCAAATTACAGGGCGAGACTCTGCTCTACTCCTACCTGAAGGGGGCAGAGCCCTTCGGCGGCGCTTTTGAAAACGAGATCGCCTTCTCCACCTCCGCCACCTCTCTGAAGGAGACTATCTGCTTCTATACCGGCAAGGAGATCACGAAGCAGCTGCTGAATGTCAAGGGTATTCTCAAAAATTCCAAGCGCATGGCCATCCACTACCACGGCAGTATCAAAAATCTGGCATTTCTTCCCTTTTACCATGTTTTCGGCCTGATTGCCGTGTATTTCTGGTTCACTTTCTTCGGAAGAACGCTGGTTTTCCTGCGGGATTATTCCCCGGATACCATTCTGAAAACCTGCCGCAAGCACGAGGTCACCCATATTTTCGCCGTGCCCATGCTGTGGCACACCGTGGAGAAGCAGCTGCTGAAGACCCTGAAGGAAGAGGGCGAGAAGCAGGAGAAGAAGTTCTACCGGGGCATGAAGCTCTGCACCAAGCTGCAGAACATCGCCCCCTACCTGGGCGCAAGACTGGCCCGTCGCATGATGAGCCAGGTCACGGACCGTCTCTTTGGCAAGAGCGTGCAGTTCTGCATTTCCGGCGGCAGCTACATCCGTCCCTCGGCGCTGCAGCTGATGAACGGCATCGGCTACCCCCTGCACAACGGCTACGGCATGAGCGAGGTCGGCATCACCTCCGTAGAGCTGCGCAGCCGCCCCAAGTACCGCAACTTAGGCTCCATCGGCAGACCCTTTGACTCCGTGGAGTACCGCATCGCTGAGGATGGCACCCTCCACGTCCGTGGCGACTCCATCTGCAAGCGGAAAATGCTGGACGGTCAGACCCTCCTGACGGAAAACTGGATGGAAACCGGCGATTGCATGGAGTGCGTCAAGGGAGATTATTACATCCGTGGCCGTCAGGGCGACATGGTTCTGGGTGAGAACGGCGAGAACATCAACCCCGACATGATCGAGCAGGAGTTCCGCTGCGCCGATGCCTTAAATCTCAGCGTGCTGGGTCTGGGCGAGGCGGAAAAGCAGAGTCTCTGCCTGGTGGCGCAGATCAGCCCCTACCTGACCCCCGACCGCTGCGAGAGCCTGATCAAAGAGTTCTACGCCGCCAACGAGCAGCTGGATGCCAGCCATCAGGTGCAGAAATTCTATCTCACCACCGATGCCATCGCCCCTCCCACGGCGGTGAAGGTGGGCAGAAAGTACCTGCTCCGTGGCATTGAGGATGGCACGATCCGTCTGGAGGCCGCAGGCGAGATGAAAAAGCGCCTGCAGGCGGAGGCGGAGGATCTCTCCCGGAGTGCCCTCTTCCTGAAGATCCGCAGCATCGTGGCCTCGGAGCTGATGCTGGACGAGGAGGAGATCGGCCCCGACGACCATCTGGTCAACGATCTGGGCGCCTCCAGCCTGGACTATTTCTCCGTGCTGACGGCACTGGCAGAGGAATTCTCCGTGGCCACCCCCTCGGATAAGGAGCAGTACCGCTACACCCTCCGGGAGTTCTGTAACTATATCGAAAGGTATCTCTGACCTATGAAGTCGAAACACAACCCCTTCGTTCTGGGTTTCGTGAAGCTGACGGCCTTTTTGCCTGCCATGCTGTTTTTCAAGCCCAAGGTCTACTATATGGACAAAATAATCCAGGGCAAAAAGCTCCCCAAGCCCTGTATTCTCATGTCCAACCACACCTCTTTGATGGATTTTGCCCTCTACCTGATCCTCTTCCCCTGGCGTACCATCCGCTTTTTGATGGCGGAGGTGCTGTTCCGCAAGGGCAAGCTCTTCTCCTGGTTCCTAAGGAGTCTGGGCGGCCTGTACGTGGATCGGGACGGCATGTCCTTTGACTTCGTGGAGCAGTCCCTGGAAATTCTGGAGCAGGGCGGCACCGTGGGCATTTTCCCCCAGGGCCGTCTGCCCGTGGGTGGGAAACCCTTCCCCTTTAAGCCCAGCATTTCCTACATCGCTCTGCGCTGCAATGCCCCCATTGTGCCGGTGTACACCGACGGCAACTACGGCCTTTTCAAGCGTACCCACGTGATGATCGGCACCCCCATCACCCTCCCTCCCGTGGAGGAACAGGATCTGACAAAGGAGAACTATGAGCGCCTGACCCGTTACCTGGAGCAGCAGGAATACAAGCTGAAAGCGGAACTGGAGCAGCGCCTGAAGAAGTAAGATGAAAGAAAAAACCAAGGGAAGGCTCTTTTCCTTCCGCTTTTTGCCCATTGATCTCAGCCGCATCGTGGCAAGCCCCTGTCAGCTGGCCTTCCGGCTGAAGAAATACCACGTCTCCGGCGAGCCCTACCGCCACACCCTCAAGGGCGGCGCCATCCTGGCCGCCAATCACCTGAGCTTTTCCGACCCCTTTTTGATCTCCTCCACCTTCTGGTACCGCCGGGTCTTCTATCTGGCGGCGGAGGTGGTGATGCAGGGTAAGCTCCGCAGCTTCCTGCTCCGAGGCACCGGCTGCATCAAGATCGACCGCAATATCTCCGACCTGGAGGCCATTAAAAAGTCCGTTGCGCTTTTAAAGGACGGCCGCTGTCTGGCGGTGTTCCCCCAGGGCACGGTGGTGCGTGGGGAGGAGGAGGTCAGCGTCAAATCCGGCGCTGTACTCATCGCTCTGCAGGCCGGTGTGCCCATTATCCCCATGTACTCCCTGAAGCGGAAGCACTGGTACAACCGCAAGCGCATGGTCATCGCCGACCCCATCTACCCCTCGGACTATGTGACAAAGAAGATCCCGTCCATGAAGGACATTGCGGCAGTGAGCCAGGCGCTGCAGGAGTCCCTGCGCCGCTGCCAGGAATTATGTGAAAAACTGGAGGCAGAACAATGACAACCATGGAACGTTTAGTGGACGTTTTCGTCCGTGTATTTGAAGACGAGGTTCAGGCCGATGCCATCCGCCCCGAGAGCAAGCTCATCGACGACCTGGGTCTGAACTCCATCGGTATGCTCTATATGGCCATGGAGCTGGAAAACGAGTTCGGCATCAAGTTCTCCAACGAGGACTTTGCCGGTCTGACCACCGTGGGCGACGTGGTCGCCCGTGTGGAGCGCAAGGGCTGAAATCATGCTGCGCATGGTCTTTTTTGACCTGGACGGCACCCTGCTGCCCATGGATCAGGAGGAGTTTATTCAGACCTACTTCCCCCACCTGTGTAAAAAAGTTGCCCCCCTGGGAATAGATTCCAAGAAACTGGTCTCCGCCATCTGGGAATTTTTGGGCAGCGTCAGCCAAAACGACGGCTCCCGGAGCAACGAAGCGCTCTTCTGGGAGATCATGACCGCCCGTTTTGGCGAAGGAATTCGGGAGAAGACCGAGGCGGTCTTTGACGATTTCTATCAAAAGGAATTCAACCTGGCCAAAACCGTCTGCGGCTGCAATCCCATGGCCAAAACCGTGGTGGACTACCTCCACAGCCGGGGTATCACCCCCCTTCTGGCCACCAATCCCGTCTTCCCCGGCACCGCCACCCGAGCCCGGATCCGCTGGGCCGGTCTGCAGCCGGAGGACTTCTGCCACATCACCGTCATGGAAAACAGCGCCTTCGCCAAGCCCAACCCAGTCTATTACGAAAAGCTGCTGGAACAGGTGGGTGTCAAAGCAGAGGACTGCCTGATGGTGGGCAACGACGTCCAAGAGGACGGTGCCGCCGGGAAGCTGGGCATGCCGGTGTTCTTCCTGACGGACTGCCTCATCGACCGCCAAGGCACCGACCTCAGCCCCTACCCCCACGGCAATTTCCAAGACCTGCTGGAATTTCTAAAAAATTCCTTTGCGGCCAAAAACGGAACGTGATATAATGAAGTTACATTCGTTGATGAATGGCGAAGGATGAAGAAGTAAAACCCGTCCCAACGGACGACAAAGGATAAACCGTAGGGGCGAACCCAAGTGTTCGCCCGTGGCACTACGACTTTCAGAAGCACCCCCGCCGAACCCCGTAGAGGCAGGATACATCCTGCCCGTGGCACCACCGTCAAATCGATGTTTATCGGTCTGTTGCCTGCACCATCAATCAACGACTTCCCCCTTTGAAGGGGGACACAGGGGGTTGCTGCTGCCACTATCGTCAAATAGATGTTTATCGAACTGTTTGCCTGCACCATCAACCGTCGTCGTAGGGCGCGACCACTGGGCGCGCCGAGACTCGCCGCATAACTGCTGAACTTCGTAGGGGCGAATCCACGTGTTCGCCCGTGGTGCAGCCTTTAAACAGCACCATTCATCGATACTACGGTACAAACTTACAACTTTGCTCCACTGCGTGGGGCGTCACTTTCTTGCTTCGCCAAGAAAGTGACCAAAGAAGGCGACTTGGGGGAGGCGCTCAGATTGTGCTGTGGTAACACTTCTACATTTCGGCACTACCCCCTACAGCCCAAATTCGCCCTCCCCCAAGACCCCCTCCCCCGCTGCGCGAAATCGTTATATTGCATTAGCCGTTTTGTAAACAGCCCGGCAAATTTCTGTTTGACGGACGAAATATTCAAAATCCGTGCCGGAGGCACACCTCAGTTTTTAGTCCTTAGCTCTTAGTTATTAGTTCCTAAACAGACCGGCAAATTTCTGTTTGACTTACTGCGTGTAGGACATGGTTTCCTTATTGCTCCATTTTAGGTAACTGTATCGAAATTTGTGTAGTTTACATAATTCTATTATGGTCAATTTATCGAGCGGTTGTGGTTGCTGTGCCTGTTGGTAGTGCCGCAGGCGATTGATAATCGCCCCTACGAGTTCTAACGATGATTTGTTTGATATGGAGCGTGCCACGGGCAGGATGTATCCTGCCCCTACGGATGCTACCGATGGTGCAGTTGATATCGGGTGTGCCACGGGCGTTGGTTGGCGGCTGGGGAAAAAACGATTTTTCACGGGCTGACATATTATCCTTTCGCCCATTTGCTGTCTGTTCTAATTATGTTGAAAAACGGAAACGGGTATGATAAAATAAAGAAAAAGGAGGCGGTATATATGGTATTTCTCTGTTATCCAAAGTGCTCTACCTGCCAAAAGGCGCAGAATTGGCTGCAGACCCAAAGTGTGGACTTTAGGCTGCGGAATATCAAAGAGGAGAATCCCACGGTGGAGGAGCTGCGACTTTGGCAGCAGCGCAGCGGTCAGCCTTTGAAGAAATTCTTCAATACCAGCGGCCTTCTGTATAAAGAGCTGAAGCTGAAAGACCGTCTCCCCGAGCTGTCGGAGGAGGAACAGCTGGCGCTGCTTTCATCCAACGGCATGCTGGTCAAGCGCCCCTTGCTGATCACCGAAGATAGCGTGCTCATTGGTTTCAAGGAAGGACAGTGGGCGGCGCTTCTGCAGAAATAAGGAGGGAAAGATCATGCCTTTTTGCGTAAACTGCGGCAATCCCATCGAGGCGCAGGATAACTTTTGCCACACCTGCGGCGCTGCCCTCCATATGCCTGCCAATGCTCCGGCCAATCCCATCAACCCCCACCCGGAGTCCATCCGCATTCTCTCTCAGCGGGAGCCTCGCTTCCGCATCAAATGCGAATACTGCCTCTGCATTTTCGAATACGGCAGGCAGAATCTGGGCTATCGCACCTGGTATCCCAACGGCTTCGTCTACTGCCCCCGCTGCGAAAAGCCCCTGCGCCACCACATGAAATACGAGGTCAGGGACTGAAGAAATTCCCTTGACGAAAGGCAAGAACAGCGGTATAATCTCCGTGACAATTTCTCAAAGGGAGAGAAACCATGAACAAACGAGCCATCTATCCCGGGTCTTTTGACCCGTTTACCAATGGGCATTTAGATATTGTGAAAAAGGCGGCGGCGCTGTTTGAGGAGGTTTACATCATCATCGGCGTCAACTCCAAAAAGAAGCGCAGCTTCGATGCCCAGAAGATCCGCTCTGCCATTGAGGGCGCTCTGGAAGAGAATGCCATTACCAACTGCACCGTCCTGATCCATGACGGTCTGGTGGCGGAGTATGCCAAGATCAACGGCATCAAGTATATGATCCGTGGCCTCCGGAACAATATGGATTACAACTACGAGGAGAACATCGCTGAGGTCAATAAGCTGATCTATCCCGGTATGGAGTATGTCTACTTCCGTGCGGAGAATGTGGCGGTCTCCTCCTCCATGGTCAAGGAACTGCTGAGCTACGGACTGGATGTTTCCGCCTATGTTCCGGCCTCTGTCCACAGCATTATTACCAAATAAGCAAAACGCTCAACCGATGGTTGGGCGTTTGTTTTTACTTTGTGTACTTGCATTTACCTGAAAATATGGTATACTGAAAGGAAAATGAAGTAGAAAGAAGGCATGAAAGAAAATGAGCTTTTCGGAATTTTTAGCATCCCGACGGGCGGCGGCCAAGGCGCTGGTGCAGGAGCTGCGCCGGGACTATGGCTACGTCAGCATCCTGGGCGAGGACATCAAGGAGACCGGTATCCATGCCGACCGCAATACCTCCGGCATCCGCTCCGGCGGATACACCGGCTGCGGCTTCGTGGTAAAGGTCAGCAAGGGCAGCGTGTTTTTTGAATATTCTCTGGACGATATTGACGGCGACATTTCTCTCCTGGCAGAGAAGATCCGCAGCGGTTTCACCCTGGCAGCCTCGGTGCAGGAGCAGACCATCGCTCCGGTGGAGCTGCCCGATGAACCTCTGGTGCAGAGCTTCAGCCGTCCTGCGGATCTGGCAGATTACACCGACGCTCAGATCCTGGACTTCTGCAAGACCAACTGCGCCAAGCTGCTGGAAAGCAGCGAGAAGCTCCTCAATGCGGTGGTGTCGGTAAACACCCTGGAGATCAGCAAGCTCTTTATCTCCGAGCATCGTGAGCTGGATCAGTACTACACCTGGATCAACGGCTCCATGGTGGCGGTCTACGGCGACAACGGGAAAGTGGTGCAGGCTCATGAGAGCGCATATTCCCACCTGCTGTCCCGGGTGCTGGAGGATCTGCCCAAGCTGGCCGAGCCTCTGCTCTATACCGCTCAGAAGCTGACCACCGCCCAGCCCATTGTCCCCGGTGTCTACGATGTGATCACCGATGCCTCCATCACCGGCCTCATCGCCCACGAGGCCTTCGGCCACGGCGTGGAGCTGGATCAGTTCGTCAAGGACCGTGCTCTGGCCAAGGAGTATGTGGGCAAATATGTGGCCTCTCCCATCTGCAATATGCGGGACGGTGCAGGCGCTGCCCTCAGCACGGCCTCTTATTTCTTCGATGACGACGGCGTTCTGGCCGGCGATACCCAGATCATCAAGGACGGCATCCTGGTCACCGGCATCTCTGATCTGGCCTCTGCGGTGCAGCTGGGCTTGGCTCCCACCGGCAACGGCCGCAGAGAGTCCACCCGTCGCAAAGCATACTCCCGTATGACCAATACCTTCTTTGAGGCCGGCAAGGATAAATTGGAGGATATGATCGCCTCCATTGACCATGGCTATATGCTCTTCCAGACCAGCAACGGTATGGAGGACCCCAAGAACTGGGCGATCCAGTGCGTTGCCCAGTACGGCATCGAGATCGTAGATGGCAAGCTGACGGAGAACTATGTGGCTCCCGTGGTCATGAGCGGCTATGTGCCCGACCTGCTGCAGTCCATCTCCATGATCTCCGACTCCATGCGGATCATCGGCGCAGGCAGCTGCGGCAAGGGCTATAAGGAGTGGGTGCGTGTCAGCGACGGCGGCCCCGCATTGAAAGCGAAGGTGAAACTGGGATGAAGTACGTTATGGAACAACTGAAAAAAGACAGCCGCATCAGCGACTATCGAATCAATATCCACAGCAAGGAGAGCTACGAGCTGTTCTTTGTCAAGGGCAAGCTGGAGACCCTCCGCCGCACCGATACCTGCGACAAGGAGGTCACGGTCTACGTGAACCACGGCGAGTGCAAGGGCGAAGCGCAGTTCTTCATCTATCCCTCCACCACCGAGGCACAGATCGACACCTTTATTGAGGAGGCGGTGCAGAAGGCGCTGCTGATCCATAACAAGAATTTTGAGCTGCCCGCAGGGGAGCAGGGGACGTTTGCGGTAGACAGCGGCTTCGCCCGGGGCGAGGTCAGCGACCATGCCGCAGCCATCCATCAGGCGGTTTTTGCCGCCCTGACCGCAGAGGATACGGCACTGAATTCCGTGGAGATCTTCCTGAACAAGCATATCCGCAGCGTGGAAAACAGCCGTGGCCTGAAAAAAGAGCAGGTCAGCTACGATGCCATGGTGGAGGCCATTCCCACCTACAATGGCAAGGAGCAGAGCGTGGAGCTCTACCTGCAGCATAATTTCGGCAATCCCGACCCCGAGGATATCACCGCCAAGATCGCCCAGGGGCTGAAAGAGGTCTCCGACCGCTATATCGCCACAAAGCCTGAGACGATTACCGATTGCAAGGTGATCCTTCCGGAGCAGGAGCTGGCACAGCTGTGCTGGAATATCGCCCGTGGCCTGAATTTTGCCACGGTCTTCTCCGGCAGAAATCTCTTCCGCAAGGGCGATGCCATTCAGAAAGACCCCACCGGCGACAAGCTGACCATCACCATGCGTGGCGCCATTCCCGGCAGTGTCCGCAGCGCCGCCTTCGATGCCGACGGCGTGGCATTAAAGGAGCAGACCATTGTCTCAGAGGGTGTGGTGACCGATTATTACGGCTCCAACCGCTACGGCCAGTATCTGGGCGAAACGCCCACCGGCGACCTGCCCTGTCTGCAGGTAAATCCCGGCAGCGCCGGGGAAGCGGATTTCAGCGAGGGCAAGTGGCTCTCCGTGGTTTCCATGTCCGGTCTGCAGGTGGATTTCTACAAGGATTACATCGGCGGCGAAGTCCGTCTGGCCTATTATCACGACGGCGAAAAGACCATTCCCGTCACCGGCATCTCCATCTCCGGCAAGCTGAGCCGGGTGCTCAGCCGGATCCGTCTTTCCGAGAAGACCACGGTCTATAACGGCTATCAGGGCCCCGAAAAGGCGATCCTGCAGGAAATGCAGGTGTTCTGATCTAAAATTTTTCAGCAAAAGACTTGCAATTTTTTACAAAATGTGTAAAATAGATACTCGCAAGGAGGTGGACTATGCTTTCTTTTGAAAACGATTATAATGTAGGCGCTCATCCCAAACTTTTGCAGCGCCTGACGGAGACCAATCTGCAGCCCCAGACCGGCTATGGCGGAGACGAATTCTGCCAAAGTGCCAAAGAAAAGATCCGCATTGCCTGCAATGCGCCGGAGGCGGAGATCTTCTTCCTGGTGGGTGGCACTCAGACCAATGCGGTGGTCATTGACAGCCTGCTGCGCTCTTATGAGGGTGTCATCGCCGCAAAAACCGGCCATGTGAGCCTCCACGAAGCCGGTGCTATCGAGTATACCGGCCACAAGGTACTGGAGATCCGGGGGCAGGACGGCAAACTGGCAGCCGCCGATGTGGAGCAGCTGCTTAAGACCTTCTATGCCGATGAGAGCCACGAGCATATGGTGTTCCCCGGCATGGTCTACATCTCCTATCCCACGGAGCTGGGCACCCTCTACTCCAAGGCAGAGCTGAGCGCCCTTTATGACGTCTGTCGGGCCTATGAGATCCCTCTCTTCATCGACGGCGCCCGTTTGGGCTACGGCCTCATGAGCAGCGCCTCCGACCTGAGTCTGCCGGAACTGGCGCAGCTGTGCGATGTGTTCTACATCGGCGGCACCAAGGTGGGCGCCCTCTGCGGCGAGGCTGTGGTCTTCCCCGGAGGCAGTATGCCCAGGCATTTCCTCACTGTGGTCAAGCAGCACGGTGCGCTTCTGGCCAAGGGCCGGGTGTTGGGTGTGCAGTTTGATGCCCTCTTTACGGAGGATCTCTATTTTGAGATCAGCCGCAATGCCATATGCCGTGCCGAGGAGCTGAAGGCAGTATTCCGGGAAAAAAACTGCCGGCTCTGGCGGGAGTCCCCCACCAACCAGCAGTATCTGATCATGGAAAATGCCAAGCTGCCCGCCCTTTCGGAAAAGGTAGCTTACAGCTTCTGGGAGGCCTATGACGAAAATCACACCGTCATCCGCTTCGTCACCAGCTGGGCAACCACCTCAGAGCAGGTGCAGGCATTGAGAGAGATCTTGTGATTTTAATGATATATTGCTTCGGCAATATGATATGCGGCGTTGCCGTATGATGTATTTGCTTCGCAAACATGAAATAATATCCGTTCCTTCATGTGCCGAAGGCATATATCATCGCATTCCATGCGATATCATACCAACGGTATATCACCCGTGACGGCAGGAACGGATATCATTGCAAAAAGGCAGGTTTCTGCCGAAACCTGCCTTTTTGCATGGCGGAGCGGGTGGGATTCGAACCCACGTGGGATTGCTCCCAAACTGATTTCGAGTCAGCCCCGTTATGACCACTTCGATACCGCTCCCTATTGACCTGTGGGTCATTATAGCATCCTTTTTTGAAAAAATCAACCTTATTACCTATTTCCGGGAGAGAAAAATGATTTTCGGTAAACATATCAACAGATACTATCTACGATATTCGGGCTTTCTGCTGCTGGGTCTGCTGTCTCTGATCCTGGTGGACTATCTGCAGCTGCTGATCCCGAATTTCTATCAGATGATCATCAACGGCGTGACCAACGGTTGCGTAGAGGTGGATGGAACCAATGTCCCATTTGACATGGCCTTCCTCCTGGACGAGATCTGTATGCCCATGGTGCTCATCATTCTGGCCATGGTGTTTGGCCGTTTCCTGTGGCGCATTATGTTCTTCGGCTCTGCCATCCGTGTGGAGGAGGATCTGCGCAACAAAATGTTCGACAATGCCAAGGATCTAAGCCGTGAATACTATCAGGTCAATAAAGTGGGCAACCTCATGAGCCTCTTTACCAACGACCTGGATACCGTCCAGGAGTGCTTCGGCTGGGGCATTATGATGTTCTTCGACTCGCTGCTTTTGGCGGTGCTGGCCGTGATCAAGATGTGGCGCATGGATGCCCTTCTGACCATTCTGGCCATGATCCCCATGGTTCTGCTGCTGGCCTCCGCTACGGTGGTGGGCAAGTACATGATGCGCAAGTGGGAATACCGTCAGGAGTGCTTCTCCAAGCTGTCCGACTTTGCCCAGGAGAGCTTCTCCGGCATCGCCGTGCTGAAGGCTTTCGTCAAGGAAGCCAAGGAGCTTCTGGCTTTTAAGGAGCTGAATGTGGAGAACGAAGAGGCCAACATTGCCCATACCAAGGCCTCCGTCCTCTTCCGTGTGCTGGTCACCCTCTTTGTGGAGAGCGTCATCTGCATTATCTTAGGCTACGGTGGCTACCTGGTCTACATGGATCGCTTCAATGCCGGCCAGCTGGTGGAGTTCATCGGCTATTTCACCACCATCGTCTGGCCCATTATGGCGGTTTCCGAGCTCATCGATATGACCTCCCGTGGCAAGGCATCTCTGCACCGCATCGGCGAGCTGCTGGATGCCAAGCAGGATGTAAAGGATCGCCCCGATGCCGTGCCTCTGGAGCAGGTGCGTGGCAAAATTGAGTTCCGCAACCTGAACTTCCGCTATCCCGACGGGGAGTATGATGCCCTGGAGAACATCTCCTTTACCATTGAGGAAGGGGAGAGCGTAGGTCTGGTGGGCAAGACCGGCTCCGGCAAGACCACTCTGGTTGACCTGCTGCTTCGTACCTATAATGTGCCCGACGGTACCGTCTTTATTGACGGCCACGATGTCAACTCCGTGACCATTCGCTCTGTCCGTGAGGGCTGCGCCTATGTGCCGCAGGATAATTTCCTCTTCTCCGATACCATCGAGCATAATATCGCCTTTGGTGTAGAGGGCTATGACCGTGAGGGCATCTGCGCCGCTGCCAGGCTGGCGGATATCCACAGCAATATCAGCGATTTCGGCAAGGGCTACGATACCATTCTGGGCGAGCGTGGCGTGACCGTCTCCGGCGGCCAGAAGCAGCGTATTTCCATTGCCCGTGCCCTGATGAAGGATGCGCCCATCCTGATCCTGGACGACTCTGTCTCCGCCGTGGATACCAAAACGGAAAAGACCATTCTGGAGAATCTCCACCGCAGCAGAGCCGGTAAGACCACCATTCTGATCGCCCACCGCATCTCCACCATCGAGAAGATGGATAAGCTGGTCTTCATTGCCGACGGCAAGCTGAAGGCCGTGGGCAGCCATGCAGAGCTCTACGAGACCTGCCCCGATTACCGCAAGATGGTGGATCTTCAGAAGCTGGAAGAGGAAGGAGGCGCTGAAGAATGAGAGAATACTTACCCATCCTGATCGTCGGCGCCATGATCGGTTTTTTCTCTGTGCTGTTTATTGTGATCTACGCCCTGGAAAAGAACAAAAAGGAGACCATGGGATTTGACCGCCATATGCCCGACGGCGAGATCATCAAGCGCCTGCTGCAGTATGCCAAGCCCTACTGGAAGACTTTTGTGGCTATTTTGTTCATCATGCTCTTCTCCATCTTCTACGATCTGGTGGGCCCTCTGCTCATCGGCGATCTGGTAGAGCTGGTGGAGACGGATTTTGAACTCTCCAAGCTCTTTACCATGGTGGGACTCTATGCCGGCCTGCTGGCAGTGAGCCTGGTGTGTACCTACATTCAGGCCATGCTGCTGCAGCGCATCGGCCAGAAGATCCTGTCCAAGCTGCGCCGGGATACCTTCACCCACATCGAAAAGCTCTCCCATGCCCAGCTGAACAATATCCCCGTGGGCAAGCTGGTCACCCGTGTCAGCAATGACCCCAATGCCATCAGCTATATGTTCACCAACATTCTGGTTACCCTGGTGAAGAACATCATGGTCATTTTCGGCGTTCTGGTGGCCATGCTGATGCTCAACTACGCCCTGACCCTCATGGTGCTGTGCTTTGCTCCCTTTATCGTCCTCTTTACGGTGATCTTCCGCAAGTTCTCCCGTAAGGCTCACCGCAAGGTCAGCGATGCCACCACCGATGTCAATACCTATCTCTCCGAGAACCTCTCCGGCATCAAGATCACCCAGATCTTCAACCGGGAGCAGCAGAAGATGGACGACTTTACCGTCAAAAGCCGAGCCATGAAAAAGGCCAAGCAGAACCGTATGTTCGTCTTCGGCATCTTCCGCCCCATGGTCTATATGCTCAATATCTCCTGCGTGCTGTGCCTGTTCTATCTGGGCGCCCGGGGCTATATTAAGGAGACACAGTGGTTCGGTCAGCTCATCGACGGCGGCATCATCGTCTCCTTCTACATGTATATCTCCAAGTTCTTCAACCCCATCCAGACCCTGGCAGAGCAGTTTGATATGCTGCAACGCTCCTTCGCCTCGGCGGAGAAGATCTTCACCATTCTGGACATGGTGCCGGAGGTGGTGGACGAGCCCGATGCCGTCGAGTTGGAGGAAATTCGTGGTGAGATCGAGTTCAAGGACGTCTGGTTTGCCTACAATCCCGGCGAGTGGGTTCTCAAGGGCGTGTCCTTCCATGTGCAGCCCAAGCAGACCGTGGCCTTTGTGGGCTCCACCGGCTCCGGTAAGACCACGATCCTGTCCCTGATCTGCCGCAACTACGATATCCAGAAGGGTCAGATCCTCATTGACGGCATGGATATCCGCAAGATCAAGATCGCCTCGCTCCGCCGCCATTTCGGCCAGATGCTGCAGGATGTGTTCCTTTTCTCCGGCGATATCCGCAGCAACATTGTCCTGCGCAAGGACGATGTCAGCGACGAGGAGGTCATGGAGGCCTGCCGCTATGTCAATGCCGACAGCTTTATCAATAAGCTGGAGGGCGGCCTGGACGAGGTGGTTCGGGAGCGTGGCAACAACTTCTCCGCCGGTCAGCGCCAGCTGCTGAGCTTTGCCCGTACCATTCTGCACAAGCCCTCGGTGATCATCCTGGACGAGGCCACCGCCAACATCGACACGGAGACCGAGCTGCTGATCCAGGATTCCCTGGAGCGCATCAAGACCATCGGCACCATGCTCATCGTTGCCCACCGCCTGTCCACCATTCAGCATGCGGATAATATCATCGTCCTCTCCCACGGTGTCATCGTGGAGCAGGGCGATCACCAGGAGCTTCTGCGCCGGAAAGGCCGCTACCACCGCCTGTACACCCTACAGTTCAGCAAGCAGCAGCTTCTGAAAAGTGAATAAATCCCGACGCAGCCTCCCAAAAGAGGCTGCGTCCTTTGTTCTGGCATAATATCTAATTTCCAATAAGGAAATCATTTGAAATTCTATGAATAGACAATTGATATTTTGCGGAAAAAAGGCGATAATAAGGATGCATTTTTTTCTTTGGAGGTACTGCGTTGCAAGCACTGAAAAACCGAATTATCCGTGAAGGACGGATCTTGCCCGGCAACATCATCAAAGTTGACGGATTTCTCAATCATCAGGTAGACACCCGTTTCCTGGCTGAGCTGGCCGACGAATTTGCTCGCCGTTTTGATCTGACCGGCGTGACCAAGATCCTCACTGCCGAGGCCAGTGGCATTGCCCTGGCAGCCATCTGCTCCTATCGCTACGGTGTTCCCATGATCTTTGCCAAGAAGGCGAAGAGCGACAATATTGAGGGCGGTCTGTATCAGAGCGAGATCTTCTCCTATACTTACCGCAAGAAGACCACCCTGATCTGCTCCATGGAGCGCCTTACCTCTGAGGATAAGGTGCTGATTATCGATGACTTCCTGGCCAACGGTCAGGCCATCCGTGGCCTGGTGGACATTGTCAAGCAGGCCGGTGCGGAACTGTTGGGCATTGGTATCGCTGTGGAAAAAGGCTTCCAGCACGGCGGCGACGGCCTCCGTGAGGACGGCTATCATGTAGAGTCTCTGGCAATTATTGAACAGGCCGACGAGAACGGCTTTGTATTCCGCTGAAAATTCATTCGAAAGAAGGATTAAGATATGAACCGTAAAATTGGAACTATCTCCCGTGGCATCCGCTGCCCCATCATCCGTCAGGGTGATGACCTGGCGCAGATCGTTGTGACCAGCGTACTGGAAGCTGCCGAACAGGGCGGTTACAGTGTGAAGGACCGTGATGTCGTGGGCATTACCGAGTCTGTGGTAGCCCGTGCCCAGGGCAACTATGCCTCTGTGGACGACATTGCTGCCGATATCCGTGCCAAGTTCGGCGGGGAAGAGGTGGGCGTGATCCTGCCCATCCTGTCCAGAAACCGCTTTGCTATCTGCCTCCGTGGCATCGCCAAGGGCGTGAAGAAGGTCGTTCTCATGCTCAGCTATCCCTCCGACGAGGTGGGTAACGAGCTGGTCTCCCTGGATCAGCTGGACGAGGCCGGTATCGACCCCTTCAAGGATGTTTTGACCGCAGCTCAGTTCCGTGAGAAGTTTGGTGACAGCCGCCACCCCTTCACCGGCATGGACTATATCAGCTACTATACCCAGGTCATTGAGGATTGCGGCGCTGAGGCGCAGGTCATCCTGGCCAATGATCCCCGTGCCGTCCTGGCCTATACCAAGAATGTGCTGGCCTGCGATATCCACACCCGTGAGCGCACCAAGCGCCGCCTCCGTGCCGCCGGTGCCGAGATCGTCTACAGCATGGACGATATCCTCACCGCTCCCGTCAACGGCAGCGGCTGCAACGAGCAGTATGGCCTCCTGGGCTCCAACAAGGCCACTGAGGACACCATCAAGCTCTTCCCCCGTGCCTGCCAGAGTCTGGTAGAGGACATTCAGGCTCGCTTCCTGCAGGAAACCGGCAAGCACGTGGAGGTCATGGTCTACGGCGACGGCGCCTTCAAGGACCCCGTTGGCAAGATCTGGGAGCTGGCTGACCCCTGCGTAGGTGTGGCATATACTGCCGGTCTGGAAGGCACTCCCAACGAGCTGAAGCTGAAATTCCTGGCAGATAATGATTTCAGCGAGCTCTCCGGCGAGGCACTGCAGCAGGCCATTTCCCAGCGCATCCGTGAGAAGGAGAACAATCTGGTGGGCAAGATGGCCTCCGAAGGCACCACCCCCCGCCATCTCACCGACCTCATCGGCTCCCTCTGCGATCTGACCAGCGGCTCCGGCGATAAGGGTACGCCCATTATCCACATCCAGGGTTATTTTGATAACTTCACCGACTAAGGTAAGAATTATGAAGCAGGATATGATTGTGATTCTGGATCTGGGCAGCGAGGAAAATGCCCGCCTTGCCCGTGAGATCCGTGCCCTTGGCGTCTACAGCGAGATCCATCCCCATGATATTACTCCCGAGCAGCTGCAAGCGCTGCCCAATGTGAAGGGTATCATTGTCAACGGCGGCGCAAACCGCATTGTGGACGGTGAAGAGATCCGTGTTTCCAAGGAGATCCTCAATGCGCCTGTTCCTGTCCTCACCGTGGATTACGACGGCGATCTGACCTGGCCGGAGGATCAGAAGGAACGGGAAAATATTCTCTCCGGCTTTATCTTTGGCCTGTGCGCTGCGGAGGCCAACTGGAATATGGAGAACTTCATCTCCGATCAGGTGGAACTGATTCGCCGTCAGGTAGGGGATAAGAAGGTGCTTCTGGCGCTTTCCGGCGGTGTAGATTCTTCTGTGGTGGCAGCGCTGCTGATCAAAGCCATTGGCAAGCAGCTTACCTGTGTCCATGTGAACCACGGCCTGCTCCGCAAGGGCGAGCCGGAGGAGGTCATTCGGGTCTTCCGGGACGAGATGGATGCCAATCTGGTCTACGTGGATGCGGTGGATCGCTTCCTGGACAAGCTGGCCGGTGTCAGTGATCCCGAGACCAAGCGTAAGATCATCGGAGCGGAGTTTATCCGAGTGTTCGAGGAGGAGGCACGCAAGCTGGACGGCATCTCCTTCCTGGGGCAGGGAACCATCTACCCCGATATCATCGAGTCCGGCACCAAGACCGCCAAAGTGGTCAAGAGTCACCACAATGTAGGTGGTCTCCCCGAGGATCTGCAGTTTGAACTGGTAGAGCCTCTGAAGATGCTCTTTAAGGACGAAGTCCGTGCCTGCGGCAAGGCCCTGGGTCTGCCCGACGGCATGGTCTACCGCCAGCCTTTCCCCGGCCCCGGCCTGGGTGTCCGCTGCCTGGGTGCTATCACCCGTGAGCGGCTGGAGGCGGTACGGGAATCCGATGCCATCCTCCGTGAAGAGTTTGCCAAGAACGGTCTGGAGGGCAAGGTGTGGCAGTATTTCACCGCCATTCCCGATTTCACCTCCGTGGGTGTCCGTGATGGCAAGCGCTCCGACGAGTGGTCCTGCATCCTCCGTGCGGTCAACACGGTAGATGCCATGACCGCCACCGTGGAAGAGGTCCCCTTCGCTCTCCTGCAGCACATCACCAAGCGCATCACCACCGAGGTCAAAGGCATCAACCGTGTCCTCTACGACCTGACCCCCAAGCCCACAGGCACCATCGAGTGGGAATGAGCCTAAGTGGCTGTGTGGTTCTTTGAATAGTTAGAAAAACACCATATTTTGCGAGCAAAACCGCAAAATACGGTGTTTTTTGTTCTTGTTTTACACAATTCAAAAACTGTCATTTTGAATTTGACCAACTTTTGACCAACAGTTTCCCACTTAGGTTTTTCTATATATACTTGCAAGTATTTATTTTAAGTGGTAATATTGTTGTGAAGATACATTTTTCTGCAAAACCCATCGGCTCATAAATTTATTTATGGAGGTGTTTTATAATGAGCAATATCTATCCTTCTATCTTTGAAAATTTTACCGCACTCAATATAGATATCTTTCATCACGAGGATATTGTCCGCTGTTACGCTCTGGCAAAGCTCAATATAGAGCACTCCAAACAGCCTGATTATACAGACGGAATTCATACGGCAGATTTTGCTGCGGAGGTTACCCAGCATCAGCTACTGGCCGCTGATGGGAAACAGTACTATGACAGTCCTGCTTTTTTCTCTCTTTGCAGTGAGCTTGCCTCGGCAGGTATGGATAAAGATTGCCGGATGTTTTTTGAAGCATTCGCTCCCTTTCTGGTTGCAGACTGGGATCGGCTTGTGTCTATATTCCCCAAAGGACATCACGAAAGATTGGCCTATGTGCTTTATCTGATCCTTAAGTCCACAAAGGAATCCCAGTTGTCGTTTGCGGAGATTGACGCATCCATGATTGAAAGCTTCTATGAGGGAAATAAGGAACTCTATAATTCCCTTGAAATCACCAAGGACACTTTCTTTGATTGTTGGCAGACCGTGTATTACAACCATATGCCAGAGCTAAAGGGAACTGTCAGCCCCAAGCTAGTGGATACCATTCGTTTCTACCGTCATCACAAGGTTTCCGGTCTTCAGCTTGTTGCGAACTACTGCCAATTTAACAAGCACCGTACACAGATTGAGGATGCATTTAATCCCTGGCTGGAATTCCAGCAAACAATCAAAGGAAAGCAGAATGCCACAGAAGGCATCAGCATTACCGAATCGACCTTTAATATGGTTGAAGATATCCGGAACGAGAGGCCCAGTGATGTCATCCGCGCAGCGCTATACCCCTTCCCGGGACTATTTGGACAGAGATCTGATTTTAAGATCAGAAGCAAGTACGACGGCAGATTTGAATGCTCCTTCTTCCTGCAGCAGTTTGAGTTGTTGGCCCGGAACGCATCTCAAATTCTGATTGTAAATCCAGGTCCCGACTTTCTCCTTGCGTGGTCCCAAATAACAAAGCAGTACAAATGTAAATGCTACGTTGCCGTGCCGAATATCTATGTGGCTGCCGCCTATCGAATGGAATTTAAAAACTTGAAGTTCTGTATTTTTTCTGACATTGCAGGCTACGCAAAAAGGTTTGACCTGATCGCCATCGTATCCCCATTCACAGCAGAAGAATTCAGCATTGATGCAATGCTTTCTGCCGGCAACGATCATGCAAATTTCATTGCATTACTTCCTCAAACCTTTATATCTGCATCTGAGGATAACATTTGTGCACTCCTACGGGAGCTGGGCTTCCTCCCTGGTAAGATCATTGCAATTGCATCCAACGCCACAGTTACCCAGCCCAGAAAGAAAATGCTTTTGTTCGCAGGTCGTAGCGTGGATCCTAATGCACCGATCCCTGTTTTCTTTACCCAGTGCGACAAGGACGGGACCAAACTTATCGTTGAAAAAGAATATATCCAGGCAACCCAGCAACAGTTGAAAAAGCCAACGACTCTCGTGAAGCTTCGGGAGGCATTTGAAAAAGCCAAAATCGACCCGGACGCGATCAAGCACCGTAAGCGGCCATCTGTCTATCAGTTCTCCAATGAGATATCGCTGTACTATACCGTGCATCAGGATAGGTATGACGTCTATGTTGGCGAGGCCTACTACAGAGGAAAAACCGCGCCCAAAAAACCGAAGGATGGACGAGTCTGGAATTCTCCCGCAACACAGAAGGGTCTGCGCTGTAAGGATCGGGAATCCGTAATTGGTAAGATGGAGACCATAACCTATTCGGATGCCATTTACCCGTATGTCGTAGGAGATATGCTGGATTATTACGGTGAGCGCATCGGTCAATGCTCTCTCAAAACCATCTGGTTTTGCTGCCGCAGTCGCTTGCTGGCACGACGGGATTACCATGACGAAATTGCCCGGAATATCCTGTTCTGTTCCGGTGGAAACGCGCTATCTGTGCTTTGTCCATCGGATGCTAGCCACGAGGATTACCGCAACGCAATGCAATCCGTCATCCCGGAAGACAGCCTCGCGGTTGTTAAGTTCTGGAAGCAGTTAAACATCATAATGCGTGTTGCAGAGGAAAGCAAATATATCCAAGCGAACCCCATCCCTGCGCTTCTGCCGGAAATCAGCAATCGGGCATCCAAAGAGCTGCGCAATTTGCGAAATATGCTGACGAAAAAGACCTTTACCTTTGAGGAAGAGGCACGAATCCTTGCCTATGTTCGCGAAGAAGGTAAATCTGATTTTG
>JAFUPG010000018.1 GCA_017481325.1 Oscillospiraceae bacterium
CACACCCATCAGGTGCCATTCAGGCAGCCTTTTTAGCCGGTCTGACTAAAAATTCATACCGGCAAAGGTTGTATATTAAATTTATCAGCCCTATGTTGAAGGCTGCTCGTTCTATGCCAATCGATCGCACCGTGATTCCTCACATCGAATTGGTCATAAACCCAAAAATGTGTTCAATTCGGCATCGAATCCTGGATTTCTTATTGTTCTTTCTACGCTGTTCTTCGGTCAGAGGCTTTGCTTTCGTTCCTCTTTCGTGGATCATGTTCACAACATTCTTAGGAAGCTTTTCGGAGACAACCTTGCCCCAATAAGCACTGTCGGCATACACAACTTTATCGCTGCTGTCAATCATGCATCTCGTTACCTTTTCTGCTCCAGGTCGCATCCACATCTTTTTGACGCAGCTTGTGTATATTTTTAGGCTTTTTCCATTCCTCCGGTACGTTGCCCTGCTTTATTTCGGCACGATCCTCCTTGCTGTTACGCTGGCGTGGTGCCTCAACAAAGGTCGCATCTACAATGGTTCCGGTATGGGTAATGAGATGCGCTTTTTCCAATTCCATCTTTTGTGCGAGTTTTTAGAGGTGCCAAGATGTTTATGGTTGAGCTAAGGGCTAATAACTAAGAATGAATAACTGAGGTATGGGCTCCGCCCATGAAATTATAATCCGTGCCGAAGGCACACCTCAGTTTTTAGTCCTTAGCTCTTAGTTGTTAGTTCCTAAACAGACCGGCAAATTTCTGTTTGACTTACTTCTTTTCGTTTCAATAATTAACCTACAGTTGAATTATTTTTTTCGAAACTCGAAAGTTGCTGTCTGGTTTTTACTTTTCTTAGATGCTATACTGAAGCTACAAAGCGGCTTTGATATTTTGAATTTGGAGGTCTGAGCTATGGAGCTTGGGAACAACATCAAGGAATTAAGAAAGCAAAAAGGGCTTCGACAGGAACAGCTTGCAGAAGCTATGAACGTATCTGCCGCCTCTGTGTCCAAGTGGGAGACAAATCAATCTTATCCCGAACTGACACTGCTGGCAGAACTGGCAGATTTTTTTGAGGTGTCTATGGACACGCTGATCGGTCATAGCCTGAAGGCTGACCGTATGGAGGCGCTGATCGCAGAAATGATGGGAGAGGTAGATGCGCGGAATGAGGCAAGTGCCGTTTCTCTGTGCGAGAAGCTGCTGCGAAATTACCCCAATTGTGACCGGGTGATCGAAGCCTGCGCTGATGCCTATTATCGCCTGTTTATCTCTACAAGCAAGAATCCTTACATGGAGCAGTGTATCACGCAGACCAAACGTCTGATAAAGCTGAAGCAGGCGGCGCCTGAGCGTGAACGGATGGCATTGCTCAGCGATTTGGCAAATCAGTATGAGCTTCTGGAGCAATGGGATACCGCAATGAGTTTCTATGAAACGAGCAATATTAACGGCAGCAACGACGCAGCCATTGCACGCTGTCTGCTTCATCACGGAAAACCAGCAGAAGCCATTGACAAGCTCTCATCCGCTCTGGTAGAGCAGATTTTCAGGCAATATCACTCCATCAACACGCTGGCAGACAGTTGGCTGGCCTTGGACGATGCAGAGAAAGCCTGCGCTGCACTGGAGTGGATGTACAAAGTTATGGAATCCCTCCGCTACAACCCCACCACCTTGATTCTGCTGTTGGTCAAATTGGCAGGGATTTACATTGAGAATCATAAAGAGGAAAAAGCATCGGCTGCTTTTCGTCAGGCAGCTTCTCTCGCATGTGAAAACGACCGTCAGGAGGTGGGCGCAGCCGTGGATTTCCTGAAACCAGAAAACGCTCGAAAAATGCTGATTCACAGCTCCGGTAACCGGGAATTATTGTTACAGATTGCCGCCTCTTTCGGCTCACCCTATGCAGAAATCATCCATGAAGCGATGTCCATTGGTCAATAGCAAAAAAGGGGCTGTCTCGGTTTGAGACAGCCCTTTGGGTTGATTGAGATCAGAGCAGTGCCAGGAGAATAAAGTTCAGGATGAACAGGCCGGTGGAGACCCAGAGGATGGGATGGATCTGCTTGATCTCCTTCTTGCAGATCTTGACGATCACATAGAAGATAAAGCCGAAGGCGATGCCGTAGGAAATGCTGTAGCACAGCGCCATAAAGATACCGGCGAAGAAGGCAGGAACAGCCTCCTCCAGCTCCGTCCAGTTGATATCCTTAAAGGCAGAGAGCATCATGATGCCCACGGCGATAAGAGCCGGAGCAGTGGCTGCAGCAGGAATGGCGCTGACAAAGCCTGCAAAGAAGGCGGAGATCGCAAAGAAGATGGCAACCACTACAGAGGTCAGACCGGTACGACCGCCGACACCGATGCCTGCGGCGCTCTCCACGAAGGTAGTGGTATTGGAGGTGCCGATGAGGGCGCCGATGGAAGTAGCGGTGGCATCGGCAAAGAGGGCCTTATCCATCTTGGACTTGAAACCGGCGCCGGTTTCCATGGCCTTCTCATCTTCAGCGGTGAAGATGCCGCTGCGGCGACCGGTGCCGATAAAGGTGCCGATGGTATCAAAGGTGTCGGAGAGGCAGAAGGCGAAGATGGTGATCAGAACCAGCGGCAGCTTGCTCAGGTCAGTGAAGAGGCTGGTAATGCCGCCCTCCCGGAACACGGCCATGAAGGTGGTGGGCAGTTCCTTACAGGCCTCCACAAAGGAGGTGGACTCGCCCATGGTGGTCACGCCGAAGGGAATGCCGATAATGGTGGTGGCTACGATGGCAATGAGGATGGCTCCCTTGACCTTCAGGAGCAGCAGTACGGCGATGAGTACCAGACCGATAAGGAACACCCAGAACACAGGCTGGTTCAAGGTTGCAAGGGCAGGAACGCCACTGCTGAAGGAGAGGATGGAAGTCTCTACGCCGTCAATGGTGACTTTTACATTCAGGAAACCAATATAGGCGACGAAGACACCAATACCGCCACCGATGGCATTTTGCAGACTCTCGGGGATGGCCTTAATGATGTACTTACGGATCTTGGTCACGGTGATCAAAATATTGACAATGCCACAGATGAAAACCATGGACAGCGCCTGCTGCCAGGTAAAGCCCATGCCCATAACCACCGTAAAGGTGAAGAAAGCGTTCAGACCCATGCCCGGTGCCTGAGCATAGGGGACATTGGCAACCAAGCCCATGACCAGAGTGCCGATAATAGCGGAGATTATGGTTGCCAGGAACACTGCGCCCCAGGGCATACCCGATGCAGAAAGGATGCTGGGATTGACAACAATGATGTAGGACATTGCGAAGAACGTGGTCATGCCGGCCATGACTTCTGTGGAAACTTTTGTGCCGTTTTTTCTCAGCTTAAACAGTCTATCCATAATACCCTCCATTTTTATTTGCCTCCCCTTTCGGTCGGCAGATTTTTTGGTTGTCCACTTCCCGTTGCGGCTGTATCCGGCAGCCCTACGTAAAAGCAGTATCCTATAATAACTATACCAAATCGGCGGTAAAAATGTACTAAAAAACAGAGAGCAAACAGTTCAAAAGCTTGTGCCGTATTTTATTCATTTTGCATAAGTCGTGACATTATGCTTGTTCTTTCGCAAAAAAGGAGATGGCAAATGCCTTCTCCCTTTTCGTTATCTTATTTCGTAGGCGTCGATACTTTTTCCACACGGCTGCGAATATACTCCGGGACTTCCCGTTCCTTGATCTCCAGCACCAGGGCGAACTCGTCGTTCAGGAGTTTCTCCGCATCACGCAGCATTTGTTCGTCGCTGCCACGCAGATGCTTGCTGCGCTCCCGAAGTTGGCTGCGACGTTGATAAAGGCAACGAATCATCCGCAGTAGTTCCTCCCGTTCAGAGCCCAGCAGAATTCGCTGGAATTCTGCCTTTCGCTCAGCGGCATCCTCGATCCACAGAGGCTCCTCCAAACCGACCTTGTCGATGAGCGCATCAATCTCCTCCCGGCTCAAGAGCGGGCGCATTTTACTCAAAAGCAGCTCGTTATTCAATGGCACAAACACCGTAGCACCTTCACGGTGCACGGGGCGGAGAACATAGTATTCTTCCCGTTTATGACCGACCTTCATCCTGCAGATCTCGGTGACTCTGCAAGCGCCCTCGGTGCCGTAAAGCACGATCTGACCCACCTGTGCCATTGCCATCTCTCCCCTTTTACATTTTCTTTATACATTATAGCAAAAATCCGAACAAAATGACATAGGCAAATTTCACAAAATTACAAAAAAACCGCCAAAAGGCGGTTTTTGTTGCTTAGTCAATCACTTCGTAGCCTGCATCTACAACGGCCTTCTTCAGGGTTTCGGCGCTTGCGGTGCCGGTCACGGTGGCGCACTTGTCCTCCAGGCTGACTTCTACACTTTCCACCCCTGCCACTGCCAGAAGTGCCTTCTCCACATGGGCCTTGCAGTGCTTGCACATCATACCTTCAATTTTGATAATCATTGTCAGAGTTCCTTTCCAGCTTGTTTCTTTTGCAGTTAGTATAGCATAACTTGCCTGTTTTTGCAAGCATTCCCCTTGCATTTTTCGGCTTTTTCCTTTATGATTAGAGTATCAGAATTTATAACAAGGAGAGATAAACGGATGAAACGCTATCACGATTCTCACGTGCCCCTGGGTGCCGACGGCCTGCTCCCCTGTACCGGACTGGCCATCGGTCAAAGCGCTCCCCTGGTACTGCTCCCCGGCGATCCCCATCGCAGCAAACTGATCTCCACCTTCTTCCGTGATGCGGAATTTACCGCCCATCGTGGTACCTATGCCACTTACACCGGCCATACAGACAAGGGCGCTCCCATCGGTGTTACCAGCAGCGGCATGGGCTGCGCCTGCGTTGCCAACGCCCTGGAGGAGCTGGCAGATGCCGGTGCCAAAGCCGTTGTTCGTGTGGGTACCTGCGGCGGTGTACAGCCCTGGATGAAGCCCGGCACCATCGTCATCGCCTCCGGCTGTGTCCGTGGTGAAGGCGCCAGCTATGAGCTGGTTCCCCCGGAATTCCCTGCCGTAGCCGATCCTCTGCTGGTCAACGCCCTGACCCAGGCCGCCCACGAGATGGGTGAAGAGCCTCTGGTGGGTATGTACCGCAGCCACGATGCCTTCTACATGGAATCCAAGGCCGCTCACCCCGGTCTGCGGAAGAGAATGCAGAAGTGGATCGACACCGGCGTGCTGGTGGTGGAAAACGAATCCGGTATGCTCTTTACCTACGGTCACCTGCTGGGTCTGCGTACCGCCTCCATCTGCGTGGCGCTGGGCTCCATGTTTGACGATGACGAGAAGAAGGAAACCGCCTCCGTCTACGGCGCTTATGCCGATCCCCAGTTCCTGGCCAGACGGATCGAGAAGGCTTCCCGCATCGCCATCCGTGCGGCAGAAATTCTTGAGGAGGTGGTTGCATGAGCTTCGGAAGTGTAAAACTGGTTCATAACGACGGCACGATGCACCATCTGGGCATCGATGAAACCATGGTGGCCGGCAAGGTCATTCTGACCCCCGATCCCCAGCAGATCCCCTTCTATGCCGCCCTTCTGGACGATGCTAAGAAGGTGGGCGAATACAGAGAATATGTGACCTATACCGGCACTTACAAGGGCGTTCCCGTCAGCGTCATGAGTTGCGGCTTCGGCTGTATGCCCATGGCCATTGCCGTGGAGGAACTGAATCACCTGGGCGTAAAGGAGATCATCAAGATCGCCGCCTGCCCCGCCATTCAGCCGGAAACCAAGCCCGGTACCCTGGTGGCCGCCTCCGGCGCTGTACGTTCCGAGGGTGCTACCCGTGAATATATCGACATTTCCTACCCCGCTGTCACCGACATGGGTCTGCTGTCCCGTCTGCTGAAGGCAGGCGTTAAGGACTCTGCCCTGTTCCGCAGCCATGACTGCCTGAGTCTGGATACCCCCTGGGCCTTTGGCGGCAAGGAGCGTATTGCTCGTTGGGAAAAGCTGGGCGTGGATATTGTGGACGGCGAGACCAGCTCTATGCTGGTGATCTCCTCCATTTTGAATTGCCACGCTGCCTCTGTAGCTCTGGTCAGTGAAAACTACACCACCGGGGAAAAGCTGGCGGTCAAGGACGAGGATCTGGAAAAGATGTTCTGCATCTGTGCTGAGGCGTTGTGCGATGCTGCTGATTAAAAATGCCTCACTTCCGAATTTTTCGGATCTGAGTGCAAAACCCACGGATCTGCTCATTGAGAACGGCCGTTTCTCTGCCATTGCGCCCAATTTGCAGGCCAACTGTGAAACCATGGATGCCAGGGGCATGCTCCTGCTCCCCGGCATGGCGGATATCCATACCCACATGGTACAGAGCCTGACCAAAGGGCCCCTGGACGATCTGAATATCACCCAGTGGCTGACAAAAATGCTGAAGGTGCAGTGGTCTCTGAGCGAGGAGGAGTGGTACTACGGCGTGCTTCTGGGCTGCCTGCAGAGCCTCCGCTTCGGCGTGACCGCTGTCAATGAAATGACCTATTTCCCCCATATCGATGCTGTGGCGCAAGCCTATGAGGATGCCGGTATCCGTGCCACCTTTGGCATCGGCGCTACGGACATTGCAGAAAACGACCAGATCAAGGTCACCAGCGTGGACGACTGCCTGAAGCAGGCAGAGTATCTCTATCACCGTTGGCACGGCAAGGGTCTGCTGCGTACCGCAGCCGTGCCCCAGGGCAGACCTGCATGCACGGCAGAGCTGATGGTGGCGCTGAAGCAGTTTGCACGGGAGCGTGGACTGGTCTATCACACCCATCTGGCCGAGGGCAAGATGGAGACCGACCGTGTCCGCTCCTGGACCGGCCGTGGTGAGGCAGAAGAGCTGGGCCATCTGGGCGTGCTGGATGAAAATACCATTCTCGCCCACTCCATCTGGCTTACAGATAACGAGATCCAACTGCTGGCAGATACCAGGGCGGTGGTTGCCCACTGCCCCTCCACCAATATGAAGCTCTCCGACGGTGCGCCTCGCATTGCGCAGATGCGTAAAGCCGGTGTCCGTGTGGGCTTTGGCTGTGACGGCGAGGCCAGCAGTGCCAACCGTGATCTGCTCCGTGAGGCTCGTCACGGCAGCTACCTGCAGAAGGTTTTGACCCTGGATGCCACCGTGTTGCCTGCTCAGGAGTGCTATCAAATGCTCACCGTGGAAGCCATGGAGGCATTGGGTTACAAGGATCTGGGCAAGCTGGAGGTCGGCTGTCAGGCAGATTTCTCTCTGGTGCGCAGTGATGACCTCTGCACCACCAACCGTAGCCGTATTCTCACCAATCTGCTCTATGCCGGCAGCGGTTATCAGATCGACTCCGTTTTTGTGGCAGGAAAACCCGTGCTGCAAAACAGAACGTTCTTACACCACGATCTTGGAAAGGTTCTGGAAAAATGCGAGAAGATCCTGGCGGATATCGAGACGAGACTATAAAAATACTCCATGAGGACGAACAGCTCCTGGTCTGTGTCAAGCCCGGGGGCGTGCTGTCCGCAGCCGATGCCTCCGGCAAGAGGAACATGCAGGCACTCCTTGCGCCCCGTGAGACCTTCCCCGTCCATCGGCTGGATCGGGAGGCCTGCGGATTGATGGTATTTGCGAAAACCAAAGAGGCCGCCGCCTTTCTCTCCGGCCAAATGGGGACGGGGTTTGAGAAAGAATATCTGGCGGTCTGCGAGGGTGCGCCTCCTGAGGTCGGCGAACTGACAGATCTGCTATACCACGACAAGGGCAAAAACAAGACCTACACCGTCAAAAGAAAACGGGCAGGTGTACGGGAGGCGAAGCTCTCTTACATCGTCACAGAGCGAAAAAGCGGCTGCTCCCTGCTGAAAATCCGTCTCTTCACCGGCAGAACCCATCAGATCCGTGTGCAGTTTGCCTCCCGGGGCTTTCCTCTGGTAGGCGACCGAAAATACGGTGCAAAATCCGGCGGCACTTTGCAGCTTTGCTCCGCAAGACTCTCCTTCCCCCATCCCTCGGGGGGCGGAATGTCCTTTGAACTGGAGGATGCGCCCATTTCCCTCTTGTAAATTACCTGATCTTGTACTATAATAGTAAAGATCTTCTGATTTAGGAGGCCCCTTATGGCAAGAAAACGACTTGATTCTTATTTAGTCCCCGGGAAGCATATCCATCTCATCGGCATCGGCGGCGTTTCCATGCGCCCTCTGGGTCTGGTGCTCCGTGGCATGGGTATGAAGGTCACGGGCTCGGATATGAACTCCTCTGTGTCCACCGATGAGCTGATCTCCAAGGGGATCGAGGTTAAGATTGGACATAACGCATCCAATATTGACGGCGCTGACTGCATTATCCGTACCGCCGCCGCTCATAACGACAATCCCGAAATCGCAGCCGCCCGTGCCATGGGCATCCCCGTTTTTGAACGGGCCCAGGCCTGGGGCGTGATCATGCGGGAGTATAAGAACGCCATCTGCATCTCCGGCACCCACGGTAAGACCACGACCACCTCTATGGTGACCCATATTTTCATGGAGGCGGAGAAGGATCCCACGGTCATGCTGGGCGGCTATCTGCCCCTGCTGAAGGCAGGTCACCGGGTGGGAAACGGCGAGACCATCATTATGGAGAGCTGCGAATACTGCGACTCCTTCCTGAATTTCTATCCCACCGTTGCCATTATCAATAATGTGGAAGCGGATCATCTGGATTATTTCAAGGATCTGGAGGCTGTGCAGCGTTCTTTCCGTAAGTTTGCCGGATTGGTTCCCCGTACCGGTTATGTCATCGCCAACGGCGACGATGCCAACACGGTTCAGGCGCTGGCGGATCTGAGCTACATCTCCTTCGGCATGGAGGAGAAGAACGACATTCACCCCGCCAATCTATCCGAAGATTGTCGCTCCTTTGACATTATGATCTTTGGCAAATGCTACTGCCATGTGGATCTGGAGGTCTTTGGCGAGCACAATGTGTATAATGCCCTGGCTGCCGCTGCCGCTGCCTATGTCATGGGCATTGAGGGCGAATATGTCAGCCGTGGTCTGGCTTCCTTTACCGGCGCAGGCCGACGGATGGAGTACAAGGGCAACTTCCACGGCGCAGATATCTATGATGACTATGCCCACCACCCCGGCGAGCTCCATGCGCTGATCAATGCCGTGCGACTCATGGGCTACAAGAGGATCATCCTCGCTTTCCAGCCTCATACTTATACCCGTACCAAGGCGCTCTTTGATGATTTCGTTGAAGAATTGAAGCGTGTGGATGTGGCGGTTCTGGCGGAGATCTATGCTGCCAGAGAGCAGAACAAGATTGGCATCTCCTCCCGGGATCTGGCAAAGAAGGTGCCCGGAGCCGTGTCCTTTGATACGCTCCCCGAGGTGGGCGCTTATCTGCGCACCATTGCCAAGGAGGGGGATATTATCCTCACTGTCGGCGCAGGCGATATTTACAAGGCCGGCGAAATTGTGCTGAAATAACGCAAAGGCCGGAGGTTCCGTCGGGAACCTCCGGTTTTCATTTTATCGCAGATAGCCACTGTCCTTAATGGAGACGAAGTCATCATCCGCAATGATGATGTGATCCAGCAGCTCCAGCTCCATAATTTCCAGAGAGGAGCGCAGCCGTCGGGTGAGCTCAATATCCTCCTCGGAAGGTATGGCAACGCCGCTGGGATGATTATGGGCCAGAACGATGCCTGAGGCATTGAGCGCCAGCGCCTCCATGACAATGTTGCGGACAGGTGCATTGGCAGAATTCACAGAGCCGTAACCCATCTGGCGGCAGCTGATCAGATTTGCGGCCCCGTCCAGGAACAGCACGTAGACCATCTCATCACGAACACTCATAAAGTAGGGCAGGAGATATTTCCCGTAGTGGCTGCTGTTCAGCAGCGGCTGGCCTTTGATCCCACGGGAGATAAAATAGCGCCGGCTCATCTCCGGGAGAATGGACAGCAGCAGTGCTGTTTTATCGTCCATACCCTCCACCGTGGCAAGAGAGCTGCGATCTGCCTCCATCAAGCGGAAAATATTGGGATAGCGCTCCATTAGCCGAGCGGAGAACTCTCTGGCATCGCTTCGGGTAAAGCGGAGCAGCAGCTCCAGCAGTTCCCGATCCGTCAGGCCATCGGCATTATAGTTGCGAAAACGGTGCAGGAGACGTTCCATCGTAATTCCCCTCCCCCTTAGAGTAGTTTTCTCAGGTAGCGGCCGGTGTAGGAGGCTTCGCAGGCGGCGATCTCCTCCGGCGTGCCCTCTGCCACGATCTTGCCACCGCCGTCGCCGCCCTCCGGCCCAAGGTCGATGATATGATCCGCCGTTTTGATCACGTCCAGATTGTGCTCGATGACCAGAACGGTATTACCGGCATCCACCAGCTTTTGCAGCACCTCGATGAGCTTGTGGACATCGTACATATGAAGGCCGGTGGTAGGCTCATCCAGGATATACAGCGTGCGCCCCGTTGCCTGTCGGGACAACTCCGTTGCCAGTTTGACACGCTGCGCCTCACCGCCGGAAAGGGTGGTAGAGCTCTGCCCCAGCTTGATATAGCCCAGCCCCACCTGAACCAGGGTTGCGATCTTATCCCGCAGCCGGGGCTGGTTTTCAAAGAAGAGCAGTGCCTCGTCGGCGGTCATTTCCAGAACATCGGCAATGGATTTGCCACGGTACTGCACCTCCAGCGTCTCACGGTTATAGCGCTTGCCGTGGCAGACCTCGCAGGGCACGTAGACATCAGGGAGGAAGTGCATCTCGATCTTCACCAGGCCATCACCGCTGCAGGCTTCGCAGCGGCCGCCCTTGACATTAAAGGAGAAGCGGCCTGCGGAATAGCCACGCTCCTTGGCCGCAGCTGTGGAAGCGTAGAGATCACGAATATCGTTAAACAAGCCGGTGTAGGTGGCAGGATTGGAGCGAGGGGTGCGGCCAATGGGGCTCTGGTCGATAACAATAACCTTATCCAGCGCCTTGATGCCCTCAAAGCGGTCGTGCTTGCCGGGACGCACACGGGCATGATTCAGACTACCGGCAAGTTTCTTTGCGATGATTTCGTTGACCAGGGAGGATTTTCCCGAACCGGAAACGCCGGTGACGCAGGTAAAGCAGCCCAGAGGCAAGGTAATATCGATATGATCCAGATTATTCTCCCGACAGCCGTAAATCTGAAGCGATTTGCCGTTACCCTGTCTTCGCTCTGTGGGGACCGGGATTTTCTTTGCGCCGCTGAGATATTGGCCGGTAATGCTCTCGGGGCAATCCATAATATCCTGCAGGCTGCCACTAGCCACCAGCTTGCCGCCGTGAATGCCGGCGCCGGGGCCGATATCCACCAGATAGTCGGCGGCACGGATGGTGTCCTCGTCGTGCTCTACCACGATCAGGGTGTTTCCGAGATCCCGAAGGTGGCGGAGGGTATCCAACAGCTTGTCGTTGTCACGCTGGTGCAGGCCGATGCTGGGCTCGTCTAGAATATAGAGCACGCCCATAAGAGAAGAGCCGATTTGCGTTGCCAGACGGATGCGCTGCGCCTCACCGCCGGACAGCGTTCCGGCAGAACGGGAGAGCGTCAGATATTGCAGACCGACACTCTCCAAAAAGCCCAAGCGGCTGCGGATCTCCCGAAGGATCTGCTCGGCAATGATGGCCTGCGCTCCCTCCAGCTTCAGTTCGTCAAGGAATTTCAGCGCCTTATGCACCGAGAGATCGCAGAAGGCCGCAATGGAGAGGCCGCCCACAGTCACCGCACGGGCAATATCAGAGAGGCGCTCGCCCTTGCAGTGGGGACAGGGAGAGGAACTCATGCATTCCTCCAGCTCTTTGCGCATGGCATCGGACTGGGTCTCATGGAAGCGGCGCTCCAAATTGGGGATGATGCCCTCAAAGGCCTGCTCCAGCACGCCTCTGCCGTTGCCACGGTCATAGTGGAGCTGCAATTTCTCGCCGCCGGTGCCGTAGAGAATCACCGCCATAGCCTCTTTGGAGAGGCTGCGGATAGGCGCATGGAGGTCAAAACGATATTTCAGCGCCATAGCCTCAAAGTACATTCTG
This sequence comes from Oscillospiraceae bacterium, assembly GCA_017481325.1. Next base: position 12,013 of record JAFUPG010000018.1, read on the forward strand.
GCGATAGAGTCGTTCTTGATGTTCCCCCATCCGCTGGCCTGAATGCCGCCGTCATAAATAGAAAGACTGTCGTCAGGAATGATCAGCTGGGGGTCTACACGGAGGCGGAAGCCCAGGCCGCTGCACTCGGGGCAGGCACCCAGGGGATTGTTAAAGGAGAAAAGTCGGGGCGACAGCTCCGGCATGGAGATACCGCAGTCATCGCAAGCGTAGTTTCTGGAAAACAGGGTCAGTTCATCGGTCTGGGTCTGATGGATGATCACCAGACCGTCGGAATGCGAAAGTGCCGTTTCGATGCTGTCGGTCAGGCGACGGGTAATATCCCCACGGAGGATCAGGCGATCCACCACCAGCTCGATATGGTGCTTTTTATTCTTATCCAGAGGGATTTCCTCTGTCAGGTCGTAGTTGATCCCATCTACACGGACACGGGCAAAGCCGCCCTTCCGTGCATCCTCAAATACCTTGACGTGCTCGCCCTTTTTGCCCCGGATCACGGGAGAGAGCACCTGGAATCTGGTTCCCTCCTCCATGGTCAGCACCTTGTCCACGATCTGGTCAATGCTCTGGCGGCGGATCTCTTTGCCGCACTTGGGGCAGTGAGGTGTACCGGCACGGGCCCAGAGCAGACGGAGATAATCATAGATCTCCGTCACAGTACCCACGGTAGAACGGGGATTTTTAGAGGTGGTTTTCTGGTCAATGGAGATTGCCGGAGAAAGCCCCTCGATCACATCCACATCGGGCTTGTCCATCTGCCCCAGGAACTGACGTACATAGGCAGACAGGGATTCCACATAGCGTCTGCGCCCTTCGGCATAGATGGTGTCAAAGGCCAGGGAGGATTTCCCTGAGCCAGAGAGCCCCGTGAAAACGCTGAGCTGATTGCGGGGTATTTCCACGTCTACTTCTTTCAGGTTATTCTCCCGGGCACCCCGCACCAAAATACTGTCTCGCATAGTCTGCCTCCTCGCTGGTTTTCTGAAATTTTATTATAACACATTTGTTCGCAAAGAACAACCGGAATTTTACAGGAAATCCTTGCGTTTTTCGAAAAAATAAGATATGATAAGGTCATCGACAGAATTCGACAAATTTCGACATCATTGCCAGACAGGATTTACCACGTAAATTTTACCCCGCTTGCGCAATAATAGGAAAAGACCGTCCGGGAGGTGAGTTCCATGGATAAGCAGCTATGCAATATTTTGAATATTCTCCCCCAGCCTGCCTTTGTGCTGAACCGGGAAAAGATCCTGTGGTGCAATGGCACAGCGGCGGCTCTGCACATTTCGGAACTGACGGCCGAATCCGTTTTTTCACAGGCACCGGCACTGCTGCAGCTTTGTGCGCCGGATAGCCGTCTTCAGTTTACGCTGGAACTTCCCGGGCAATCCTGTGTAGCCACGGCGCAGCGCCTGGAGGACGGAATTCTTGTGATCGCCTCCCCTGTGGTATCCGGCTCTTCCGCCGAAGAGAGCCTTTCCTTCTCTGATGTTATGCGCCGTCCCTTGCAGGAACTGATCTCTGCTGCCGAAACCCTTTTTGCGGAGCTTCCTGACAAGCCTTCCGTCCGCACCGCAGGCGCAGCCGCCGAGCTGAACCGTGCCATTTACCGTCTGCAGCGTCTGTGTACCCACGGCAGCGAAAGCGGAAGGCTGTTGGCAGAAAACGGTACCGCTCAGCGACGGCTTCGTTGTGTCACAGAGCTGCTGGATAGTTTTGCTCAGACCTGTCAGCCCTTGCTTCGTGCCGCCGGCTATTCCCTGCAATACAAGCCTTTGTCCTATCCCATTCATGCAGATGTCGACGGTTCCCTTTTGGAGCGAGCTCTTTATCAGCTTCTGGCCAACGCTTTAACCTATGCTCCCAAGGGGAGCACACTGCACCTGCACTGTGAAAAGCAGGATCGGCTGCTTTTGATCCATCTGGAGGATCAGGGCGAAGGCATCCGCCCCGAAGTGCTTGCCGGCCTGTATACCCAGGCCAAGCGTCATCCCTCTGCAGATCCTCGCAGCGGCCTTGGTTTGGGCCTTCCGCTGGTAAAGCGGATCGCTGAGCTTCACGGCGGCAGTTTGACGCTGTATAGCGGCAACAAGGGTACTGTGGCCACCCTTTCTATCAGCCTGGTGCGCTCGCCCATTTCCCTACGCAGCGTCATGTTCCACACAGATCCTTACGGAGGCCGCAGCCACGCTCTGGTCGAGTTGGCGGATATTCTGCCTGCTACGCTCTACAATCCCGAGGAAATCGAGTCATAATTTTCGCCCCTCCGCCGTATATATACAGCGGAGGGGATTTATTTATGACCAAGGAAGGCGCAGATCGGCTGGATCTGCATGAAATGCATTTGGAAAACCGCAGCAGGCTGTCTGTCAGTGGGGTGCAGGAAGTGGAAAGCTTTGACGAAAATACCGTACTTCTTCAGACAGTGCGGGGCATGCTCATCGTTCGTGGGGAAGGTCTGCAGTTGCATACGCTTTCCATTGACGGAGGCCAGGTCCGGGTAGAGGGTACGGTGCACTCACTGACCTACGAAGAGCTGCAGAAAACCGGCTTTTTCCGCAGACTGTTCGGCTGATGGAGCAACCGGTTGCACTGCAGGGCAGCCAGTTTTTGCTGGCTGCCATTCTGGGCGCCGGCTACGGTGTCTGCTACGATCTGCTGCGAGGTCTGAGACGCAATCTCAGGGCTCTGACCCTGCCTGCAGATCTTTTTTTCTGTGTGCTTTGTCTGTGCGGAAACCTGCTGTTTGCTTTCTATATCGGCCGTGGTGAGTATCGGTTCTTTATGCTTTTGGCCTCAGCCCTGGGGGCCAGTGTGTATTTTCTCAGCCTCGGCCGTCTGATTTTGCCCTTATTTTACTTTCTGTGGGGACTAATATTGCTTCCCCTGAAAAAAATTTGCAGAATAATGGGCAATTTGATAAAAAAATTACTTATTTTTTTAAAAAAAGTCTTTTCATTTGGGAAAAAATCGGTTAGAATAAAAGGACGTAGGAAAAAGTTGAATTATGAAAGACAGGAGGGGTCAGGCCGTGCGTCTACGCAGATCATCACTGACCACGATGCTCATTCTACTGGTGCTGCTGGTGTTCTCCATCGCCACCGTATTTATACTCCAACCCAAGATCCATCAGGCAGAAGCCGAGGCGGCAGAGCTCTCCCGGCAGAACCAGGCACTGGCCGCCGAAAACGAAGCCATAAAAGAGGACATTCGCTCCCTGGGAAGCGATGACGCTGTCATCCGGATCGCCCGGGAACGTTTGGACTACTGCTTCGACGACGAAGTAATTTACGTTGATACCAATCAATAAAGACCATTCAAGGAAGGAATCACACACATATATGGAGCTTACTGTCGGCACAATCACAGAAGGTAAGGTTAAAAGCATTACCAAATTCGGCGCCTTTATTCAGCTCTCTGAGCAGCAGGTTGGCATGGTGCATATCTCTGAGATCGCCGCCACCTATGTCAGCGATATCCGCAACCATCTGACAGAAGGCCAGACCGTTACGGTGAAGGTATTGAGCATCGAAAACGGTAAAATCTCTCTGTCCATAAAACGGGCACTGGAGCAGCTCAAAGCGGCTCGCCCTCAGCGTCCCGTCGCTCCTGCGCCCAAGCCCGCCGCTCCGGCCACCTTTGAGGAAAAGCTGAAACAGTTCATGTCTGACTCCGACAGTAAGATCGCCGGTTGTCGGCAGTACGAGCACAGAACCAGATCCAGAAAACGCTGAGACCAAAAGCCCCTCGTTCCGAGGGGCTTTTTTACGAAAAGGAGCATGATTATGCAGCACGTATTAATCACCGGCGGTTCCCGTGGAATCGGCGCTGCCGCTGTAAGAGCCTTCTGTCAGGCTGGCTATGCGGTCAGCTTTTTTTATCAAAAAAGCACTGAAGCAGCCAACGCCCTGGCTGCAGAGACCGGTGCCAGCCCGATTTGCTGCGACGTATCAGACGGCGCTGCGGTGGCAAAGGTCATTGCAGATTTGCCGCCTGTGGATATTTTGATCAACAATGCCGCCCTTGCGCACTATGGTCTGATCTCTCAGATCACACCGGAGGAATTCCGACAGCTCTTTGCCGTAAATGTAGAGGGTATTTACCACTGCGTTCGTGGGGTGCTGCCGGGAATGCTGCAAAAGCAGCAGGGCTGCATTATCAATGTCGCATCGATGTGGGGTCAGGTGGGCGCCTCCTGCGAGGTGGCTTACTCCGCCACAAAAGGGGCGGTGATCGCCATGACCAAGGCGCTGGCCAAGGAATTGGGGCCTTCCGGAATTCGGGTGAACTGTGTCAGCCCCGGGGTGATCCGCACAGATATGACAGAACAACTGGGAGAAGAAACCCTGGCACAGCTGGCAGAGGAAACACCTCTGGAGCGGCTGGGTAGCGGTGAAGATGTGGCAGGGGCTTTGCTGTATTTGGCAAAAGCCAACTTTGTCACCGGGCAAGTTTTAGCAGTAAACGGGGGCTTTGTGGTCTAAGGACTGCCCTGCCCCAAGATATAGTTTGCCTCCAAATTCAGCCGACATTTTTCTCTGTTTTTCTCTATTCCCTTGTGCTTGCCCTGCTTCGCCGCATATGATATAATGGGTCTACTTTCAGAATGAATGGAGAAAAACAGACATGCAAGGCATTTCTTTGACAACTGAAGAGCTGCAGAAGCTCCTCTCCTGCGGCTGTCCCGATGCGGTGGCGCTGTATCTCTATCGCAAGGCCGGTGCACCTTTGGAGACAGCGCTGGATGCCCTGCATTTCACAGTACCACGAATGGTGACCGCTACAGATTGCCTGCGACAGATGGGCATGTGGCAGGAGGCCTATCAGAGGACCATGCAGCCCGATCGCCCCAGCTACACCGATGCGGATCTGCAAAATGCCCTCCGGAGCCGGAACAGCCAGTTCCCCAAGCTGGTAGGCGAGGCGCAGCGCCGTCTGGGTCGCACGCTGTCCACTGAAGAGCTGAAAACGCTGCTCTCTTTTACGGACTATCTGCGGCTTCCCACAGAGGTAGTGGGACTTCTGCTGCATTTTTGCATTGAACGCAATCGCCGGAAGGGCTCCCGGGCGCCTTCCATGCGATCCATTGAAAAGGAAGCCTACCACTGGGCTGATGAGAATATCGACACCCTGGAAACCGCCAGTTACTACATACAGAGTCAATTACAGCTGCACAACCGCATTCAGCAGCTCCGGCTGCTGCTGCAAATTGAGCAGCGCCGCCTTACCTCGGGAGAAGAACAATATCTGACCAGCTGGATCAATATGGGCTTCACCGACGAAGTGATCCGTATGGCTTATGAGCGCACCTGTCTCAATACCGGCGCATTGAAATGGGCATATATGAACTCCATTCTCAACAGCTGGCATGAGAAGGGGCTGATGACCCCCCAGCAAATCGCCCAGGGCGACACTGCGCCCAAGACGGCACAAAAACACAGACCCCCCATGGGCAAGCAATTCATCCAACCCGGGCAGGAGCTTTCCCCCCTGGAAAAGCAGGCGGTGGCAATGGCGCTGGCCGGCATAGAGGAGGAGAATCATGGCTTACAGTGAAGAGATCCTGCGAAGAGCTCGCCGCCGCCTGGATCAGGCCAAGGCCGAGCGTGAACGGGAAAACGAAGAGCATTTGCAAATTGCATATGAGAGATTCCCACGCTTGAAGGAAATCGATCGTGAGCTTCAACTGAATATGATTCAGCTTGCTGCCATTGCACTGCGGAACGAGGATTCCCCCTCCCTGACCTTATCTCAGATCCGTGACAAGAATCTTTCACTGCAACGGGAACGGGAGTGGATCATCGAAGCCGGAGATTTTGAGGAAGGCTATCTGGACGACTCCCCTATCTGCAGCAAGTGCGGCGGCAGCGGCTACTATGGTGCAAAAATGTGTTTCTGCCTGAAGGAGCTCTGCCGTCAGGAGCAGAAAAAAGAATTGACCAGCCTTATCGGCAGTGGCCGGGAGACCTTTGATAATTTCCGTCTGGATGTATATCCCGAGCAATTTGACCACACCATCTGCACCTCGCCTCGCACCTTAATGACACAAAATCTGCGTATCGCTCGTAACTTCGCCGCAGGTTTTGCCCCCGGAGCGGACAATCTGCTGTTCAGCGGCATGACCGGTCTGGGTAAGACCTTTCTATCCGCCTGCATCGCACGTCAGGTGGCAGACCGGGGCTTTAGCGTGGTTTACGAAACAGCCATCCGGATTTTTGAGGATTTTGAGAAGGTAAAATTCGGAAACGGCAACGAGGATGATCGCAACATTACCAGAAAATATTATGACTGCGATCTGCTGATCATCGATGATCTGGGCTCGGAGATGACGACACAATTTACCATTTCCGTCCTGTATCAGACCGTCAACAGCCGTTTAATGCACAACCGCTCCACTATTATCTCCACCAATCTGGACACCAACTCTTTTGAGAAGTGGTACAACGCTCAGATCAGCTCCCGTGTACTGGGCAACTACCGTGTCATGATTTTTAAGGGCAATGACCTGAGAAGAAAACAGGGAGGTTTCCGATGAAGGTATTACTTTTTAACGGCAGCCCCAACGAAAAGGGCTGTACCTTTACCGCACTTTCCGAGGTCGCAAAACAGCTGGAAAAGCACAGCATTGAGACGGAGATCTATCAGATCGGAAGGCAGCCCGTGGCCGGTTGCATTGCCTGCGGAAAGTGCAAAAAAGGCGCTCCCTGTATTTTCGATGACGGTGTGAATGCTCTGGCAGCTCGGCTGGATGAATTTGATGCATTCATCATCGGTGCACCTGTCTACTACGCAGGCCCCAGCGGGCAGTCCACGACCTTCCTGGATCGGCTGTTTTACAGCGCATCCGCAAAGCTGAAGGGCAAACCCGGCGCCGCAGTGGTTTCCTGCCGCAGAGGCGGTGCCTCCGCCGCTTTTGACCGGCTGAATAAGTATTTCGGCATCAGTTCCATGCCCATCGTCACCAGCCAGTACTGGAACCAGGTACACGGCAACACAGCCGAAGAAGTTCTAAAGGACGAGGAAGGCATGCAGACCATGCGCACCCTGGGTGAGAATATGGCCTGGCTTCTGAAGTGCATCGAGGCAGGCAAAGCCGCCGGTGTCTCCACTCCGGAAAAAGAAGCACCACTGCGCACCAATTTTATCCGCTAAGATCAAAGCCGCAAGGGTTTCCCTTGCGGCTTTTTCAGGAATGGATATTGTATTTTCAGTAAATCTGTGCTATGATTTTGTAGAATCGAAAGAGAAAGAAGGTTCCCGTATGGGTGTGATTGAAACTCTGCTGCTGACAACTTTTATCGCAGGCGTGATCGGCACGGGACTTGGCGGTCTGATCGGCGCTGTGCTGCAAAAGGATTCCAATCGCACTGTCAGTCTGCTGCTTAGCTTTGCCGGCGGTGTCATGATCAGCGTTGTGTGCTTCGACCTGATTACGGAGGCCATTGAGACGGGGGTTGGCATTCTCACGGTGATCCTTGCCATCGCCTCCGGTTTTATCATCATCTATCTACTCAATTATCTCATCGATCGGAAGACCAATCCCGAAGTGCCACACATAGATGAAAAGCACCCGAAAACCGCAGACGATTTAGATGAGTTGATCCATAGTGACCATCTTCAGGCCCACTATCAGCGCAAGGATAATCGGCTCACCCTGTTTATTGCCGGCATTGTTATGGCCAGCGCCATTGCGCTGCACAATGTGCCCGAGGGAATGACCATCGGCGCTTCCTATGCAAGCAACGGCAGTGTCATGGGTGATGCAGCTCTTGTACTTGCCATATTGATCGGTTTGCACAACGTTCCTGAGGGTATGGCTGTGTCTGTCCCCCTGATCAGCGGCGGCATGAAGCGCTCAAGAGCTGTGCTGATCTCCGCCCTTTCCGGGATTCCAACAGTCATCGGCGCTTTACTTGGTTTTCTTTTGGGAGAAATCGGAGCGCTGGGTCTGGCGCTTAGTCTGGGCTTTGCCAGCGGCGCTATGCTGTACGTTGTTTTTGGCGAGATCCTGCCCCAGGCGATCTTAATGTACCACAGCAAGCTCCCCGCTTTTTCTGCAATTGCCGGTATGCTGGTCGGTCTTTTCATCATTTACTTCTGATCTATGTGGGAGAATTCCCGCTTGCTTTGTCTTCAAAGCTATGGTATACTGAACAAAAGCCCTTGGAGGACGGATATGAGAATTCACGAATCTGCAGAAAACTATTTGGAGACAATTTTGATCTTACATCAGCGAACCGGAGCTGTGCGATCGGTGGATATTGCCAATGAATTGGAGTTTTCAAAGCCCAGCGTATCCGTTGCCATGAGAAATCTCCGGGAAAACGGCTATATTCATGTGGATGCCGGCGGCTTTATTACGCTGCTTCCCAGAGGACGAGAAATTGCGGAAAGCATGCTGGAGCGTCACAATGTGCTGACTCGCTGGCTCTGCTCTCTGGGTGTTCCCGAGGAGATCGCTGCAGAGGATGCCTGCCGTATTGAGCACGTCATCAGCACAGAGAGTTTTGAGGCCATTAAAGAACACGCCCAATAATTTGATAGAAAAATCCCCGTGCAGTATTGCACGGGGATTCGTTTTTATGCATACATGTTGAAGTAAGATGCGTACCAAATAGCGGTGAGAACAATTCCGATAAGAAGGAAAATCGATCCTGTAATAAGAACACAGCTGATGCTACGGTTTTTGGCTTTTTCCAGTTTTCTGGCACGGTAATCGCCGTATGTTTCGTGCTTCAATCTACCAAAGGGGATGAAGAAAAGCACTACATTTCTTAATACATACGATACGCCGATCAAAGCTCCCTCGCTGCTGACATACAGCAGACCTGCAAAAAGTGTCATCAGTAAACCGGATACAAAAAATGCATCGGACAGGATCTGCATGTTCACTGCAGCACTATATACGAAAAAGCCTTTAGACCAGATGACCAGAAAGCCAAGCAATAGCTCAACGCCAACGCAAATGCCGTAATTTCTTAACTTAATTTTGGTTTCCTGTTCCACAGTTTCAAACCATCCTTATGTTACTTGATCTGCTTCTTATACTTTTCCTCTTCCACATCATTGCAGTGTACGAAATGTCCCGGGGTAATCTCACGGAAGGAGGGAGTATCCACGGAATAATCGTGCTCGGCAATGGGATTATAGATGATTCTGGTACGCTGCTTCTCGTAGATGGGATCAGGCAGCGGAATTGCGGAGAGAAGGGATTTGGTATAGGGGTGGAGCGGGTTCTTGAAGAGCTCGTCAGAGTCAGCTAACTCCACCATCTTGCCGAAGTACATAACACCGATGCGGTCGGAGAAGTACTTCACAACAGACAGGTCATGGGCAATGAACAAAATGGTCAGGCCAAGACGCTCACGCAGATCATTGAGCAGGTTGATGACCTGTGCCTGAATGGAAACGTCCAGAGCTGAAACGGGCTCGTCAGCGATGATCATTTCAGGCTGCATAATGACAGCTCTTGCAATGCCGATACGCTGACGCTGACCACCGGAGAACTCATGGGGATAGCGGTCTGCATGCTCACGAACCAGGCCAACCATCTCCAGGATCTCGTAAACCTTCTCGTTGATATACTTTTTATCGGTGATGCCGTTGATTACAAGGCCTTCAGCGATAATATCACGGACGGTCATACGGGGGTCAAGGGAGGCAATGGGATCCTGGAAGATCATCTGGATCTGGGTGATCAGCTTGCTCTTCTTTGCCACACGGCAACGGGTCTCATATTCCTTCTTCAGGGCCTTCAGCTTTGCGGAATCTCCGGCTGCTTCAGCGGCCTTGATCTTCTGGGAATACTCAGCGTTCAGAGATCTGAGCAGAGAATGGACATATTCCTTATCTACATCTTTTCTGTCGGATCTTGCGTCTCTGATGAGTGCACGGTTCTTATCGACGATGGCACCCAGTTCCCGGTTGATCTTCTGGATCTCCTGCTGGATCTTGGCTTTTCTTGCCTCATCCACAGGCTTCTCGGCACGGAGCGCCTTGATCTTCTGGGCAGCGTCCTTGCGTGCAGCAACGATGGCATCACGATAGGAGCGGATACCGGCGCTGATTCTCTTGCCCTTGAAGTAGACATTACCGGAAGTAATATCATAGAGCTTGATGATGGCTCGGCCGGTGGTGGTCTTACCACAACCGGACTCGCCTACCAGACCAAAGGATTCGCCCTTATGGATCTCAAAGCTGACATCGTCCACGGCCTTCAGATCCTTACGGCCCAGGCGGAAATACTGGCAAAGGTGATCAACTTTCAGCAATACTTCACGATTATCCTGCATGGTTGCCACCTCTTTCCTTCATCAGTCGAATACGCTCGGTAATAATTGCGGGCATCTCTACCTTGGGTGCATTGGGATGGAGCAGCCAGGTAGCAGCGTAGTGAGTGGGAGAAACCTCGTACATAGGAGGCTGCATCTCGAAGTCGATCTCCATTGCGTACTTATTTCTCTCAGCAAAAGCATCACCAACAGGGGGATAGATCATGTTGGGAGGTGTGCCGGGAATAGCATCCAGCTGCTCGTTGGTATCCAGGTCAGGCATAGAGGAGAGCAGCGCCCATGTGTAGGGATGCTGGGGATTGTAGAAGACCTCTTCTGCAGTGCCGTACTCAACGACCTTACCTGCATACATAACGGCGATTCTGTCAGCCATGTTGGCCACAACACCCAGGTCATGGGTGATGAAAATGATGGACAGATTGTGCTCACGCTTCAGACGGTTGATCAGTTCCAAAATCTGAGCCTGAATGGTGACGTCCAGAGCAGTGGTGGGCTCGTCGCAAATGAGAATATCGGGATTTGCGGAAAGAGCGATGGCGATAACGATACGCTGGCGCATACCACCGGAGAACTCAAAGGGATACTGTCTGTAACGCATTCTGGCCTCGGCGATACCGACCTCTTCCATGAGCTTGATGGCCTTTTCCTTTGCCACACGCTTGGTCAGGGTGTAGACGACCTGGGAAGCTTTCTCCTTCAGGTAGTCAATGATCTCAACACAGCGCTTACCGGAATCGAAGTTCTCTGCAGCAGCAACGTCTGCCTTGAACTTGTTCATCACACGGGTGAGAACATTGCAAATGGTCTCGATCTGCTTCTCGGGCAGAACGACGGACTTGGGAACGACCTTCCATTCCACATGCTTGCCTCTGGCAAGAAGCGCATCTCTCTTGGCGGTCTGGCGCTCAAAGCGAGCTTCTTCCTTGGGGTTATTCTTGATATAGAAGAAGTACTTGTCCACTTCTCTCTGAAGAGCACCGCCAAAGGTATAGGCTACGTTGTCCTTAATCACTGCAAGAGGATCGATGGCAGCCAGGACAGCCTTATTGGTAGTCTTGCTGACATTATCGGCCTCGCCGGAGGAGAAGTTCCCTGCACGGAAAAAGCTGATGGCCTTTTCCAGGGCGGTAATTGCAGACTTCTTGTTTTCAAGGGCCTTCTTGAAGGAATTCTCAACAGCGATCTTCTCCAGATCGATGAAGGTATTCATGAAGTCATCATCCAGGAACTTGCCGGCCATAGCGTTAGCTTCATCGGCAGGCATCTTGCTCAGATCGGTATTGGGATGCTTGTAGATATAATAGCCGATGCGGAAGAAATTGTACTTAGGCTGCTCCAGCATCTCCTTGGCGGTCTGTTCCAGTTCCTGCAGAGCCTTGACGGTCTCGGGAGAGGTCTCCTTCTTGGAGGCGGCAGAGCCAACCAGCTTCTTTACCTTATCCAGGATAGAGGCACGCTTCTTCTCGATGCGGATTACATTTTCGATAGCAGCAAGATGGGCCTTCAGCTTATTGGTATACTGGGCAGTAAAGTACTTGTCCTTGATGTCCTCGAGGCGGCGCTTAATGAGGTTCAGCATGGAGACTACGTCAACCTTCTGCTTCTTCTCAGAGAGGAAGAGGAGGTCTTCGATGGTGGCCAGCATTTCCTCGGTAGCAGTGATGGAGTCATTATAGCTGTTCTCCAGCTTCAGGGACTGAATGTTGAAGGCATCAAAGGTCTTGATGTAGCGGTCAACATCGGAATTGGTATACTTGCTATTCCCAGTCTCGGCAAGAGCCTTCTTGATCTTGGAGGACAGCTCGGAGAGCATGGCATTAAAGGCTGCACGGCCTTCCTTGCGGTTGGCTTTGTTCTTCAGCAGCATGGCCTCGGTGATCTGCTTGCCGATGCGCATAATGGGGTTCAGGGAGGACAGGGGATCCTGGAAGATCATAGCGATCTTATCGCCACGGAGCTTGTGCATCTCTTCCTCGGGGATACGAACCAGATCCTGGCCGTCATAGAGGATCTCGCCGCTCTCGTAAATGGCGTTACCGGCGGAAATACCCATAATGGCCTTGGAGGTAACAGACTTGCCGGAACCGGACTCACCGACGATGGCGAGAGTCTCGCCCTTGTAGAGGTCAAAGGAGATGTTACGGACAGCCTGTACCTTGCCCGCATCCGTACGGAAGGAGATCTTCAGATCATTAACAGATAATTTAACTTCTTTATTCATGTTTAATCCTCCGATCCTCTCAGCGACGGGTTGAATGCATCACGCAGGCCGTTGCCGAACAAGTTGAAGCTGAGCATCAGCAGAACCAGGAACATGCAGGGGAAGAGTGCCACATAGCCGGCATTGGCCATGATGGACTGCTGACCTGCAGCGATCAGCGTACCGACGGAGGTGATATTGCCGGCTTCCAGGTTAATAATACCCAGGTAGGTGAAGCTGGTCTCAGAGTAAATCATGGAAGGAATGACCAGAGCAAAGCTGGTAACGATGGTGCCGAGGCCGTTGGGGAAGATATGCTTGAACATAATTCTGCGGTCACGGGCGCCCAGAGTTCTGGCTGCCAGGACATACTCCTGATTCTTGAAGCGGTAGAACTGCATACGGGTTGTTGAAGCCATACCGATCCAGCCCTTTAAAAAGAATGCAATGAACAAGACAATCACTTGGCTCGAGGAACCCATATGGTATTTCAGAAGTGTAATGACAATATAGATAGGTACGGCATACAAAATATCGGAAATTCTTTCCATAAAGAGGTCGATCTTGCCGCCGTAGTAACCGGAAATGGAGCCCCAGATTACACCAACAACGAAGTTGAAAATCGCAACAACGATGGCGAAAATGAAGGAGAATCTTGCACCGTAAGCCAGGCAAGCAAAGATGTCCTTACCGGTCTGGGTGGTACCGAACCAGAAGTTGGGCTCGCCGATACCGTCCTTCAGCACCTGGGTGTGCTGATAGGTATAGTACTCATAGTACTCGGCTCTGACTTCGACACCGCCGTCGACCATACGGCCGTAGACATAGAAGTACTGGTTACCCTTCTCCTCAACACCGTTCTCGCCCTCAATACGCAGGGAATTGTAGGGAGCCATAATGCTGCTCTCATCGCCGGCCTTGTACTTCCAGTAGTTGGGAACGATGTTGCCATCCTTATCCAGCTTGGGGCGGATGACAGAGGCCTTGGCATTTTCCATCTTATAGTAGATATTGGCATCGTACTTATTCTTCTCCAGGGTGGGTCTGTCCTTCACCTTGACCACAGGATAAAGCACCTGGCGGCCGGTCTCGTTCTGATATCGCTGGATATCATTGAACTCTTTCATGGAGATGATCTTATACTTACCGAAGCCCACACCGTAGTAGGTATCGTAGCGGTAAGTATAAGTAGTCTCGTCTTCGCTGATGGTGTACTCGCCGTGCTTGATGATCTCTCTGCCGGTCTCTGCTTCGAGAGCACGATCCTTCAGATAACCGATCTGGTTGGTGTCCTTTACTCTGCAGCCGTCCCAGAAGTCAATGCCGTTTTCCACAAAAAGATTATTTCTGGGGGTAACGAATGCATAGCTCATATCGTAATAAGAAGGCTTGAAGGGCGTAAAGAAGGGCGCAAAGATTGCGAACAGGATCAGGAAGGCAATGACGATACCGCCGACAACGGAGCCCTTGTTCTTACAGAAGCGGCGGAAAGCGCCCTGGAAATAGCTTACAGGCTTGGTATCGAACTTGCTGTCATGATAGAGATCGCTTCGCTGGGCAAAGCGAAACTTTTCTACGGGAATGTTATTGTAATTATTATCCATAATTATTTCGCTCCCATTCTGATTCTCGGGTCAATGAAACCATAACTGATATCAGTGACAATACCGGCAGTAAGACTTACCAAGGTGTAGAAGCCGGATAACAGCATGAAGAAGTCATAGTCCTGGAAGGTAATGGAGTTGAGGTACAGACCGCCAACACCATTGATGGCGAACATCTTCTCAATGATCAGAGAGCCGGAGAGAACGGCAATGAACTCACTGAGGATGGAGGGGAAAATGACGACCATGGAGTTACGCATGGCATGACGATAGATCGCCTGACTCTTGGTAAGACCCTTGGTTCTGGCCAGCAGCATGAATTCGCTGGTGAGCACTTCGGACAGCTCTGCACGGGTATAACGGGCATAACCGGCAATGGAGCCAAGGCATAGTGCAAAGACTGCAGGGAGCATGGAATGGAATACTTCCCAAGAGAAGTAATCATTACTGGTTGACATGGTTAAGGGGAACCAGCCCAGCTTAAAGCAGAACACAAACTGGATCATCAGAGCCAGAACGATGGATGGAACCGATATCAACAAAATAATGAAGATATTGATCAGCTGATCCTGCCACTTATTCTTTTTCAGCGCAGCAATGATACCCAGACCGAGGCCAATGGGCACACCGATCAGGGTGGAGTAAATGTTAATCAGAATTGTGGGGGGCATATGGCTGGTAAATACATCCCAAATATCCATATTGAGGTATTCACCGTAGGTGGTAACAATACCAAAGTCGCCCTCGGTCACTATTCTCTTGATATAGGTTCCGTACTGGATCAGAATAGGAACACGATCATATAACCAGACACCATTGGGGCCCTCTCGAATGTTGGTGATCCAGCCTCTGCCTTCCAGCGTTCTGGCAATAATCTCAGGATCCTGGCCGGGAAGTGCATTAGTAGGAATAGGTAACAGCTTGATAAGCACAAAGCACATCGTGAATATGATGAAAAATGTGAGCAGCATCAAGCCCAAACGCTTTAAGACATATTTAAACATATACATAGGTATTTCTCCCCTGTCTTGTTGTTTTCCAATTCATAGGGTTTGAGCCAAAAGTGAGTATTTGAAGGCTCTGCACGCACAAAAGCAGCGCACCGCCAAAGACAGCTGATTTATGATCCGAAGATCATAAAAATAAAAGCTCATTATAAGAGCTATTATGAATCCGACCCTTTATGAATATTCAAAAGGATGCGGTCAAGGCAAATTACGAAACATTTTAGGGATTTACTACCCTAAATTATAAAAAACAAAAAGAGGCAAACCAGCGGTGAGCACAAAGGCTCACCGCTGTTCGCAATCACTTAGCCTAATTAATTATTCAGTTACGAAAAATTATTCGGACTTCATGTACTCTGCGGAGAGGTCGTTGTTGTTCTCAGCAACGAACTCAGCCCACTCAGCATCAGTGTAGTTGGGCTCCATGTATCTCAGGCCGCCGAAGGCCATGAAGGTGTGCTCGTCCTCGGAGAAGTAGGAGAACTGAGCGCCCAGGAAGGAACCGCCGCCGTCAGCGATCAGCATTACGGAACGGGACTCCTTGATGGTCAGCTCTTCCAGAGCGGAGAGGATCATCAGACGAGCTTCAACAGGAGCAAAGCCCTCGCCCCAGTTGTAGGTCTGAGGCTGGTTCTCGGTCTCTGCAAGGCCGTTCAGGCAGAAGAACCAGTTCAGCACAGACATGGTGATGGTCTCACCGGCACCGGCGTAGTCGCCAGCGGGCATGGTGAGGGTCATGTCGATAGCAGAGGTATCCCAGTACATGTGGTAGTTGAGGTCTTCATCGGGGTTAACGAAAGCACCGATGATGTCGAAGGGGTTGAAAGCGTTGCCGGAGAAGCCATAGCCGAAGCCGATCTGAGTAGCGCCGGTACGGAAAGCTTCTGCCCACTGTGCGCCAGCGGAAGCGTCAAACACGACGTCGATCTTGTCTTCCAGAACGGTACCCTTAGTCAGGCCGTCCAGGACTTCCTGCAGGTACTCAGCACGGAATCTCTGCTTGTCGGTATCAGCGGAGGAACCGTAAACCAGAGTGATGTTCTTGGTCTCGTCGTAGCCGTACTTCTCGGGGTCAGCCAGCAGGATGTCGATAGCTTCCTGCATCTTCTGCTTTGCCATGGTGGGGTTGTAGCCGGTCAGAGCATCATAAGCGTCCTCGGTGGAGAGGCCGGACAGGTCGCCGCCGGACCACTTGCCGTCAGCATCCTGAGCGAAGCCGTAAGCGCGGAGGATACCTTCCTTAGCGATTTCGGCGTTACGATACTGGCCGCCGTCCTCGAGCTCGGGAGAGTTCTCGATGTCATAGTAGTAAGCAACGTTCAGCAGGCCGAAGCAGGGAACTGCGGAGCCGGGCCAAATCTTCTCAACGATGTCGCTTCTGTTCAGAGCGAGGTTGAAGGCATGACGGAATTCCTGGATAGCCAGAATGCCGTTGTTGTTCTCGGAATTCTTCAGGGTATTCAGGTCGCTGTACAGCTGCATGCCGAAGGTGCCGGTGGAGGTGGAGGTGAAGTAGACGTACTTGGAGTCGAGGTAGTCAGCGACGTTCTCGGTCTGCAGGGCAGCCACGTCCAGAGAGCCATTCAGGAAGCCCATCCACTGAGTGGAGAACTCTTCCATCTTGCGGCAGTTGATAGAGGTGATCTTGTACTGGTTCTTGTAAGCATCCATGTTCCAGCCGTACCAGTTCTCGTTCTTCACGAGGACATAGTGGGAGCCGGCCTCGAACTCGGACAGCTTGTAGGGACCCCAGGAAGCGGAGGTCTCGAGGGAGGAGTTGTAGTTGGAGGTCCACAGAGTTGCGCCGTCAGCGGGAGCAATCTTGGAGGCCTCGTACTTCTCCTTGTGAACCAGGGGGAGGCTGGAGAAGTAGTAGGGAGCCCAAACGGAGAGGCTGCCGTCTTCCTTCAGGAAGGAGTAAGCCTTGTCCAGGCACAGAACGATGGCGTTCTCTTCGGGGATAGCGTAGATACCGACATCTTCCCAAGCAACGTCAGTGACGGTGTTCTCAACGAAGATGCAAGCGTCGTAGCCGGTGCCGGGCTCCAGATAGTCACCGTAACCGGTGTACAGATCCAGGCCGGAAATGGGGTCAACAGGAGTACCGGAAGTCCATGCATCGGGGGTATCCCACACGGTCTCGTCGGTGATAGCGACATACTCGGGGCACTCGTTGCCTTCGGCATCGACATAACCCTGGGTAGCCCACATGTTGTAAATGTTGACATACAGAGTCTCGCCGGCGTCAACAGCTTCCTGAACGGAGGCATAGCCCAGAGAGCCGATGGTCTCGTAGGTACCAGCCTCATTCTGGAAGAAGTAAGGCTTGGAGTTCTTGATCATCAGGGTGTCGTAGTAGGTGTTAGCACGGAAGTTCATGAAAGCGGGATCGAGCAGTTCCTTCATGGAGTACTCGAAGTCCTCAGCGGTGATGGCAGTGCCATCGTCCCACTTCAGGTCGTCACGCAGGGTGATCTTCCAAGCATAGCCGCCTTCGGCCTTCTGCTCGTCGGTGTAGCCCCACTTTGCATCTACGGTGGAGGTAACGTCCTCCAGCTTGGTAGCTGCGGAGTAGTTGGTGGTGTAGGCGCCGGGAACAAGGCCATCCTTGTTGATGGAGCCATCTTCTGCGTACTTGACATCATCCTCGAACTTATAGTCGTACTCAAAGAAAGAAGAGACGATATAGTCCATGATCTGAGTGTCGTTGTTGTCAGCATAAGTAAACTGATTCCAGTTGCTGGGCATAACTGCCGTGTAGCTGTCGTAAGTGTACTCTGCGGGAACCTCAGGCTCGTCGGTGCTGGGCTCGGTAGCATCGGCAGTACCCTGAGTGCTTTGGTTGTTATCGGTGGGATCAACAGTGTCTTCGGCGCAAGCTGCGAACAGAGACAGAACCATGATCATCGCCAACAACAGAGCAAGGATCTTTTTCATTGCTTTTTCCTCCTAAAAAATTCTTATATTCACTCCGCTCTTGCAGAGAAAATATCAGGAACATGGTGCATAAGGAATAAAAATATGCGATTATTTATTCACCCGTACAACATTGTTTTTGGTACAACTTAACAGAAGATTTTCATCCTCTTAAAAGTTTTGTTATACTATAGCATATTTCTCAAAAAGAATCAACAAAAAAATAGTTTTTTCACTTGTTTTTTTGCAGTTCTGTTATTTTTTATAGTCATCACCTGCATAAAAAAACCATTTTAGTGAATAATTCACAATCCCCTTGCAAATACTGCAGTATATGCAGTATATATATGCAGTTTTACAAGGGGTTTTGTCTTTCTGAAGTGTCAGCTGTTTGCTTCGATCCAGCGGCGAATACCTTCGCCGACGGCTTTGATCGTAGCTTTTTCGTAGGGGATCTGCAGACCTGCTCCGTGGCAGAGTTCGGCAAATGTTCTGGTGCCGGCAGCATCCACAAAAGCAAGATATTTCTTCCAGGCGGCGTCCCGATCCTCCAGGGACAGAGTCCAGAGCTGGAAGGCCACGGTCTGAGCCATGCAGTAGTCAATGTAGTACAGCGGATGGAGATAGACATGGAGCTTCCACTGCCAGTGAGAGTAGCGGCCGTAGAAGGGCAGCTGATCCATGCTGAGCCAGGGACGATACTTCTCCTCCAGTTCCTGCCAGACCTCATTGCGCTGTTCGGAGGTCAGTTCCTCATTCTCGTACATACGGTGCTGGAACTCGTCGATCATGCAGCCATAGGGGATGAAATCCAGGCTTGCTTCGCAGTGGGCCAGCTCATACTTGGCGGTGTTTTCGCCAAAGAAATATTTATGATAGTCCTGGGTCAAAAATTCCATGCTCATGGAATGACATTCGCAGGCCTCGATGGTGGGCTGCTGCAGCAGAGGGTAGACATCGGAATGCATGGCCCGGTAGAATGCGAAGGCATGGCCTGCCTCGTGGGTCAGGACATCCACGTCATCGGAGGTGCCGTTGAAGTTGGAGAAAATGAAGGGCATCTTGTATGTGGCAAGCTCCGTGCAGTATCCGCCGGGTGCCTTGCCCTCACGGGAGAGGACATCAAAGAGATCGCCCTCAAACATATCCTCAATAAAAGCCTTGGTCTCGGGGCTCAGCTCCTGATACATGGCCTTACCGGCTGCCAGGATCTCGTCGGGCATGCCCTCGGGCGCTGCATTGCCGTCGGGGAAACGGTAGGCATCGTCATAGATGCAGAGCCGATCCACACCGATGCGCTTGCGCTGCGCTTCTTTCACCTGAGCGATGATGGGAACCAGATCCTTGGCGATCTGCTCACGGAAGGACTTCAGTTCTGCTGCGCCGTAGCAGTTTCGGCCCAGGCGGTCATAGCCCAGGGGGATGTAATTCTCGTAGCCCAGCAGCCTGCCCTGGGCGTTGCGCACCTTGACCAGCTTGGTATAGATCTCATCCAGCTCTGCCTGATTGGCATCGAAGACCTTGCCCTCGGCCTCAAAGGCGGCACGGCGCACAGCACGGTCAGGGCTCTCCTTGTATTTGCCCAGCATAGGAAGGGGCATGGTCTGTCCATCAAATTCTACGGTCATTCCGGCGTAGAGCTTCTGATACCGGGACTCCAGCTTGCTCTCCTCCTGCATCAGAGGGATCAGTTCGGGCTTGAAGCTACGACGGGAGATCTCCAGATTGGTGAAAAGGAGTTTGCCGTAGTGTGCTTCCAGTTCTTCACGGAAGGGAGAGTCCAGCATGGCCTCACTCAGTTCCTGATCTGCCTCCTGGATCTCCGGGCTGACTTCATCATAGAAATTGCGCTCCTCCTCATAGAAAGGATCAGCGGTATTTACCGTATTGCGAACATAGGCCAGAGAGGAAAGGGTCTGGAATTCCATACCAAGGGTAGTTGCCTCATCAAAAGCCTTGATCTGGGTCTGTGCGGAATCCGCTTCACGGACTCGTACCGCACAGGAGCGGAGGGTCTTTTTAAATGCCTCTACATCAGGGCGCTTGTAGGGATACTCGGAAAATTTCATAATTCGAAACTCCTTATTCATATAATGTATCCGCATGGCGGCGGACAGATCTAAGGCTTCTCCTTTGAGAGAAGCCTTAGCACTTATTTATCCAAAGTCAGCAGACAGAAGCCGCCGGGCTCCAGCCAGTGATCGGAACCGTCAAAGTCCATGCATCTGCCGAAGCGGATGGAATAGCCCTCGGGTAGCTTGCGAACTCTGTCGGTGGCATTGACATAGATCAGGGCAATCTGCTTCTCGCTCTCACGGCTAAAGCAGACACTTCCCTGCCCTGCCTCGGTAACACGGATGGTACCGTTCTTCAGGGCAGGCAACTCATTTTTCATTCGGCAGAGCGCACGGTAATAGCCGAGCAGATCCAGATCCTCGCCGTCCCAGGGATAGGTCTTGCGGCAGAAGGGATCCTCAAAACCCTCCAGCCCGGCCTCGTCGCCGTAGAAGATGCTTGCCATGCCGGGAAGGGTGAACTGCAGGAAAACCGCCAGGTGCAGCTTGTGCAGCGCTTTCGCCCGTACCTCCGGAGACATACGGTGGGTTGAGCGCTTGGCACGGGTCTCGGGGTACTCCTCTGCCAGAGCGGTGAAAATGCGCACCGTGTCATGGGAGCTGAGGAGATTCATCAGGCAGCAAAGCACCTGAGGCGGATAGTTCTCCGCCAGACTCATAATGCTCTCGCCAAAGGCAGTACCGTCATCCCGTCCCAGGACGAAATCGATGATGGCCTTGCGCCAGGGGTAGTTCATGACGCTGTCCAGCTCGCCGTCGGTGAAATAATGACGGGATTCGCCGTAGCTGCGCTTGTTGGAGGCATCCTCCCAGACCTCGCCCAGAAGCATGGCATCGGGCTTCAGCTGACGCAGACGCTTTTTCAGACGAAGTACAAAGCTGTCCGGCAGCTCATCTACCACATCCAAGCGGAAACCGTCGGCACCCAGGCGAAGCCAGTGGGCTGCCACAGAGTCCTCTCCGTCAATGATGTAGTCCATGAAGCCGGGGTCGGTCTCTTCCACATTGGGAAGGGTGGGCATGCCCCACCATGCCTCGTATTTCTCCGGATAATTGGAGAAGCGATACCAGGAGCGGTAGGGCGATTCGGGATCGCTGACCGCACCGTGGCCGAAAATGCCCTTGGAGTCGAAATAGACACTGTTACTGCCCGTATGGGAGAAAACACCGTCTAAAATCACCCGCATATTGCGGCTGTGGGCCTCCTCGCAGAGCAGGCGGAAGTCCTCCTCCGTGCCCAGCATGGGGTCAATCCGCTTATAATCGGCGGTATCGTAGCGGTGGTTGGAATAGGCCATAAAAATGGGGTTCAAATAGAGCATTGTCACCCCGAGATTCTGCAAATAGGGCAGTTTTTCCCGAATACCTGCCAGATTGCCGCCGAAGAAGTCGTTGCACCAGTTTCCCTCCTCGTCGGGAAGGTACTCAGGCAGATCGTTCCAGTTCTTATGGAGGGTGAAGGGGCGCAGCTTCTCCGTCAGGTCACAGTGGCCGGAGCGGTAGAAGCGGTCAGGCATGATCTGGTACATCACAGCCCCCCGGGCATAGTCCGGGGTAGTGAAATCCTCGGGGATCACGCTGAGCTGCCACTTATCACCGGCCTCCATATTGGTGCCGCTCCCCTGCTTGAAGAGGCGGAAGCCGCCCTGTTCCTTGGTGAACTGGAACCAGTAAAAATACAGGCCGCTCCTTTCAGGATGGAAGTTGCACATCCAAATTCCGTAGTCGCCCTTACGCTCCGTCATGGACAGCGGTATCATTCTGACCACCTGCTGATCCTGATCCTCTAAAACCAGGCTGACGGCTGTTGCGCCGCTGGAGAAAGGAACGTGGATGCGAATAACGCAGTTTTGCCCCCTTCGGATGGTTCCGAAGGGGGTCTTGAACTGTATATTCCTGCTATCGAATAAGATACGCATTACTTCAGGTACCAGATGTCATCTGCATACTCCTCAACCGCACGGTCGGAGGAGAAGATGCCGGCCTTGGCAATGTTCACCAGGGACATATTGCCGAAGCGCTTCTGATCCAGGTAAGTCTTTGCCACATCCTCGTGGGCACGGGCATAGTCAGCAAAGTCAGCAATGGTCATATAGGGATCGGCAATGCCGAAGCGGTTGGTCAGGAGGCTGGCAACCAGATCGTCAAAGCGCTGACCCAGGATGCCGGAGGTGAGCATATCCAGAACCTTCTGCAGGTCGGGCAGCTCTTCCAGGAAGCGGTTGGGATGGTAGCCCTGCTGCCACAGTGCATCTACCTCGTGGGCCTTCATGCCGAAGAGGAAGATGTTCTCGTCGCCGACCTGCTCGTGGATCTCCACGTTAGCGCCGTCCAGCGTGCCGATGGTGACAGCGCCGTTGATCATCAACTTCATGTTGCCGGTGCCGGAGGCTTCCTTGCCGGCCACAGAGATCTGCTCGGAGATATCGGCGGCGGGGATGATGATCTCAGCCAGGGAAACCTTGTAGTCCTCGATGAAGACCACCTTCAGCTTGTCACGGACATCGGGATCATTGTTGATGAAGTTGGAAACGGCAACGATCAGGCTGATGATCTGCTTGGCACGGATGTAACCGGCAGAGGCCTTAGCGGCGAAGATGAAGGTACGGGGCACCCAATCCTTCTGAGGATCGGCCTTGATCTGATTGTACAGGTGCAGGACATGGAGGATATTCAGCAGCTGGCGCTTGTACTCATGGAGGCGCTTGATCTGAATATCAAAGATGGAGTCGGGATCCACACGGACACCGTTGCGGTCAGCGATGAGGGCAGCCAGGCGCTCCTTGTTCTTGCGCTTGATGGCTCTCAGGTCGGCCAGAACCTTCTCATCGTCCTGGTACTTCATCAGCTTCTCCAGGTCACGGGCATCACGCTTGAAGCCGTCGCCGATGAGATCGGTGAGGTAGGAGGTGAGCAGGGGGTTGGACTGGCACAGCCAGCGGCGGTAGGCGATACCGTTGGTGACATTGCAGAAGCGGTCGGGGGTGATGTTGCAGTAATCACGGAAGATGCCGTTCTTCAGAATGTCGGTGTGGAGCTTGGAAACACCGTTGACCTTGTGGCAGGCAGCCAGGCAGAGGTTTGCCATGCGGATCTCGCCGTTGGCGATGACTGCCATGTAGTTGATCTTGCCCCAGTCGCCGGGGTAGACGGTGGACAGGTTCTCAATGAGGCGGCGGTTGATCTCTTCGCAGATGGAGTATACTCTGGGCAACTGCTCACGGAACAGGTCAACGCTCCAGCGCTCCAGAGCCTCGCTCATAACAGTATGGTTGGTGTAGGACAGGGTCTTGCAGGTGATCTCCCAGGCACGATCCCAGCCGTACTCGAACTCGTCAACCAGCAGACGCATCAGCTCGGGCACACAGAGAGCGGGGTGGGTATCGTTAATGTGGATGGCAACCTTCTCGCCCAGGTTGTCATAGGTGCGGTACTTCTTGAAATGCTTCTTGAGGATGCTCTGCAGAGAAGCAGACACCAGCAAATACTGCTGCTTCAGGCGCAGACGCTTGCCCTGGATGTGGTCATCGGCAGGATAGAGAACCTTGGAAATGGTCTCTGCCATAGCGTTGCGCTCCAGTGCACGGACGTAGTCGCCACGGGAGAAAGCAGCCATATCGAAGCTCTGGGGCAGCTTGGCGCTCCAGAGGATCAGGCGGTTGGAAGCGTCGGAATCATAGCCGGAGATGAACAGATCATGGGGCACTGCGGTGACAGAGTTGTAGCCAACCTGAGCCACCTTGAACTTGCCGTTGTCATCGATCCACTCACGGACCTCGCCGCCGAACTTGATCTCCACAGCGTCGTCCTCACGGGGCCGGAGCCATACGTCGCCCTTTTCCAGCCAGTTGTCGGGGAACTCCATCTGCCAGCCGTCCACGATCTTCTGACGGAAGATACCGAACTCGTAGCGGATGGAATAGCCGGTGACAGGATAGCCCATACCGGTGGCTGCGTCCATGTAGCAGGAAGCCAGTCTGCCCAGACCGCCGTTGCCCAGACCTGCGTCGGGCTCCATTTCGTAGAGGGCATCAATGTTATAGCCGGCGTCCTTGAGTACCTTGCGAGCCTCTTCCTCGATGCCGAGGTTGAAGAGGTTGTTGCGCAGGCTGGTGCCTACCAGGAACTCCATGGACATATAATAAACTTCCTTGCGCTCCTTGTCAGCGCAATCGTTGTTAAAGGTACGGTTCTTCTCTGCCAGCAGCTCACGAACCATAGTGCAGAGGGCTCGGTAGACCTGCTTTTCCGTGGCGTCAGCCAGATCGCAGCCGAAAATACGGCGGAGCTCGGCATTCAGAGCAGACTTCACGTTGATGTTGTGCTCGGGACGGGATGTTTCGACTTTCTTCTTGGATGTTTGCTTGCTCATAGGATCCTCCTGAAAAAACTTGGTTTATTTCTTTATTCCATGCAGCTCTTGATACATCTGCATATATTCACTTGCAGGTACTTTCCAACTGAAATCGCACTGCATATCACGCTGTGCCAGGGCATTCCACTGATCACGGTCAGAGTAGAACAGGTCTACCGCACGCTCAATGGCCCCCATGAAATCATCGGCGTTGTAGCTCTGGAAGGTGAAGCCTCTGCCCTCTTTGGTCTCGGGGTTGTAGGGAGGCACGGTATCCTTCAGGCCGCCGGTGGACGCAACCACAGGCACGGTGCCGTAGCGCATGGCGATCAGCTGAGACAGGCCGCAGGGTTCGGACTTGGAAGGCATCAGATAGATATCCGAACCGGCATAGACACGGCTGGCCAGCTTGGGATCAAAGGCCAGCTTCACTGCCACCTTGCCGGGATGCTGGTGAGCCAGGGCGCTGAGAATAAACTCATACTGCTTCTCGCCGGTGCCGACGATAACCAGCTGCACATCCTTCTCCAGCAGACGGTTGGCGATGTGGCACAGAAGGTCGATGCCCTTATGGCCTGCCAAACGGGTGACCATGGCCAGAATGGGGGTATCCACATCGGTACGCAGACCCAGTTCTTTGCGGAGTGCCAGCTTGTTCTCCCACTTACCTGCCATCTGGGCTGCGCTGTAGTTCACGGACAGGGCTGCATCGGTGGCGGGGTCATAGACACCGGTATCGATGCCGTTGGTGATGCCCCAGAGCCATTTGTTGCGGAGAATGCCGTCCAGACGGTGGGCATAGTAAGGATAGCACAGTTCCTGAGCGTAGGTCTTGGAAACGGTGGTGACAATATCAGCGACTTCGATAGCACCCTTCATCATGTTGATAGCGCCGTCAAAGGTCATATAACTGCGGTATTCCTCGGGCAGACCCAGGGTATTGCTGAAGAAGTGGTTATCCGCCCAGCCCTGGTACTCCACATTGTGAATGGTGAAGACGGTCTTGGCATAGGGGCACCACTGCTGATACAGCGCACGGCAGTAGACAATTCCCATAGCCGCCTGCCAGTCGTGGCAGTGGAGGATATCGGGCTTAAAGTCCAGATGGTACAGAGCCGCCATGACAGCCTTGGAGAAGTAGGCAAAGCGTTCGCCGTCGTCGAAGTCACCGTAAACGGTGCCTCTGGCGCCGAAGTAGTAGTCATTGTCAATGAAGTAGACCTGCAGCTTCTTGCGGCGGCTCTTCAGGCGGAAAATGCCCACATAGCTCTCTCTCCAGGACAGCTCCATGGAGAAGGAGCCGACCTGCTCCACGACAATCTCGGGGTTCTGCTTAATACGCTTATAGTAGGGCAGGAATAAGCAGACTTCGTTGCCCTTGAGCTTGGCAAGCTCTCCGGGAAGAGCCTGCATCACATCGCCTAAGCCACCGGTTTTGACAAAGGGGGCGGCTTCCGATGCGATCATTGCGATTTTCATACGATCTCTCCTCTTTTAATTACCAGCGGATATTCCTTGGTACCGCACAGGCGCTTGCCCGGGCCGATGACAACATCCTTATCCAGGATGACGCACTCCAGCTCGGCGCCTTCACCGATGATGCAGTCCTGCAT
Organism: Oscillospiraceae bacterium; assembly: GCA_017481325.1. Next base: position 38,080 of record JAFUPG010000018.1, read on the forward strand.
GATGATGCTCTCCTTGACCTTGGCATCCTTGCCCAGGGTCACGCCCCGGAACAAAATGGAGCGCTCGGCGCAGCCTTCCAAGGAGCAGCCATCAGCCACGATGCAATCATCGATCTGAGAATCCACACCGTAGTAAGAGGGAACCTCATTGCGGACGGTGGTATAAATGGTGCGGTTGGAACGGTTGAACAGGCCATGGCGAACCTCGGGGTCCAGGAGCTTCAGGCTGTTCTGGAAGAATTCCGCAGTGCTTTCATTAAACAACGCTACGCCCTGGAAGCGGTAGGCATTGACCTTTGCGCCCAGCTTGGCGAAAGCGTACATGACTAAGTCACGCTCGAAGTGGTAGTAGCTCCGTGCCACAGCCTCTGTGACACGCTGGATCAGATAGTCACGGCGCATGACGAAGATACCCATACAGGCCAGATAGCTCTCATCGGCGCAGTAGTCCACGGCGATATCGGTGACCTTGCCGTCCTCATCAGCCTTGACAGCCATATCCAGCTGTTTTACACCGTTGGAAATGCCGTCTTTGACCATAACGGTGACATCTGCACCGGAGGCAATGTGATTCTCTACCACTTCATTCAGATCCACAGCGCAGAGCACAGCGCTGTCAGACAGGACCACATAGTCCTCCTTGGCCAGGGTGAAGAAGTCAATGGCATCATTGAGTGCCTCCAACTTACCTCTCCAGAAGCCGTTGTGTCCCTGAGCAAAGGGGGTCAGGTACTCCAGGCCACCCTCTTGCAGGTTCAGATCCCACTCTTGGCCGGAACCAACGTGGTTCATCAGGGATTGATAATTATGCTTGGTAATAATACCAATATGGCGGATGCCGGAATTGGTCATATTGGACAGGGAAAAGTCGATCTGGCGGTAACGGCCGCCGTAGGGAAGGGATGCCATGGTGCGCTTATTGGTTAAATCGCCTAAGGAAGTTTCGTAAATATTTGCGAAAATTACACCCATCGTGGTATTCATAGCCTTGTACCTCACTTTCCCTTTCTACACTTATCGGATCTCGCCGGGCTTGACAGCTTCGTTGGCAGGGATTACCTTGCCCTTGCCGATGACAGCAATGCTCTTCTCTTCGCCGGGGCCGAAGCTGCCGCCGATGATGGCACCTCTGCTGATGACACAGCCCTCGCCCACAATGGTATGGCGCACAATGGCACCGGACTCAATGCGGACATTGGGCATGATAACGCTGTCCTCTACGATGGCGCCGGACTCGATGATGCAGCCGTTAGAGATGACGCTGTGGCTGATATTGCCGTAGATCTCGCAGCCTTCAGCCACCAGGCAGTTCTCGTTCTTGGACTCCTTGGCGATAAAGCTGGAGGGCATGGCGTAGTTTCTGGCATAGATGCGGTTGCCGCTGGCATCGGACAGGTCGAACTCAGGCTCAGTACCCAGAAGCTCCATATTGGCCTCCCAGAGGGAGCTGATGGTGCCCACATCCTTCCAGTAGCCCTGGAATTCGTAAGCATAGAGCTTGTGTCCGCTTTCCAACAGAGCGGGAATGATGTTCTTGCCGAAGTCATTGCTGGACTTGGGATCCTCTTCGTCGGCAATGAGGAATTCACGGAGGACTTTCCAGTTGAAGATGTAGATACCCATGGAGGCATTGGTGCTCTTGGGCTTCTTGGGCTTCTCTTCGAACTCGTAGATGGAGCCGTCTTCGTTGGTATTCATGATGCCGAAGCGGCTGGCCTCCTCAATAGGCACGGTACGGACGGCAATGGTGCAATCGGCGCCCTGCTGCTCATGGCAGCGGAGCATGGCGGCATAGTCCATCTTGTAGATATGGTCGCCGGAGAGGATCAGCACATAGTCCGGGTCGTAGCGCTCAATAAAGGGGATATTCTGATAGATGGCATTGGCCGTGCCCTTATACCATTCGGATTTCTTGCTTCTGGCATAGGGGGGTAGCACCTGCACACCGCCATGGCTGCGGTTTAAGTGCCAAGGCTGGCCATTGCCGATGTATTCGTTTAATTCCAGGGGCTGATATTGGGTCAGGATGCCTACGGTATCGATGCCGGAGTTGACGCAATTGGACAGAGGGAAGTCAATGATGCGGTATTTACCACCAAAGGGAACAGCAGGTTTTGCGGTGTTTTCCGTCAGTACCATCAGACGGCTGCCCTGACCACCGGCCAGGAGCATTGCGACACATTGCTTTTTCTGAAAGTTCATGCTCATTTCTCCTTGTCATTTTTTGATTTCCGAGGGGGTACGATCCGTTTATAGAAGGCAACCGACAGAGGTGCGAGAGTGAATTCACCGCTGTAGGGCTGCCCATGCAGGGGATTTTTATGCGCAGTGACAACAGAAAGCTCTGTTCCGCTGCCACCGTAGATCACATCGTCGCTGGATAACAAGGGTTCGTAGCGGCCGGCCTTGGGAAGCCCCATGGAGTAATTCTCCCATTTGACCGGACAGAAATTGAAGATACACAGCAGTTCCCTGCCCCGCCGGTCAATGCGGCGGAAGGAGAGGACATTGTGGTCACAGTCGTCCACCGTGATCCACTCGAAGCCGCCCCAATCGGTGTCGTTACTCCAGAGGCTGCTGTGGGCTAAGTAGAAATGGTTCAGATCTCGGACAAAGCCCTGCATCTGGCGGTGTCGCTCGTAGTCCAAAAGGAGCCAGTCCAGTTCGCTGTCAAAACGCCACTCAATGAACTGGGCAAATTCATTGCCCATGAAGCTCAGCTTCTTGCCGGGGTGGGCCATCATAAAGCCGTAGAGCAGGCGCAGATTGCTGAATTTATCGTCGTACTCCCCGGGCATTTTATTGATGAGGGAGCGTTTGCCGTGGACAACCTCGTCGTGGGACAGAGGCAGGATGAAATTCTCCGAATAGGCATAGGTCATGGAGAAGGTCAGTTTATTATGGCAGCCCTTGCGGAACAGGGGATCCTGGGACATATAGTCCAGCACATCGTGCATCCAGCCCATATTCCACTTATACAAGAAGCCCAAGCCGCCGTCGTAGTCCGGTCGGGTGACCAGGGGGAAGGCGGTAGACTCCTCGGCGGCAGACAGGGCATTGCGCCGCACGGAGAAAAGGGCTCGGTTCAGCTTCCGCAGAAAGGCAATGGCCTCTAAATTCTCCTTGCCGCCGAAGCGGTTGGGACGGTATTCCTGCCGGCCGTAGTCCAAGTAGAGCATGGAGGCCACCGCATCCACCCGGATGCCGTCGAAGTGGTAAAGCTCCAGCCAGTAGACCGCATTGGAAATCAGGAAGGACTGTACCTCTCCCCTGCCCAGGTCGAAAATACGGGTGGTCCACTCGGGATGCTCGTTCATCATGGGGTCGGAGAGCTCGTAGCAGCAGCTGCCATCAAACTCGCACAGGCCGTGCTCATCCTTTGGGAAATGTGCAGGAACCCAATCCAGAATTACACCGATGCCCGCCCGGTGGCACAGATCCACAAAGCGCATCAGCTGCCGGGGCCGGCCGTATCGGGAGGTGGGGGCATAATAACCCGTGACCTGATAGCCCCAGGAGGGGTCGTAGGGATACTCGGAAATGGGCATCAGCTCGATGTGGGTATAGCCCATGTCCTTGACATAGGGAATCAGCAGTTCTGCCAGTTCCTCATAATCGTAGTAGCTGCCGTCTTCCTTTCGCCGCCAGGAGCCCGGATGCACCTCGTAGATATTCATAGGGCTGTCCAGCAGGCGGCGCTTGCCCTGCTGACGGCGATAAGCCGTATCTCCCCAGGGATACTCCTCCAGCGTGCAAATCATGCCGGAGGTCTCCGGCATGGTCTGGGCACGGAAGCTGTAAGGGTCAGTCTTCAGCAGCTTCTCGCCTTCGGCGGTGCGGATGCAGTATTTATAACTCTGCCCCTCTTTGGCGTAAACACTGAAGGCTTCCCACACGCCGCCACGGAGAAGGGTCATCGGGAGATCCTCGGGATTCCAGAAATTCCAGTCGCCTACCACGCTGACAGAGGCAGCATTGGGCGCCCACACACGGAAAACATAACCGGGCACGCCGTCCCGTTCCGCTTTGTGGCAACCCATATAGGTATAGGCATGGAGCTCGTCGCCGTCACCGAAGCGCTTCAGTGCGGCTTGTAAAGACTGTTCCATAGCGTCTCCTTTGATTATACTAAGCCGAGTATATACACACACTTCAATTATACTACTTTGCACAAAAAATGCAAGCGCTTTCATGAAATTCTAACAAATTTGTTGAATTTCCCCTCTATGCAAAAAAATTTTTTGATTTTTTAGTTATTGTACTGATAAATCACCGAAAATACAGGAGAAATCCGAAAGAAAAAAGCAATATTTCTTTCCAAAACAATGGCTTGACAAACGGGTTTTTCGGGAATAAAATAAAAGTTAGGGCAATTATGCCCAAATTGACTGAAAAAGGAGGGAACAGCATGGACGCAGGGAGCAGTAGCGGCGCTGCAGCGACAGGCCGAAGTAGCCAGGGAGAGCTCTGCGGTCCGTGGAGTGTTTCCCTATCATAAATAGACGGCTTGCGCTGCTTTCCTTGTAAAATATCAATCAGGAGGAATGCAGTTATGGCAGAACACAATGTCTCCGTAGCCAATACGCTGGTGGTATTGCTGACGGAGAAGAAATACGCCACTGTGCGTGATATCCTCATCACCATGAAGCCTGCGGACATCGCCTGGATCTTTGATGAGGTGGAGCAAGAGCGCCTTCCCATTCTCTTCCGTCTGCTCCCCAAGGAACTGGCCGCCGAGGCCTTTGTCGAGATGGAGCCGGAAGCCCAGGAGCTGCTGATCCACAGCTTCTCCGATAACGAGCTGCGGGAAGTGCTGGACGAGCTTTACGTTGACGATGCGGTCGATATTGTGGAGGAAATGCCCGCCAATGTGGTGCGGCGTATTCTGGCACAGGCCGATCCCCAGATGCGCAAGGATATCAACATGATCCTGCGCTACCCCGAAAACTCCGCCGGCTCCATTATGACCACGGAGTATGTGTCTCTCCGTCCCCATATGACCGTAGAGGAGGCCATTTTGCGCATCCGCCGTACGGGTGTGGATAAGGAGACCATTTACACCTGCTACGTCACCCGAAACCGCACCCTGCTGGGTCTGGTGACGGTCAAGGATCTGCTCCTTGCCCAGGATGACGAGATGACCATTGAGGAGATCATGGAGACCAATATTATCTCCGTGGGCACCCATACTGACCAGGAAGAGGTTGCCCAGATGTTCTCCAAGTATGACTTTCTGGCCTTCCCCGTGGTGGATGCGGAATACCGCATGGTGGGCATCGTCACCTTCGACGACGCCATGGACGTTATGGAAGACGAGGCCACCGAGGATATGGAGCTGATGAGTGGTATGCTCCCCTCAGAAAAGCCCTATCTCCGCTCTACGATTCTCGAACTCTTTAAGCACCGCATTTTATGGCTGATGCTGCTGATGGTCTCTTCCACCTTTACGGGTATGATCATTACAGGTTTTGAAGATGCGCTGGCTGCACAGGTTGTCCTCACCGCCTTTATTCCCATGCTGATGGGTACCGGCGGTAATTCCGGCTCCCAGTCCTCGGTGACGGTGATCCGTTCCCTCTCTATCGGTGAGCTGGAATTCTCCGATCTGCTGCAGGTGATCTGGAAAGAGATCCGCACAGCTGTACTCTGCGGCATTGCCCTGGCAGCAGCCTGCTTTATCAAGCTGATGCTCATCGACAGGCTGCTCCTGGGTAACGACGAAGTCACCGTCCTGGTGGCGGCGGTGGTCTGCGTGACCATGGCGCTGACCGTTCTGGCAGCCAAGGTCATCGGCGCAATTTTGCCCATGGTGGCAAAGAAGCTGGGCATGGACCCTGCCGTTATGGCAAGCCCCTTTATTACCACCATTGTGGATGCCCTGTCTCTGCTGGTCTACTTCGGCGTAGCCAACGTGCTGCTGCTTTAAGCTAAAATAACGAGCTGCCTCGCAATCAGGTTTGCGGGGCAGTTCGTTATTTATCTGCTATATGTACATACTTGCGGCTGTTTTTACAGCACCATATGCAACGATCCGTAATGATGGCCTCAGCGCTCCGTCCGGCTTACTCCTTTGCGGATAATCGGGCGGCTTGATCCATCATCATGCGGTATACGTGGGCCACATCGGGAATGTTTTCCAAGCGGAACAGGCCCACGGAGGATCTTACATGGCGCTGAATTCCATAGTGCACACTTTCCGTCTGATGGCCGATGGAGATGGTGCCCGTTCCGTCGGAACGGAAGGAGGTATACATACGGGGCAGATCATGCAGTTCCAGCGCATCTACTTTTTTGCCGACTTTGCGGATGAGTTTTCGGTTGGTAAGGACGTAGAGGGTGTTTCTTCTCCGATAGATCGTCCGCAGAGGATACAGCAGAAGATTCAAAACAGAAAATACGAAGCCCACAATGCCAAACAGCAGCATCTCACGAGGTGCGCCGATCCAAATCACAATTAAACACCAGGCAACCAGAAAAACCACAGCAAAAAGAGACATCAGCAAATGCATGATATTGTCCTTGTTGATCAAATGCCCCTTGGTGGGCTTCCCTTTCCATAGAACTCCCTCCCCCGGAAGGAGCAGAGAATTGCAGAATGAATAATCATCATAGTTCTTCATAAATCATTCTCCTTTTAAAAACACATCTACCGATGTAGCCGGTGGTCGTTATTAGGGCACCTCAAAAACAAATTCAGAAGCGATCTGCCATTTTGCTCTGGACCGTTTTTGTCGGTGGCCTTATGAATGCTCCTCCTCTTCGTTCAAATCCCGGATTACCCCACAGATCAGATCCAGAACCTGCTCGGCACGGGGGATATTATCCAGTTCAAAATGGCTGAAGATCGGGATCATACTCTGGGCACCATTCCAGTGAACCAGAGGGATCAGGCTGCTCATGCCGAAGGCGATGATCCCATTGCCATCCCGGAAAAAATGGGAATACAGGGGCAACGGATCCTTCAGATCCATGGTCTTGACCCGGAAGAAACCCTTGCAGAGCACCTGGCGGTTTGTGATCACATAGCAGGTTCTCCGACGAGCAAAGGGTCGATAGACCAGGCGGTAAAAGCCATAGGCAACGCAAAGGAGGCAGCAATTGATGCCCAGGAAGCGAAGCATTGCACCGAGCCCGGAGTCCAGGTAACGGACAAACGCAGAGTCGATCAGATCACAAAGCTCCAGAGTCAGGTATGCAGCAGAGAGCGCCAAAAGCAGCAGCCGCCGCCAATCCCCCTTTCGAAACAGGTGCCCCCGTTCCGGTCTGCATTTCCAGAGGATCTGCTCCCCCTGCCTCAGATAGGAAGCACAGAAGCCGGTGTCCACATAGGTTTCCATTGTCTCATCTCCTTTTGAAAAAGGGCTGCCGCATTGCGGCAGCCCTTTGCGTTACTTACGGGTAGGAATTACAGGCTGTATTCCTGGATGAAGCGCATGATAATGGTGGCAAACTGAGCACGGGTAGCAAGGCTGTTGGGCTCGATCTTACCGTCCATACCACGGATGATGCCCACATTGACGAACCAGACCATCTCTTCGTAGGCCCAGTCAGCAACCTGGCTGCCGTCGGGATAGACATTCAGGGTACCCTTGCTGTCGATCTCGATGCCGCAGACCTTGGTGGCATATCTTGCCAGCATGACTGCCATCTCCTGACGGGTGATCATCTGGTTGGGACGGAAGGTGTTGTCCTCGTAACCCACAACGATGCCCACTTCGCTGGCCCATTCCACAGCTGCGGAATACCACAGGCCGGAGGAGATGTCGGTGAAGCTGGAGGTGGAGGTAGCCTTGGGCTCGCCTGCCATACGGTGCAGGACGGTGGCGACCATGGCTCGGGTCAGGTTGGCATTGGGCTCGAACATGGAGTCGCCGGTGCCATTCAGGAGACCCAGCTCGGTGGTGAAGGCCACAGCATCATAGTACCAGTCGCCTTCCACAACGTCGAAGTACAGGGAACCGGTGTGGATACCATCGTCCAGAATGACGATCTCGCTGCGGTCACGGACACGGAGACGGGAGAAGATGGCACTGGTGGCGCTGGTCTCGTCCACGTCACGGGAGCCGATGCCCACGCCGGAGACGATCATGCCGACAGCCAGATTATCCAGACCCTTGTAGTCCTTCATGATGTAGCCGTTGATGAAGAGGCAAGCCTCGCCGGCTGCGTCACGGACGTAGATCTTATCGATAACGCCCTCGGTCTTGTGGATATTGGTGACAATGCCCTCAACCTTCATCAGATTGCCGATGGTCTTGTCGGACATTGCGGTGGCGCAGTCCACTTCCTTAGGCTCAATGATCTGGATATCATCGGAAATGATGCGGATATAGCCGTCGTAGTCGGTGCTGAGGTTCAGCTCCACTTCGCCGCAGTAGTAGGTGACGCCGCCGTGGGCACGGACATTCATGCCGATGGCGTAGTTGCCTGCAACGGGGAAGCAGTTGATGCCGTTACCCTTCAGATCCTGCATGTAGATACAGTCGAAGAAGGCGGTATCCTGGTCGTAGCCGGAGGCGTTGGATGTGACATAGCCCTCGATGGTGTACTCTTCGCCGCTGCGGTCGATGGGCACAGCCTTGACCTTGCTGATCTCGGAGATGACCAGACCTTCGTCAGCGCCGGTGATCTCACGGAGAATTTTCTGGACAATGAACTTATTGGCATAGTCCACATCATCCTTGATGTCGTAGTTAGAGAAGAAGGTACAGCCGGAGACGATCAGCCAGCCGCCGCCGGAGAGTTCCTCGTAGGTCATGATGTTGACATCGCCCATGGTAGCGGTAACGGTGTCAGCGCCGTACTGAGGAATGTAGGTGGAGCCGGTGAAGTTATCGGTGTAGCTTGCGCCCCAGGTGGACTCGTAGCCAACTACCAGCTTGCTGACCTTATCCTCAGCACCCTCGTTGATCAGGATGGGAGCGGCATTGTAAAGCTGGAAGCCGGTGGAGTTGTCGGTGGCGGGACGGGTGCCATAGGCATTGGAAGCGGTATAGGCACCCTTGGTGAAGCGGTGCTCCAGATTGAAGTTCTCAATGCCGGAGAAGTAGATACGGTAGGCCTCGTTTGCCTTCAGATCGTTATCAACAATGATACCGTCGGCGGCACGGACGTTGGCACCGATGACCTCCAGAATGCTGTTGGTCAGGTTGGCGCAGTTCAGTTCGCCCTCGGGGCTCTTACGGTCGGACTTGGTGGTGACGATCAGGTTACCGCCACGCTCGGCGTACTTCTGGATCGCCTTCAGCTCTTCCTCGGTGTAGGCAGAGGGCTCCAGCTTGCCGGTATCGAAGGGAACGGTCAGAACCACCAGCTTGTAGTGCTTCAGGTTCTCGTAGGTGAACTCGCCCTTCTGGATGAACTCGGCCTGAACGCCGTTGTCGGCGCAGTACTGCACGAAGTTACCCATGTTATCGGAGTAGCCGCCGGAGACGTAGAAGTTGCCGTGGCCATAGTCCACGCCGATCTTGATCAGCTCATCGGCCTTGTAGACCTTCTGATCCATCACGGCCTGGCACTTGAAGGACTTGCCGTTATAGGTGCCGTAGAAGACGACCTTCAGCTCCTGCTCGCCGGACTCGGTGCGCTCGTATTCGAAGGTGACGGTCTTGCTGCCGCCAGCGGGAACAACGGAGCTATCCTCCATGGTCTTGATGACGGTCTCTTCCTCGCCGATGACCAGGGAGAACTCGATCTTGCTCAGGGTGTAGTCAGCATCCGCTGCATTATCCACAGTGGCGGTGATGATCTCGGTCTGGCCAACAACGCTCAGAGCGGCATCGGTGTCGATATCGGCGACGATGGGGGTAGCAACGCCAACCCAAACAGGAGCGGTAACAGCGATGTCGCCGTCAGCCTGGGTGATCTTCAGGTAGTAGTAAGCATCGGTGTTGGGGAGGGTGGTATCCAGCTCGTAGGTGGAGCCGGGAGCATCAAAGGAGGCCAGCACCAGGCCGTTCTCGCCGATGACCTGCACCTTGCCCAGCTTCTCGCCGTCGGGATCGGAGATGCTGGCTACGATGTGGACTTCGTCAATGGTCTCATCACCGGTGTCGATGATGGCGCCCATGAGGTTATCGTTCAGGTAGTAGTAAATGCGGAGGTTCTGGTCCTCGGTGGCATAGACACGGCGCTGGGACATGGCCTCGTAGATGCCGGCCTCGGTGAAGTTATCGGTGATAACAACGTCACGGCAGGTGTTGGCATCGCCCCACTTGCCCTTGTGGTTATCCTGGTTGTTGGTAGGAGCAACGTGCCAGCCCTTGGCCAGGCAGTTGTCATACTCGGAATAGCTGGGCCAGTAGGAGCTGCCGCCCACTGCGCCTTCGCCGTTACCGACCTCAATGAGGCTCAGGACGGTGTCACGGGTGGGAGTGTAGCCTGCGAAATCGTCGAAGGTACCGAAGGTGCTGCCGGGATGGTTGAACTGGGAGACAACGGGAGCATCAGCGATGTACTTGGTCTGCACACCTTCTGCTACAGGGTTGCCGTCCACGTCCAGACCCTTGTCTGCATTGGCCATCAGGTCATTATACAGATGCATGCCGGCATAACCGGTCTTGTTGTTCAGGGTGGAGTTGTTACGGGAGACAGTGCCGTAGGTATTGAAGGTATTGGTATGGCCGGGGCCGCCGGACCAGGTCATCTCGTAGCCGTACATTGCCAGGAAGCTGTCGGAGCAGTACTCCAGGGCAGTGGCTTTGGCCTCTTCCCACTTGGTGGTGGAGCCGGAGGTGCTCAGGCTGCTGAGATCATAGTAGCTGCTGGTGGTGGCGGTGGAGGTGGTATCGAAGTAGTTGGAGTGGTCGGTGACGAAGAGGAAGTCGATATCCTCGGCATTCTGTGCGTAGGCATAAGCATCTTCCAGAGTACCGGCACCGTCAGAGTACTCGGCGGTGTGGGAGTGCATCTGGCCGAAGTACAGGCTCATGCCGGCCTCGCCTACGAAGAAGGACCAGGTCATCTCGGCCTTCTTGCCGTCGGCACGGGTGACGGAGACAGCCACAGTGTGGCGGCCGTCGGTCATATCGGCTTCAGGCTTGTAGGAGATCTTGCTCTCGGTCACGGTGGGGGTAACAGCGGCGCCGTCAATGGTGAAGGCTACGGTGGGGTTGGAGCCACAGTTGACAATATTAGCCAGGATCTCGGGGCGCTTTTCTGCATTGGTAGCAGCATTGGGCAGAGGAGACACAGAGGAGATAATGGGTTCATCCTTGATCTCTACGGTCTTGCTGGCGGTATAGGTCATGCCGTACTCATTGGTGGCGGTGCCTTCAATGGTGAGGCTGGACTTATTCTTCAGGGCAGAGCTGGGGATGGTGTAGGTGTACTCATAGCCGTCTACGGTGGTAGGGGTCAGGGTCTTGGCAGCGCCCTTATCCACGGAGTAGCTCATGGAGATGGAGTTGACCTTGGTCAGCTCGTCCAGGGCAACCTCAAACTCGTAGTCCAGGCCGATGAAGGCGTTCTCCGCATCGATCTCCATCTTGGGGTCAAGGACATAGCCCAGGTTATGAGGATCGGTGACCTCGAAGAAGCGCATGGCGAAGAGGTTCACGGAGCCATTGTAGGTCCAGCCGGAGAAGGAGTCGCTGAAGAACTCGATGCAGACGGAGTTGTTCTTATACTTTGCGGTCTTATTATAAATAATGTAACCGCCGGTGCACTCCTCCAGAGTCCACTTGGTGTAGTCGCTCTCTACGGTATCGAAGTACAGGCACTCGGCATTCTCCTGGCCCTCATTGGGGGAGGTGCGGAGGAAGTTGCCCTTATTTTCGAAGGTGTAGTAGGTGCCGTCGAAATGGACGTCAAAGATCAGCGCGCCGTTGCCGGGCACCAGCTTGCCGTCATCGTCCAGGTAGGAGTCGATGCCGATGAGGCTGGGAGCCAGAGCATCGTCAGTCTGGGGGCCGAAGGCCTTTCCGCCGTAATCGTTGTAAATAACGATCTTGGAGCCATCGGCGGGCTTGCTGCCTGCGGTGGGCTTCACGCCGGAGTAGCCGTCACCATCGGGGTCAGCAGCAGCTTCATTGATGGAGTAGAAGTGCATGGTGTACAGACCCTCGTTGGCGGCCTGGAAGCCGTAGGGGCTGAATGCACCGTTGTAGACTTCCAGACAGGCAGGGTTGCCGGAGTACTGGTAGTCGGTATTGGCGATACGGTAGCCGTCGCCCAGAGTCTCGATCTTCCACTTGGAGCCCTTACCGGTGGAGGTGGTAAAGTCCGCCTTGCTGGTAGAGCTGGCAGTGTAGTAACGGCCGCCGCAGGTCAGGTAATATGTACCGTCGGAGTTGGCTTCCAGCTTATAGACGCCGGCGCCCTGCTCCACCTGGATGGTGGCAGTTTCTTCATTGGTATATGCATTTGCACCTGCGGTCTTACCGGCATTGGACTCAGAGCCCATAACAACACCGGAAGTATGGTAGATGACAAAGGCACTACCGGCCGTGGGGATTCCCTCAATGGGGGTCACCGTAAAGGTCTCACGGGCTGCCAGAGCAAAGGTAGGCAGCATGGCAAGAACCATGACCACGGCAAGAAGCATAGAGATCGTTCTCTTGAGATGCTTTCTCATTGTGTTTCCTCCTTAATGATTCGAGGTCTCTATTTCCGTAAGAAAGAGGCTCGTCCGGGCATAGAGATACCTATAGTGATACTGCAATGATATCATACTTTCAAAGGAAATTCCACCAAAAATTAGCAGGAAATTTTCAGTTTTATATTTTTTGTGTAGTTTCACAAAACCACTTTGTTTCCCCCCGCTTCAGTTAAATGTTATATGTCCTTATTCTTGTAAAATCCTTGGATTTCCAAAGTTTTCGATCCTCTTGTATATTTTGCCAAGTTCCGAACTCTGCGTTCCTCTCCTCCGCTCCGGCTGCGTTATTCCCGCCGATATGATAAAAACAGGCTTTTTCTTGACAGGGCTTTCCCTATGCTCTATAATAAAAATAATCATCTTTTCGGAGGATGGAAAATGCTGAAAAACAAAAATTACTTCTGGTGGAGTCTTCTGATATTCGGTGCGTTGGCCAGCCTTGCCGCCGGTGTTTTATGGATTTTATTTCTCCTGAAGGGACAGCTCTCCTGGATCAACGGCGCTGTTTTGCTGCTATGTGTTGCCGGTGGAGTCCTAACCGTTATATTTGCGGCAAAGGCACTGCCCCTGGTGAAGGATATGAACCTGCAAAAGGCTGCCTCCAACCGGCAGAAAAAGCAGGCGCAGGATCATACTTCTCAGCTTCAAACTGCGGTGGAGCGCCGCTTCTCCCGGGTGATCGCCCTGAGCATTTTGTTGGTTGCCGGTTTTGTTTTTCTGCTGTTTCACTGCCTGGCCAACCCTGGTGTCGGGGGCGAGGCGGCAGAAACCATTACCGGTGTTATCTGCGAACGGGGCGTGGTTCTCTCCGTAGATTCCGAGAGCTACCGTGGCTCCCAGGAGATGGAGGATATGCCCGTTGGCAATCAGATCGTCACAGTGGAAATCACCAGCGGCACATTTAAGGGGCAACACTACCAGATGAAAAACGACCTGGGTGTACTGTACGGCACGCTGCTGGACGTGGGAGACGGTGTGATCGTCGCCATCTCAATGGAAGAGGGTGCGCTGTCCGGCTCCATGATCTGGTCCTTTGACCGCACCCTTCCCCTGCTGATCGTATTTGCAGCCTTCCTTCTGATTACCGTTCTGGTGGGCGGTAAGATCGGCGCCAAATCACTGCTGGGTCTGCTTTTGACCTTCGTCTGCTTCTTCTCGGTGCTCATTCCCCTGCTGCTGAACGGCTGGCCTACCCTTTTGAGCATTATGGGCATGTGCGTTTTTATCACCGTGGTGGAATTTACAATTCTGGACGGTGTCAACAAAAAGTCCGTCTGCGCCATGCTGGGCACCATTTCCGGCGTTGTGCTGGCCATGGTCTTCGCTCAGATCGCCAGCACCATTCTGCAGGTCAACGGTTTTATTATGAACGATGCAGAGCCCGCCGTGGAGGCACTGGTAAATCACAAGACACTGCAGGACCCCTACCATTCTCTGCAGATCAAGGATCTGCTGGTGGGCGGCATTCTGATCGCCGCTTTGGGTGCTGTGAATGACGTTGCCATGAGCATCAGTTCCGCCATGAAAGAGCTGATCACCGTCAACCCCGATCTGACCCGCAAAGAGCTGCTGAAGTCCGGTATGAACATTGGCCGGGATATGGTGGGCACCATGACCAACACCCTGATTCTGGCGCTGGCAGGCAGCAGTCTGGTCTCCATGATCTACTACACCTCCCTGGGTCCCACCTGGAATGAGCTCATGTCCTCTGCGTTCCTCTCTATTGAGATCGTGCAGGCACTGGCCAGCTCCATCGGCGTTATTCTGGCAGTTCCCGTAACCGTACTCATCGGCATGCTGATGTACGGTCATTCCACTAAAAAGCCCTCCCGGGCATAACATAAAGAAGCTGCCTCCCAAAAGAGGCAGCTTCTAATTTGTATGAGATAAAAACGACCGAAGTCGCCCGTGAGGGTGCTTCGGTCATTTTTCAGATTGGCTCAAAAGCGGATCTTTCCTCCGATCAGCTTGCCGGTTGCCGCAAGGCGGTCACCATCTCTGCCCTTAGCTTCCAGAGCGCCTCTGGAGCCCAGAACCATGAGGATAGCGAGATAAGTATCCCAGCCGAGAGGGGCAACACCACGTTCCATCTCAGAGATCTTCTGACGGCTCTTGCCAACGGCCTCGCCGAGATCAGCCTGAGACATGCGGAGCTTCTTGCGGTACACGGGCAGCTCATTGACCAAAGATTCAATCAGAGCCTTCTGTTCCGGAGTCTGTACAAATTGGGGCATCTTTTTATCCTGCTTTCTTACAAATTGGGGACCTGTAAAATACAGTTATCCTTCTACTGTGAATTATACCATTTCGTAATTGCTTTGTAAATACGTTTTGCGAAAAAAACTTGTTTCTTATAGCAAGTGAGAGTTCTTCAGGAAGAAAACCAGGAAGCTGAGGGCAGCCAGTAACGCAACGCCGCCAATGACGCAAAGCAGTACAAACAACCAGCGAGGTACGCCGCCATCGTCGTCTTCTTCCTCTTCCGGCTCGTAGTCCTGCGCCGCCAGCACAAAAGCATTGTAGCTCTCCCGGAGCTCCTCCGGGCTGCGTAGAATGGGCTCCGGGCGGAATACCGGTGGCTGGGGAGGCATGTCTTCCTGCCGGGGAATCTCCAGCGTTTCTGCCGCAGGTGTAACTTCCGTAACAGGCACAGAAGGCACCGCAATCGGCTGCACCACGGGTTTCTGCAGGCTTCTTCCGCAGAGATCGCAGCGAGCCTGCTCCGGCTCATGGGGCAGACCGCAGGCGCAGACTTCCCAATCCGTCTCCTCCAGGGGGATTGGCGCATGAGAAGCTCTGGCGCTGAAGATCATTCCATCAGAAAAGCGTACGCTCTCTACAGTGACCTCCGTCTTTACGCCACGGAGCTTGCCCAGGGCAATCAGGCGATCCTCACCAAATATGCTGTGGGGCTGTGCCTTGCAGTCAGGCAGGATCAAACCGGCGATCTTCCCGGAGGAATTTCCCCAGGCATCATAACTGTCGATCTGCAGGATGATGCTGTCCACCTCTCTGTCACTGCGGTTCACCAGGCGCAGCTGCAGAAAACGGTCGCCTGTGCGACGGTCAGTGCAGACCCTGCTGCAGTGGACATAGATGGGGCAGCCCACCTGGATCAGAGACTGTCGATAGAGTTTTGAGGGTTCAAAACGATCCGGTCGTTGTGTCATTTTTATCCTCCCACCTGGGAAAATTCCAGCCATTGGTAGATGATTTTGGCGATCTGAGCACGGGTCGCTGTGCCTTCCGGGTCCAGACGTTCGTTTCCGACGCCGTTGATGATCCCGGCACCCACCGCCCAGGACAGAGGCTGCTTTGCATATTCGGCAATGCGGTCGGCATCCCGGAATTGGCTCAAATCCCCTTGGGCAGTCACGTCCGACTCCACAAGGCAGGCATATCGATAGAGCATGGCGGCAGCCTGCTGCCGTGTCACCGGGGCATTGGGGGCAAAGGTCACCCCGTCGATGCCGTTGACCACACCGTTTTCATAGGCCCAGGCAATGGCTTCAGAGTACCACAAACCCTCTGCAACATCGGTAAAGGGATGCGCACCGCTCTCCGGTGCTCCGCTGATGCGGTAGAGTATGGTGGCCAGCATGGCTCTGGTCAATTGACCGTCCGGGTCAAAGCTATCAGCGGATACACCCTTCATCAGACCCTTGGCCAGAACGTAATCCACCGCCTCGTGGTACCAGATCCCTTCCGGGATATCCACAAAATCCTCAGAGGGGCAATCCCTCACAGAAAGCTCCGTGGTGTAGTAGACGGTCTCGTCCAGCGTGTAGGTGTAAAGGGAATAGAGGGTGGTCTCGGCAGACAGGGGCATATAGGTATCGGTCAAATAGAAGGGCACTTCTGCCGTATCCGCCAGAGGCTCCATCGCCCAACCCAAAAATTCGTAAGAATAGGCATTGCCCAAAGGTGCGCCTTCCGGCGCTGTCAGCGTCACCGTGTCTCCGGTATAGGCCGTCAGACTGTCCTTACTGCAGCCTTCGGGGACGCTGAAGTGAATGACGGCTTCTTCCTTCTCCCGGAATTCTATGGTCAAACAGCAGTCTTCCGTAGGCTCGGAAACAGTGAATACATTGCCCTCTCGCAGCACCTTGGCAGAATTTTCCGGTGTAAGCATCCAGCCGCAGGCATAGTAATTTTCCTTAGGACTTGCAATCACCACATTATCCTGCTGGGTTACGGTGCCCAGGTTCTCATCATTACTTTCGGAAGTCAGATAATAAATCACAGGCAGGGGCGAGGAATACAGGTTCCAGGTGGAGTTTACCGTCTGGAGATTATCCACATTGCCGTGGCCGGGGTAAAGATCCTCGGCAGAAACCACGATGGGGAAGGCTGCACGGTTCTTCTGTGCCTGGGCGAGGTTTCCGCAGTAGTAGCGATCTCTTGCCCAACCGTTGGCGGCATAGATCTGGGGGCTGCAATCCCAGCAGCCGTATTTCTCCTTCATGGTAGCGATGGCATCCTTGACCGCCACGCCTTTCCGCATCTCATCCCAGAAGCAGCCCTCCCAGCAGTAATCCCCGCCAAAGGTTACGGACTGGCTGTAGCCGTAAGCCACAGCCACCCCCTGCTCCTGCAGCGGCGCATAGAGGCCATCTGTTGCCATACTCAGGCAGATTGCCATCCAGAGCAGATTCCCGGGAGCGGGGCGATCCATATGGTTGGCAATGCAGGTACCGTCCACCGCATAGTAACGCATGCCCTGGAAAGAGCCGTAGTAGTAGGCATGGCGGGTGCCGTTGTCAATGGCATAGTCTTCATCGGTGAGACCGGTGCCGGTTTGCAGCAGCAGATAGGAGGTGGTAGCGCCGGAGGTATAGTCCTCGTTGGCTCCGGCATAGTCGGTGTCGCCGTGGCTGTCGAAGATCACTACAGCGCCCTTGCCCATGGCATCGGCTATGGCATCAATGGTCGCAGCGGTCTTGGTGAAGAGATGGTATGTACCGCCGGTGGCCTCTGCAATGGCCTGGCCCTCGGTCTGGTACTGGGTAGTAAAGCTGGAGTCGATACCGTAATAGGGCTGGAACACATAGACATCCTTCGCCCCTGTTGCACCGGGAATGCCATAGGAAATCGTCTCATATTCCGGAGTCTCCTCGCCGGTGTAAGGCACAACGGAGCGTGCCAGCTCCTCCATACGGGAGGACCATGCGCAAGCCACACCTACGGTAGTTTCAAAGGTAAAATGCTCTGTTCCCTGCCATTGTAGAGAGCCCTCCACATACAGGGGGTCTGCCTCAATAGCGGCGACCATGGCATCCAGGGGAGTCTGACGGGTCGCCTTCTGGGTGACAGTCTCCAACTTGTCCCACAGAAGATCCACGGCGGCATATTCCGCCTCGGTAATCGGGCGAGGCACGGATGCCTCCCGGGCAAAGGCTGCAGGAATGGGCAGCAGCACCAGAACTAACAGCAGAGCAATCCATCGTCTCATGACTTATGGCTCCTTTCTTTCAATATCACAGCTTCAGCTTGGGGCGCAGACGCACATGGTAGAAGATCTCCAGCCGATCCAGCAAAAGATCGTAGAGCCAAAAGCTGACATTGGCCATGAGCAGCAAGGCAGCAAGCATCACAGCCTTCATATCCGCAAAATCCTCAGTGACCGTCTGCATAGAGAACACAAAGAGCATCAGGCAGTAAACCGCCACAACGCCTGCGTTGAGGTACAGGAATTTTACGATCCAACGCAGCGCCTTAGAAGGCAGACGGCCAAAGAGCTTGTGCAAAATCGGATAGCAGCCGAAGACCACAAAGAGGAAGGCGGCCTCCTTATCCGGGGCTGTGAACAGCGCCAGCACTGCCACGGCCAGATACCACACGAAGCCCCATTTGTAGCCGGTTTCACTATAGACCGGCAGCAGCACCAGGCTGGCAAGCACGGGACAGGCAATGGTGGCAAAGGGCAGCACGCCACCCAGGAACATCAATGCCAAAGCCAGACCGGCCAGCACGCCGCACAGCGCCAGGGTTTTGGTTTTCCGATTTTGTCTCATGCCTTGTTTCCGCCTGCGTTGTCCTTCAGCAGGGAGTACTTAATATCCCAGAGCTTCTGGGACAGATCCACGTAGTAGGCATGGGGATTGTCAAAACGCTTGACCTCGTCCCACAGGCTCTCCACCTGCTCCTTGCAGTAGGCACGGATCTCCTTCAGTTCCGGCAGCTTATAGACCAGCTCACCGTTTTGGAAAATGGGCACCTGCAGCTCACGGGCGGTGAAGTTATAGACGGTCTTCTGCTTCCAGGTAGCCTCGGGGTCAAAGATCAGCAGATCCTTGCTGTCGTCCACGGTCTCGTCGTAGACGCAGAGGTAGTCTGCAATGGCCTTGCCGGTGTCGTTGCCGTAGAAGCGGTAGAGCTTCTTGAAGTGGGGGTTGGTGATCTTACCAACGTTCTCGGAGATCTTGATCTTGGGGGTGACCGTGCCGTCCTTCTCTTCCACAGCCACCAGCTTGTACACGCCGCCGAAAACAGGCTCACTGCGGGCAGTGATCAGGCGCTCGCCCACGCCGAACATATCGATCTGCGCACCCTGACGGAGCAGATCCTGAATGATATACTCGTCCAGAGAGTTAGAAACAGAGATCTCGCAGCCTGTCCAACCTGCCTCATCCAGCATCTGACGAGCCTTCTTGGTCAGGTAGGTCATATCGCCGGAGTCCAGACGGATACCGCACTTGGTGATGCCCAGGGGTTTTAAGACCTCATTAAAGGCACGGATGGCATTGGGCACACCGCTCTTGAGGGTGTTGTAGGTATCTACCAGGAGGGTGGCGTTGTTGGGGTAGAGCTTGCAGTAGGTGGTGAAAGCCTCCAGCTCTGTGGGGAACATCTGCACCCAGGAGTGGGCCATGGTGCCGCCGGCAGGGACGCCGTAGAGCTGGTCGGAGATGGTACAGGCCGTGCCGTCGCAACCACCGATAAAGGCCGCTCTGGCACCCAGAATGGCACCCTGGGCGCCCTGGGCACGACGGGAGCCGAATTCCAGAACTCTTCTGCCCTGAGCCGCACGCACCACACGGTTGGCCTTGGTGGCAATGAGGCTCTGGTGGTTCAGGATCAGCAGGATATAGGTCTCGATGAGCTGTGCCTCAATAGCAGGGGCACGGACGGTGAGCATGGGCTCCTTGGGGAATACGGGTGTTCCCTCGGGTACGGCGAAAATGTCACCGGTGAAGCGGAAATTCCGCAGGTAATCCAGGAAATCCTCCCGGAACAGGTTGCGCTTTCTCAGGTAGGCGATGTCCTCTTCGGAGAAGTGCAGATCCTTAATATACTCCACCACCTGCTCCAGGCCGGCAGCAATGGCAAAGCCGCCGCCGTCGGGAACATTGCGGTAGAACACATCAAAGTAGCAGATCTGATCCTTCATGCCGTTGCGGAAGTAGCCGTTGCTCATGGTCAACTCGTAAAAGTCGCAGAGCATGGTCATATTCAGCTTATCATTGATATCCATAATGACACCTCTTATGTGTTAATTTGCTTAGATTATATCCCTACTTTGCTCAAATGGCAACAGTTTTTTACGTTGTTCCCACGAAAATTCGTATAGTAGCGCCCCACTCGGCCATGCCGTAGAGAAGCCCACCGCTTTCCGTGGAAACATAGGTGGCATTTCCACGCACGGCGGTCACGCTGTAGCCTGCATAGGAGGGCAGTTCCGTCAGGAAGAAGCTGCCGAAGCCCTCCTCCAGGAAGATCAGATCCACAAATTCGCCGCTGTCCTGATCCACCACCTGGATGTTCACCCTTGCGATACGATAGCTTAGCGCCTGTCGGGCAGTGCTCAAGGTTTCCGTGATCATATCTACGGCAAGCTGAACCGCAATGGGATCATTGAACACCGCCTGCGCCTCTGCTCTTGCGATCTCATAGGCATGGAAGGAGTCCTCCGTGTAGAGGCCGAGGGAATTGTCGATTTCCTCGGCCAGCAGACTCTCCAGCCGGGAGCGGTCGGTGTACTGCACCATCAGCGCCTGAGGCTGGGCTGCAAGGGACTGGGTGCAATGGCTGTAGCCGGGATAGTAGCGGATGGCTTCGGTTTTTTCACGGAATTCCCCATAGCTCATGCTCTCATCCAGATCCCAGCGGAGCATCTTGGCGCTGTTGGCCCAGAGACGGTCGATGAGGTTATACTCCCCGGTTCCGCTCTCGCCGTACCAGACCTCTTCCTCTGTCCGATAGCCGCCGAAATCGCCCCAGATCAGGAAATAGCCGCCCATAAGCTGCTCTCCTGTCACGGAAGTGCCGCTCACATCGTAGTTATACATCCGGCTGGGGTCCCACTGCTCGTAGAGCAGCTCTGCCGTGGAGTGGTGGAAGGACCACCAGTAGTTCTGCTCACTTCGGGCATCGCCCTGGGAATTGACACGCAGAACATAATAGCAGTAGTTCTGGATGCAGTTGTAAAGTCCTCTGCCGTCTTGCAGGTACTGCTCCACCAGATCGTTGTCGGTCAAACTCCAGACCAGAAGCTCGATATCCGGATCCAACGTAATATGGATCTGCTCATTGTAGAGCACATCGTTAAAGGCACGGATGGAGGTGTAGCCCTCGGCTTTCAGGAGAGCGCTGACCTCATTGACATAGTCGATGAGGGTATCATAGGCGCTGCTGCCCCCGGGAATATGGCTCTCGGCATAGGCTGCCCAGCCGTCGCTCTCGGAAAGGGACAGCTCGTCGCAGCCCAGGTTAAAGGCGGTACAGCCTAAATCGTTGAAAAAGTCCGCATATGCCTGTACCACAGCCAGGCTGAAGGCTCTGGCTACGGGGTTGGTCACATCTACGGTCTGACGAGTGCTGAGAACCCTGATGTGGAAGAAATCCGCATTGGGGTAGGCGATGCGATCATAGCCACGGGTCTCGCCGTTGGCGGTCATGCCCTCGGCGCTGTAGGTCACACCGTCGTAGGTAAAGCTGTAGTTGGGGTTCTCCGCCACGAAATTTTCGTAGCGACGGGTCATGACATCACAGTGGGGCGGCACATCGTAATCCACGATCAATTGAACATGGTATTTCTCGGCGGTGGCGGCAATGCGGCGCATATCCTCGGCGGTATAGTAGCTTTCGGCATTGGGGTCGGGATAGTCGCTGTTCCAGTTTTGGTCATAGCCTATGAGCCAGGAGAAGTCGTTGCCGTTCTTATCTGAGCCCTCACTCCAGATATCTGTGCGAATACCCTGATCCTCTGCCAGATGGAGCTGCAAGGCGTTATAGCCCTGCCAGGAGATCTGAGCGATCAGGTTCTCGATCCAGGACACTGACCAGAATTTTCTGGCACAGTCCAGCATCAGAGTACGCTCCTTTGTGTCCGGGGTATCGGAAAAAGAACAGGCAGGGATCTCTGTTGCACCTTCACTTAAAAAGTACTTCAGCAACATTCTGGCGCCGTAGAGCAGGCCGGTCATGTCGGAGGCGGTAATGCGCACTCCACAGCTGTCCGCCTGCACCGTGTAGCTCTCCGGCTGCAGACCCTGCTTCAAAATCAGCATAAGATCCGACGCTTTTGCTCCGTTTTCCGGACCCCAGAGGATATTCATGGGGGTCTCATTGGGCAAGCCACAGGCGGCATATTCTCCGGCGATCAAAAGCAAGGTCTCCGGATCCTCCGGCGCTTCAGAGGAGACAAAGTAAAAACGGCTGTCCTCGCTGAGGAGGAAACTTCCCTCCCCTTGGTTCTGTGCGTAAGCCTCCGGCAGTTCCTCCACCGCAAAGACCTGCAGAGGCAGCAGGGCAAGCAAAAGCAATGCGCAGAGACAGCGCTTCCAAATCTGCTTCATAGAAACACTCCTTTTCTCGTTTCTTTCCTTGTATTGTAATCCTTTCGGGCAAAAAGGTCAAGTTTCGGATTTAGCAATTGACCTTCGCAGCGGTTTTTGCTATGATATAAGATAGAGTATAGGAAAAGGAGCGCTTTTTTATGGAATTAACAGTCGGCATTCAGGGCCACGCTGAGGCTCTGGTAGAAAAAGAGGATACCGCCCAGGTAGTAGGCTCCGGCGATCTGCTGGTCTATGCCACGCCCTGTATGGTGGCGCTGATGGAAGGCGCAGCCTGTGAGTCCATCGCCCCCTGTCTGGCCGAGGGCGAGAGCTCCGTGGGCACCATGATGAATGTGAATCACACCTCCGCCACTCCTGTGGGCATGGAGGTTCGTGCGGAGTCTACCGTTACCGCCGTAGCAGGCAGAAAGGTCACCTTCGAGATCGTCGCCTATGACGAGTCCGGTGAGATCGGCCGAGCTGTCCACGAGCGCTTTATCATCAAAACCGAGCGTTTCCTGGAAAAGACCTACGACAAACTGTAAAAGGAGAGACACCATGGCAGTAAATTTATTGGAAACCGGCGAGATCGTCTCCACCCACGGCATTCAGGGCGAGGTAAAGATCCTTCCCTGGGCAGACGGCCCGGAATTTTTGCTGGATTTTGACACCTTCTATCTCAAGGGCAAGCCCTACGAGGTGCTGTCCTCCCGGGTGCACAAGACCTGCGTTCTGGCTAAGCTCAAGGGCATCGATACGCCGGAGCAGGCTACCCTTTTGCGTGGGCAGGTGGTGTCCATTGACCGCTCTGACGTCAAGCTCCCCGAGGGTACGGTGTTTATTGCCGACCTTATCGGCTGCAAGGCTGTTACCGAAGATGGCGTGGAGATCGGCAAGATCACAGAGGTGCTGACCATGCCCTCCAGCGACGTGTATGTCATCCAGGGCGAGCACAAGTATATGATCCCCAGCGTAAAGGAATTTGTGAAAGAAATCAATGTGGCAGAGGGCTATGTCCGCATCCACCTGATCGAGGGAATGGCAACCGATGAGAATTGATATTTTGACCCTCTTCCCCGATACCGTGGGCGATGTGCTCAGCGAGTCCATTCTGGGCAGAGCCCAGGAGCGGGACATTATCCGCATTGAGGCCCACCAGATTCGGGATTATACCACCAACAAGCAGAATCAGGTGGACGACTACCCCTACGGCGGCGGTCACGGCGCTGTGATGCAGGCCGATCCCCTGTACAACTGCTGGTGCCACGCCTGCGACGAGGCCGGTGGCCCGGTGCATACCATTTACCTCTCCCCCTGCGGCCATGTGTTTAAGCAAGCCGATGCCATCCGCCTCTCCAAAATGGAGCATCTGATTCTGGTCTGCGGCCATTATGAGGGCATTGACCAGCGCTTTATTGACGAATGCGTGGATGAGGAGATCTCCATCGGTGATTTCGTACTCACCGGTGGCGAGATCCCGGCCATGGCGGTGGCCGATGCGGTCTGCCGCATGATCCCCGGGGTGCTGTCCGATGCGGAGTGCTTTGAGGACGAGAGCCACTGGGCAGGCACCCTGGAGTACCCCCAGTACAGCCGCCCCGCCGTGTGGCACGAACGGGAGGTCCCACCCATTTTGCGCTCCGGCGACCACGCACGGGTGGCTCGCTGGCGCAGGAAGCAGTCCATCCTGCGCACCCGGGAGCGCCGCCCCGATATGTACGCCAAGCTGAAATTTGAGACGAAAGAGGACAAAAAGATCCTCAGGGAGATCGAAGATGAAGACGAAATTAGAGCTGCTGAAAAGCTGGATCGAGGAGAGTAAGTCTGCGGTATTCTTCGGCGGCGCCGGTGTCAGCACCGAGTCGGGAATCCCCGATTTCCGGGGTGTGGACGGTTTATATCGGCAAAAGTTTGAATATAGCCCGGAAACCATTATTTCTCACAGCTTTTTCAAGAAAGATCCTGCCTATTTCTTCCGTTTTTACCGGGAGAAAATGCTGCCTCTGGGCTTCGAGCCCAATATCACCCACAAGGTGCTGGCAAGGCTGGAGGACGAATTCCATCTGGCCGCCGTGGTGACCCAGAACATTGACGGCCTGCACCAGAAAGCAGGCAGCCGCAAGGTCTACGAGCTCCACGGCAGCGTTCTGCGGAACTACTGCATGAAATGCGGCAAGGCCCACCCGGCGGAGACCGTTCGGGATGCGGAGGGTATTCCCCTCTGCGACTGCGGCGGCATTATCAAGCCGGACGTGGTTCTCTATGAGGAAGCGCTAAACGAAAAGACCCTGATGGGTGCCATTTCTGCCATT
Source organism: Oscillospiraceae bacterium (assembly GCA_017481325.1). The sequence goes on from JAFUPG010000018.1 coordinate 62,769, forward strand.
GCCAAAGCGGATCTCTTGATCGTGGGCGGCACCAGCCTGACCGTTTATCCTGCGGCAGGTCTGCTGAACTATTACCGTGGCAAGCGTCTGGTGCTGATCAACCGGGACGAGACCCCCTATGATGACCGTGCCGATCTGGTGTTCCATGAATCCCTTGGAACCATCTTCTCTCAACTTTAAGAGGTAATTATGGAATATATTGCCAGAATTCACAGCGCTTTTCCGGAGAAATTCGGAATTCCCCGTCAGAGCGGTCTGGTCAAAGAGCTGCGTGCCGAGATCGTTTTTGAAGAGAAATTCCGCAACCCCGATGCCCTCCGTGGCATTGAGCAATTCAGTCATCTGTGGCTGATCTGGGAGTTCTCCGAGGCCAAGCGCAGCAAATGGTCGCCCACGGTGCGACCGCCCCGTTTGGGCGGCAATGAGCGCCTGGGGGTCTTTGCCACCCGTTCTCCCTTCCGCCCCAATCCCATTGGCCTGTCCTGCGTGAAGCTGGAGCAGGTGGATCTTGAAAAAATGCGTCTGGTGGTCTCCGGCGTCGATCTGATGGACGGCACGCCGATTTTTGATATCAAGCCTTATATTCCCTATGCCGACAGCCACCCCGAGGCGCTGGGCGGTTTTGCCCAGGCTGCGCCTCAGCCGAAGCTGCAGGTTTGCAGCGCTGAGGATCTGGCAGACAAACTGCCTGTGCAGGAGCGAAAGGCCCTCTGGGAGGTGCTGGCGCTGGATCCCCGTCCCTCTTACCAGGCAGATCCCCGGCGCATTTACGGCATGGATTTTGCCGGCTACAGTGTCCGCTTCCGTGTAGATGGCCAGGAGCTGCATATTGTAGAAATAACGGAAAAACCTCCTGTGTGACAGGAGGTTTTTATATTGCGTTTTCCAGGCATTCAACTGCTGACTCATCAGGAAGGCAGCATAGATGCAGCACCGGCACGTTCTGCCAAATATCCAGCGCCAGATCCAGGATCTGCTCTGTGTTCTGTTGGGGATCATAGCTGCAGCCATCCAGGAACGCAGCCACGGCCTCACGGGCACGGGTGGGACGGACGGAGTTCTCCTTCCCCTGGGACAGGATCACGACGGCAGCAATGGGGTATGCTCCGGCTTCGCAGATCTCGGAAGTGCCGCAGTAAGGTGAGCCGAAGGCTGTCCAACGTCCGTCCGCACAGCGCAGAAGCGCACGGTCGCCATTGAGGATCTTTGCCTTGCGATGCCGTTCCCAGAGGGCTGCCTGGGTGGATTTTCCCGTCTGCTTGGGTGCGGTAAACAGGATGGCCTTGCCCGCATGAACCACAAAGGATGCGTGGAGGAAAACTGCGCCAAAGGAGAGCAGCAGCGAAGGAAGATCCAGCATTTTCATCACAAGGTTACTGTCCCACAGCGGCAGGCAAGCCGCTTCCAGGCAGACCTCATATGTCCCGGCCCCGCTTTGGGAGATCAGCAGAAGAGGATCCTCAGTCTTTTCCCGAAACAGAACACGCATCTGTTTTTCTGCTGCAGTGTAACGCCCGGTATGCAGATCCCGATATTGGCAAACAGCATCCTTCGGAAGCTCCGGATGTCCTACAGTTACACAAAACAGCACATCGGATGCAGCAGCTTCGCAGCGAAAGGGGCTTAAATATTCACTTTCCTCAAATTCGGGGCTCAGAATTCCGATCACCTGACCGCCGATGGAATACTGCCGCAGCACCTGCTCCATGCCTTCTCTCTCTTTCCTAAGATGGTCTCATTATAACATAAAACGGCTGCAACGTCCAGCGTTGCAGCCGTTATTTTGGGGTTCAGGAGGAAAAAACGTTATTTCCCTCGGTGGGGGCGTGGTAGCAGAGATAATCGTCGGGGTTGGGGGGTGAGTCGAAGCAGATGGCTGGGTCGGTGAAAAGGGTCAGGCTGTAGCCGGGGCCCTCTAAGGTGACGGTGCATAAGCCCTCTGCGTAGTTGGCGACGCCCTCGCAGCCCGAGGCGATGGATTGGGAGAGTTGGAAGTCTTCATACCACAGTTGGGGTTTTCTGTATTCTTTTTTCAATGGCTCTCCCCTCCTTTTTCGTTGAAATAGTTGGCGGCGCTGTCGCCGTAGTACATGCAGCTGCGTACCAGTTCTGCCAGAGCGAGGTCGCTGCTGTTCAGACAGCTTCTTGCGTAGGCTTCCACACTGTAGCCCGTGGTGGGGCTGACGGCGGTTTTGCCGCTGTAAGCGGTGAAGTAGTACATCTGCCGCAGCTGGGTGGCCTTGATGCCGCTGTAGGTCACCTGCAATCTGCCGTCAGGCAGTTGGGTAAATTCCGTCAGGGCGGCCACGGTCTTGCCGCTCTCGTCTGTGACCTTTACAGAAGTGATCTCTGCTGCCTTGCCGCTGAGGGTCAGCTTGGCGTTCAGCTCCAATCTGTCTGCGAAGCTGACGGTGAAGCCCAGCTTGCTGACCAGGGTGCTGTTGGAATTGTCAGTGACTACCTTGGTATCGGTCAGCTCTGCTGCCAGTTCATCGGTGGCATACTGCTGATAGGCTTCCATACCGGCATTGACCAGGCTGTCCGTTCTTCTGCCGAAGTAGACCTGGGCGGCTGCGCCGTAGTTCAGGGTGTCCATCAGCAGACGGTACAGGGCAGGCTGTTCCTCGTAGCTGTAGCTGTCGAAGCACAGCTGGGCGTAGGCCAGGATGGAGTAGATATCTACATTACTCTTCACTTCCCTGCCCTGAGTGTCGGAAATGTAAAGGGTGGCTCGCAGCTCGCTGCCCATTTCTACGGATTGGATGCCCTTGAGAGTGAAGATCACCCGTTCGGCATCGGAAGTCAGGTCGGGATAGAGGATGCAGGTCTCTACCGCCATTTCGCCCTTGGTGGAGCAGACGTCCTTTTCTACTACCAGATAGGCAGTGGATAGGTCGTAGCCTTCCAGTTCGGCTCGCTTGATGCGGTAGTTCATCTGCAGGTCGCTCTCAAAGTTCACGCTGTGGCCCATGGTCAGAGGCAGATCCTTGGACATGGGCAGGTCGATGGTGATCTTGCGCTCCACATATCCTGTGGCTGCCTGCATCTTCTCCAGATCCATGACCAGCTCGGAGTCGGCGGAGGGTGCTTCGCTGTAGGTGATCTTCAGGGTGGTCAGGGTGATGGGGCTGCTGCCGGTGTTGGTCAGGACGATGACATTGCTGATATTCTCGCCTTCCACGGGAACGTAAGCATTGCTGATATTGTAATACAGATCCGTGTGGGAGGTGGTGGTGACGGTCTGCTCTGCCAGGGTCTCACCCGCTGCGTTTATAGCCGCTGCGGTAAGGGTTCCGGGATTGTCGAAGCTCTTCACGCCCACGTGGACATTGGCAATGCTCTGACCCTTGGAGTCAATGGCAAAGGCGATGGCCTGGTTGGAATTCAGGTAGATCTCGTTATTGGGGCCGTAGGCATCGTAGTCCGCAAGTAAGCCCTCTGCTACGCCGTCAATGAAGCTGATGCCGTTGACATAGCCCGTGGCATTGTCTGCTTCGTCGGTGGTCAGCAGCTGCTTACGCAATTCTACGTACTGGGGATGAGCCTCGCCGTCCTGCAGGTAGTAGTCCTCCATATTCTCTGCCGGAGCGTAGATGCGGACGGCATCCAGATAGAAGTCGTAACCGCCGGAGCCGGTGTGGTCGAAGAAGGGAATGTAAGTCGGCGTGATGACCACGGTGTAGGTACCGTAGTCCAGTTCGGGACTCTTGATGACGGGGATCTGGTAGAGATCATTGGAGGTGTTGCTGTCTACGGGAGTCCAGATGTAGTTCTCCTTGTAGAGGATCACCACGTCGCCCTGATTGGGCTTGGTGGGCAGCTCGGTGGACTCTTCCTTGGTCATTTCCGCCACACAGGTCTTGGTGGCTATCCAACGCTCGCCGTCGTAGGTCCAGGTGTACTCCACCCAGGGGTACTCCTGATCGATGGTTCTGGAGTAGCCGTAGTAGGTGTCCACCACCCAGCTCTCGTAGATGGTCTCGGTCTGGATGCCCTTGTAGACACGGCAGGTGATGAA